>CALGNN010000027.1 GCA_937961455.1 uncultured Saprospiraceae bacterium
TTTCTTAATCTTGCTATTAGCGAGCATTTCAATCTTTCTGTTTTCACAATGGTCTTTTATTAACACGAATTTTTCTCCCAGCAAGTCTCAGGAGACTTTTGAAAAACAAAAAGGGGTACATATTTTTGGTGCAGAAGACTCGAGCAGTTTTTATGATTTAAAGGAGCAAAATATTGAATGGATCACAATCGTCCCTTGGGGATTTCAAGTGGATTATAAAGATGCTGATGTCTCCTTTTATGATGGAGATAGCACGCAATTATTCGATCGAATCTCTTTGGTTCGGGATGCTGGTTTTAAAGTATTCCTAAAGCCCCATGTATGGGTAGACACCACTATTGAGGGCAAATGGCGCTCTGAGATTTTTCCGTTACATGATGAAAATTGGAAACTGTGGCAGGACAGTTACAAAGATTTTATTTTTCACTATGCAAAAATAGCCGAACAAGCTGGTGCAGAAATGTTTTGTGTTGGGACAGAATTCACACGTTTAGCACTTGAAAAGCCTCAGTTTTGGCTAGAGCTAATTCAGGAGCTTAGGGGCATCTATTCCGGGAAGCTTATCTATGCTGCCAATTGGTATCGAGAATATGAAGAAATTACCTTTTGGGATAAGTTGGACTACATTGGCATCCAAGCCTATTTTCCATTAGTGGATATAAAACATCCGACTGTAGATGATCTTACTAAAGCTTGGAAGAAATATTTACCTAGTATTTCCTCCCTTTCTAAAAAACACCAAAGAAAAGTGCTTTTTACTGAAATGGGTTATAAAAGCACCGCTAGTGCAGCTATTGAACCTTGGCTATGGGCAGAAAATCTCAAATCAGAAAACATTATATTTTCAGAGCAGACACAGGCAAATTGTTACAAAGCTTTTTTCAAAAATGTGTGGCCAAAAAAATGGTTTGCTGGAGTTCATATTTGGCAGATGAGAATGGACTATAAAAAAGACCATATGAAGGAATGGGCAAAACTTAATTTTACTCCACAAGGAAAAATTGCTGAAAAAATAATCGCTGAAGGATTTAAAAAATAATAATTGAAATGAACGTAAGCACCTTAGTTAATAGCTCGTTTGACAACATTGTAGACTGCTTCCTTTCTTCTTTCGAGAATTATTATGTCAAAATGCCAACAGAGAAAAGCTACTATGAAAAAAGATGGAAAGCAGCTAAAGTGCAATTCGATTTATCCTATGGAATGTATGACCAAGGAGTTTTAGTAGGATTTATCATACACGGTATAGATACGCGCAATGGAATATATACTGCATTTAATACTGGCACAGGTGTATTACCTGCTTATCGAGGTAGAAAAATTGTAAAAGCCATTTATGACTTTGCTTTGAAAGATTTAAAAAGTCATGGCATTCAAAAAACTTCCTTAGAAGTCATCACTAAAAATGCCATTGCCATTAGAGCTTATAAAGGTGTAGGCTTCAATATCTGTAAAGATTTTTATTGTTATGCAGGAACTATAAATATTCTAGAAGCCCAAGCTCCCGAAATACAAGAAATCACTCCAAGTGCATTTAATTGGGATGAATTAATTAATCAAGAATATTATTCTTGGGATTTTCAAAAAGAAAGTATTGTTGAAGGCCCCAATAAGTACTATCAAGTTTTTCATAATCAAGTTTTAGAATCCTATTTTATCATCAATCCAGAAAATAATTATCTCGCACAATGTGATGTATTAAAAAATGACATGAATGCATGGAAAAGACTTTTCGCAGCTATTAAAATTATATCAGAAGAAGTAAAAATTATTAATGTTGATGGTCGATTAAAAAATAAAATTGAAACCATCAATTTAGTAGGACTTCAGAATACCGTAAACCAATTTGAAATGGAGTTGTTTTTGGATTAATCCCTTTATTTTCGATCATTTATATTCAATTATAATATGCCAATAAAAAGCATTTTATTTATTTCTTTTTTCTTTGTTGCATCAATCACTAATGCACAGATAAATAGTTTTTATGTCGCCCCTATTGATACGGATACAGGCTATGAAGCATCCCAAGATTCGCACCTAGTCGTGAGAAATAATATGTCTACCATCGACAAGCTTGTTCTTTTTTTAGGAGGCACAGATACGAGACCAAGAACTTATAGAAATTTTTCAGATTCCATTGCGACAATTGGTTTTAATGTAATCAACCTTTCTTATGTTAATGATGTCGCTGCCGCTGCCTTGACAAACAGCACGGATCCTTTGGTGTTTGATAAATATAGACAAGAAATTTGTTATGGTACGCCTGAAAGTATTTTTCTTCAAGTAGATTCTTTAAATGCGATTTACACAAGAACTTTAAGGCTTATACAATTTTTGGATACGACATTTCCAAGCGAAAATTGGGGACAATATTTATTAAATAATCATGAAATAGATTGGTCAAAAATCATCGTTACTGGACACTCACAGGGAAGTGGCCATGCAGCATATATTGCCAAGGATCATTTAGTAAATCGTGTGCTTATGTTTTCAGGACCAAATGATTACAGCAATCATTTTTCGGATGCTGCTAATTGGTTAAAAGTCGCTGGGCAAACACCGGTGGATAGACACTACGCCTATTTAAGCTTATTGGATGAATTTGTTGATTTCGAAAAACAACTAAGCAGCTTAGAAAGCTTACAGATGTATCCAACATATGATACGGTTTATGTTGATAACATAAGCGAACCTTATGATTATTCCCATTGCCTATACACGACGCAATCTCCGGGGTTTAGTTTATTTCATCATAGTAGTCCTATTAAGTCAAGCAGTATCAATACTGCTGTTTGGACATATATGCTAGAGTCTATTGTTTCTACTACAGAAGATAATGTAAGCAAAAAAAGTATGCAGGTTTTTCCAAATCCCACATCATCAATAATTCATATTCTAGCCTCGGATGAATTTAAATCGCAACAATTGCATATTTATAATACAAAGGGTCGCTTGGTTAAAAGCGGCTATCTCAGTTGTACGAATCAATGTAGTATTGACTTATCTGATCTTCCAAATGGCATGTATTTTTTGCATTTAGAAAATCAAATAATTAAACTTTTAAAAATCTAAGTCCTATTGTAGATGAAGAATTTTTTAGCCCAATTTGGTGGCAGACCGAGTAAGAAGTGGATTGAGATTTACCAAAAGTCTGAAAACTGGAAAAACGGTAGTTTTCAAAATTTAGAGACTACAAGTCTCGCTGGTAATTTGTTAGACCTCCCCAGGATCATTTATAAACAGCTTAGCAGCGCTGCAGATGGTGAGCCTAATCAGAACCTTGATATACTCCCTTTTAATAAAGACATCTTTTTAGCACCTTCCGAAAAAAGTAAATTTATCTGGTATGGTCATTCCGTTGTTTTAATGCGCATGGCAAATAAAACCTTATTAATTGATCCCATGCTGGGACCAAACACCACCCCCATTGCTCCTTTGCCGACAAGGCGTTTTTCAAAAAATACTTTAGACTTAATTGATGATTTTCCTGAGATTGATGTACTCTTAATGACACATGATCATTATGATCATTTAGATTATAGCAGTATTCAAAAGTTGAAACATAAAACGCGCAGGTATTTTGTTTCCCTCGGAGTAAAAAGACACTTAATAGCATGGGGCGTCCAAGCGGATTTAATTACAGAGTTTGACTGGTGGGACTCTCATGAATTCGAAAACATTAATGTAAGTTTTACACCTACAAGACATTTTTCAGGGAGGGGACTACAGGATCGAAGAAAAACGCTCTGGGGAGGGTGGAGCTTTAAATCCATCAATGAAAATATTTGGTTTAGCGGGGATGGGGGCTATGGCAAACACTTTAAAGAGATTGGAAAAAGATTGGGTCCTTTCGATTTTGGTTTTATGGAGTGTGGACAATACAATCTTGACTGGCATGACATCCATTTGTTTCCACAAGAATCTGTGCAAGCTGCAATGGATGCTAAAGCACAAAAAATAATGCCAGTACATTGGGGTGGATTTAAGTTATCCTATCAACACACCTGGAAACAACCTGCTGTAGAATTTGCTGCATCTGCAAAAGAACTGCAAATGAATTTTGTCTTACCAAAGCTTGGAGAACTTTTCAATGTAGATTCCCATATTCAAGATTGCTGGTGGGAAAAGTACGTTTGACAAAATCAGTCAGCTGATTCATTACTCCTTTTTATTTGCAATTTTTCCAATTTTGAATATAGAGTTGTTGGGGGCATATCTAAAATATTCGCTGCACCATTTGCGCCACTCACTTTCCAATTACAATGTTTCATAACTTCCGTGATGTACTTGCGCTGGTGCATTTCAAGCGTTAAGAAATTATCCGCTTTTACGATTTTTTTATTGGTATTAAACCAATCTCCTATACTCAGTTTTTTCGTTCTGGAAGTAATGATGGCTCGTTCGATCAGGTTTTCTAACTCTCTAATGTTTCCTGGAAAATCATAATCCATTAAACGATCGATAAGCTTCTGAGGAATGTCTGTTATTTTCTTGCCGAGCTTTGATCCAATCTTTTCACAAAAAAATCTAATCAATAATGGAATATCTTCTTTGCGTTCTCTCAATGGCATGCTGTGAATGGGAAATACATTTAAACGATAAAAAAGATCCTCGCGAAAATTTCCTTTCGCTATCTCTTTCTGTAAATCACGATTCGTTGCGGCTATAATCCTTACATCAACTATTTTCAATTCGTGTCCTCCGACACTTTCAATTTCTCCTTCTTGAATGGCTCTCAATATTTTCGCTTGGAGATCCATGGGTAACTCTCCTATCTCATCTAAAAATAAGGTCCCTCCATCTGCTAGTTCAAATTTTCCAAGTTTCTTGCTGAGGGCACCGGTAAAGGCCCCCTTCTCATGACCAAATAATTCACTCTCAATTAAATTCGCTGGTAAGGCAGCACAATTAACCTTGATCATAGGTCGATTAGATCTTCTACTTAATTGATGAAGCGCTCTTGCGATTAATTCTTTTCCTGTGCCGCTTTCTCCTGTAACCAAAACGGTAGAAGCTGTATCTGCAACTTGCTCAATTTGTTTAAGAGTCTGTTTGAATTTTTTACTGTTACTAATTATCTCTCCAAAATTGTTTTGCACTTCAATCTCTTCTTGCAAATAATTATTCTCTGCTTCCAATTTTTCTTTGAGCTCTTTTATTTCCAAGAGCGCTCCTCTTAATGCAGCTTCTTTTTGTTTGCGTTCAGAAATATCTCTTACAATGGCGCAACTATAAGTCTCTCCTTTAAGCTTCACAAAAATATCTGTGATGTCAACGGGAAATTCTGAGCCATCTTTTCTTACATGAGAACTTTCAAAGGTCGATCGATCCATCTGCTTGGTCTCCCAATGTGCTGCCCAAATGTCATGACTCATATTGGGGTTAATATCAAAAATGCTTAACCGCAATAGTTCTTCTCTACTGTATAGCCATTTTTTACAAGCGACATTATTTACTTCAAAAAGTTTCGCATCCTTATCAAACCAAAAGACCGCTTCAGGCAATTCCATCAATGCGGTGTAGGATAAATTCTGTAAATCTTGTTTCGAAAAAAGCTTCATATTCTTTGCATATCTAATCCCATATAAGATAACCATGTTTTCGTAAAAATACGATATATCGTAATTATTTTCTGTTTTATTCTTCTTAAAAACAAACATCAAAAATCATATTTATTTGATTATCAGTGGCTTGCATAGTAAAGAATAAACTTGGCACAGCCATTGAATTACTATAAATCAAATTAGGTATTTATGAATCATTCTATGAAAATTTCAAAACTAACGGACTTGCTAAAAGCGCAAAGTCAATCAGAGCTTCCAATGTTTGTAAGTCTGTGTGCAAGATGCGGGACAGACAACAACCTTCTTGACAATATTATAAATAAGATGGTGGTTTCAAGTGCTAGTAAGCTTCAGTATGTAAAATTAACAGGGCAAGATGCTCAGCAAATTAAAGAGGAGCTTAAGCAAACCAAAAATCCTGTTACGCTCTTATTATATCAAGAAGAAATTCAAGCCATTTTCACAGGCATGGTTGCACAATATAGATTGGAAGAAGCTTTGAATGTCTTAAATACCCAAACACAAAACCATATTTAATCTATTAAAAATTTAATCATGAAACATTTATTTCAATTAATCATCATCTCCATATTTTCGATAGCTTCCATCTCTGGGCAAGAGATCGATCAAGCCTTTTTTGATCAAGCACATAGCTTCTTCTCAAAAGAAGTAAGCAATGGTTTATTAGATTATGCTGAACTTAAAAATAATAAGAGCTTAAAAAGTTTAATATCTCACATTGAAAATGCTGATTTAAGTACCGCTGATATGGATACCAAAAAAGCATTTTACATCAATGCCTATAATTTGCATGTGATAAGTGCTGCTGCTAAAGCTTTCCCCATTAATTCTGTGATGGACTTAAATGGTTTTTTCGACAATAGAAAAATTACTGTTGCAGGTGAGCATATGACTTTAAATGCATTAGAAAAAAATCAATTGCTTAAAGTATACAATGATGCAAGATTGCATTTCGTGTTAGTGTGTGGTGCTATTGGTTGTCCTCCGATTACCAACTTTGCCTACCGCCCATCTTTAGTTGAAAAGCAATTAGAGCAGCAAACAAAAATAGCCTTAAACAATCCTAAGTTTTTAAAGATAAGCGCTGACAAAACTGAGTTGTCACAAATATTCAATTGGTACGCCAATGATTTTGGATCCAACAAAGCTGCCATCATTGAATTTATCAACGCTTATAGAACAAATGCGATTTCTAATGATTCAAAAATTTCATACTATCCCTATAATTGGGATTTGAATGATGCAAGCAATAGTTCTTCTGAAATTATACCAAATGTATCTGGTGCAAATAATGCATCTAGATACATTGTGTCATCTACGATTCCGAAGGGCTCTTCAGAAGTGAAAATTTTCAATAATCTATATTCACAGCAAACTGGAAATGCAGAGCAATTAACGGATCGTTCTACTTTCTTTACCACATCTGTGAGTTATTTATATGGTTTGAACAACCGATTCAATATTGGTTTAAACACTAGATACCGCAGAGTGAGAAATTCCTCTTTGCCTGATTCTCCTTTCGCAGTGTTGGGATCTTCTGAATCATCGAGTGCTCGACAGGGTCTTACGGCATTGGGGCCTCAGATCAGATATGCTCCTGTGGAAAAGTGGACCAATTTTTCCATTCAAAGTTCATTCGTCTTTCCTATTGGTCAAGACTTAGCAGGCAATGATGCTCAACCATACATCGATTGGAATGGAGCGACTTGGAACACACAATTTTTTAATGATTTTTCTATTGGTAGACAATTCTCATTATTCACAGAAATAGATCTATTGTGGGAAGACATTGGAGGTGTAGAAGGAGGGCATGCTAACCGTGTTTCTACACCGGCTACTCTAATTCTTAGTTATAACCCTACGCCCAAGGCGACGATCTATACTATTGGCGGTTTTTCTCCTTACTGGCAGAGTACCTTTGACTATTTTATTCAAGGAGGTGTAGGAGCAAAATATCAATTCAATCCTAACTTTGAATTGGAATTATTAGTCACAGAGTTTTCAAATAAATTTTTGAAGCAATCTGGCGGACAAGCAGCTACATATAATGTAGGCTTAAGATATAATATTCAGAAAAGAACAAAATAAAATTGAACAAAGAACGTCAATTTAGCTAGACAAAATCACAAAATGTTTTTTAAGACAACAATCAAAATCACTTTTCTAACAATGATTCTATCATTGTTGTCGAGCTCTTATATCCAAGCACAAAACACAATTATTTTTAAAGGACTAAAACGAACTAAAGAAAAAAACATACTCCCTTTTATTGAATCAAATAAAACGGAAACCATTTCTGACAGCTTATTAATTGAAGATGTTCAGAGACTTAAAAATATGGCCAGTATAGGAATGGCATCTTATTCCTTAGACAGCCTCAATGAACCAGTTGTAATTACATTCCACATAGAAGAAATAAAGACCCTATTACCCATTCTAAATTTTGGAGGCATTAAGGGGAATATCTGGTTTCAGGCTGGATTTTCAGATATCAACTGGCTAGGAAGAGGGCAACATTTAAGTGCCCTATACCAAAATAGTGATCAACGGCACGGAGGACACATCTACTATAAAAATCCAAGAATCAAAAATTCAACTTGGGGCTATACCAGCAATCTTTATAGGTGGGCCTCAATGGAGCCTTTGTATTTCGCTGAAGGGACGGTCAACTATGATTATGACAATAACGGCATTGGCGCCACCATTATTCGAAACTTTGGATTCCATCGTTTAGTAGAATTTGGAGGCACCTATTTTATAGAAAAATATACTAAGAGTGATCGTCAATTTTTTGATAACACTCCTGGACCTGATGGTTTAACACAAACCAAGTGGCTGAGCAAATTATCGTACGCAGAAAGTTTTTTAAACTATCATTCTTTTTACTTACATGGATTAGATTGGCAGGTTCTTTTTCAAAATGTATACAATACAACGGACCAAAGTTTATTCAATACCTTTCAACTAAATGCCAGATACTTCCATCGTGTAAAAGAAAAAGCTAATATCGCCACAAGATTGAGATTGGGCATTGCTAGCAATAATGACACCCCTTTCGCGCCCTTCGTTGCAGATAGTCATATGAACATTAGAGGGATTGGAAATAGAATTGATCGTGGGACCGCACAATTTGTTTTAAATATAGAATATAGACAAAGCATATTAGAAACTGGGACTTGGGGTGCACAAGTTGTGGCCTTCGCCGATTCTGGAACTTGGCGTAACCCTGGAGGAAGTCTAGAGGATTTAGTAGATAGAGAAAACTTCAAACAGTTTGTTGGAGGAGGTGTCCGAATTATATATAAAAAGATATACGGTTCTGTTCTTAGAATCGATTATGGGATTGGACTATTTGACAAATCACAGAAAGGTTTTGTCATAGGTCTTGGTCAATATTTTTAATTAGTATGCCATGAAATTTATTAAAGACATAAAAAAGCTAGAGCGCGTTTTATGCGTCATTATAAGTATTACAATAATTTTTCAAGTTCAACTCCACGGACAAAAAATTAATGGGATGAGTTATTTTGGTCCTGATATGCCTATACAAACAGTTGAGATGTTTGAAGATATAAAAGCTACAAATGCCAACTGGGTAGGGTTGATTCCCGAAGCTACCATAAACCGAAAAAACTTAGCTTTCATTCCTGATGAACAAAACCATCATTGGGGTGAAACCATTGAAGCTAATATTGAGGCCATCCAATTAGCCAAACAAGCTGGGCTAAAAGTCTTCCTAAAGCCTCATGTAGTGCTAGCTAAAGAACAAAGCCATTCAGATAAAATCATTGAAGCTAGCTGGCGTGGAGAAATTCAATTTAACAATGAAGGAGATTGGTTGACCTTTGAAGATAACTATAAAAACTACATCATCGGTTTAGCAAAAATCGCACATCAGTATGAAGTAGATTTATTTGCCATTGGCACAGAGCTTAAAAGTTTTGCTTTATCTAGACCTCAGTTTTGGAATACACTCATACAAGAAGTTAGAAACCTTTACAAAGGCCCTATTACCTATGCTGCCAATTGGGATGAATATCAAGATATTACTTTCTGGGGTGCATTAGACTTTATTGGAGTTGATACTTATTTTCCTATTAATAAAATGGAAACGCCAAAGATTAAAAAAACCATACGAAACTGGAAAAGCATTCAGAGAGATCTTAAAACTAAGAGCATCGAAGAAAATCGTCAAATCCTATTGACCGAGTTTGGTTATCGAAATGTATCCTATGCTGGTAAAGAACCATGGATTCATGATAAAGGGAATATTGCCTCTTTAAATAATGAAACACAAGCAAATTTATACCAAGCCTTTTTCCAAACCTTTTGGAACGAGCCTTGGGTGGCAGGTGGCTTTTCATGGAAATGGTTTGCCCAAGAAAACCAAGGCTTGGATACCAGCTTTTCCATTCAGGGAAAGCCTGCCCTTGATGTTTTACAAAAATGGTATAGCCAATAATATTATAGTACTTTGTATGATCTTGAAACTTTAAGCTAAGGCAACTAACTAATTATCAGAGCTCCTCTAGATAATAATCCATTATAATGGAAAAACACTTGATGATTTTTTTATATATGTAATTTCTCTATATTTGCATGTTCTGTATTTAGGTGCAGAAATAGCAACGGCTCGTACTTAGACGAGCCGTGTAAATATTTTTAAACCACCTTTGTGGTAATGGGACGTTTATGTTTGGAAACATCCTAGAACAAAGGTATAAAACTTTTTATCAAATGATAAAAATTATTAACAATGTTCGCCTAAAAAAGGCAAATAATTTAACAGAAGAAGTATTAAATGCCTCTTGTTCGGCATTGGTTGACGAAATTAAAAAAACTCTGGTGGTGCTGCCTTGGCATAAGGAGGATATCGTAAGAATCGAGTTCGATGGAAAAAGAATTGACATTGAAATAGATAACGATGACCCTGAGTTTATTAAGTTAATTCAAAGCGCTTTTAATTCTGTTTAATAAATAAGGAATTAAGTAATTTTTTTCGTTCACCCCGATAGACCATTTTTAGTTTGTTCTATCGAGGTGATTTTCATTTTATAAAACTAAAACTCTTATATGAGAACTTTGATTAAGAAATATAATATTCAAATTAATTTTTGGTTAACTTTTATAGCTGTATTAGTTTCAATATTTGCATGCTATAAGACAATTGAACTAACTGGAGAAGATACAAGGATAAGCAATAGACCATATTTTTTTATGGTTAACCACGAAGATTTTATAGACGAAGAAACGAAAATACCAAGACCTGATATGCTTATTTTCAAATCATTAAATGCACCTTCGTTAATACAAGAAATGAATGTTAATGTTTTAGATGAAAACAATAATATTGTCGATCATATTGGATTAGATGAGTCAAAAAAAACAATTGTTTATCATATAGGAGAAAAAATACAGTATCAAAGATTAAATCAATTAAATAAAATTCTATTTAAAGACAGCGCTGTTCCCGACTCATCATTAATACATTTTTATAAAAACTTAAGTAAATTAAAAGGATACCAACTCAATTGCTACTTCTCATATTCTGATATGGAAGAAAAAAACTTTTATGAGCACTATTCGTTTTATAAATTTATGGGCAATAACTGGGAGGTTATTTCTACTAGACCCAGATGACAACTCTAATAAACTTTAATCTAAAATCATGAAGATCGCAGGAAGAGCTATTGACCATATTGTTTATGCTGTCCCAAATTTGGAAGAGGCGATCTATTTTTTTGAAAAAGAACATGGCCTTAGTCCTACTATTGGAGGCAGGCATATTACAAAAGGAACTAAAAATGCACTTCTAAATTTAGGAATGGGCTGTTACTTAGAAATATTAGCTATTGATTCAGACAATCAAAATGTAATTGCTCCTAGGTGGATGGGTATTGATTTAATAAAAGAAGCAAAGGTGACAAGATGGTCTCTAAAGTCTGATCATTTAGAGAAAGACCAAGCGATTCTTCGGGCATATCAAAAAGATATGGGAGTTATAGAACAAGGCGAAAGAGAAACACCTGAGGGTTCTTTTTTAAGGTGGAAAATGATATTACCCTTAGCAGAACCTGAAATCGAACTTATTCCTTTTATGACAGATTGGTCTTTGAGTAGCTTTCATCCGACTGAAAAATTAAGTCAAAATTGTAGCCTTGAAAAAATAATGTTTCATTCATCTAATAATGAATTCAAGGCACAAAATTGCTTTAATAATTTATTCGAAAATCTTCTTATCTCCAATCGAGAACCATCAGCCATTAAAATTGAAATCTCTGGGCCGAACGGAATTTTTATTTTATAAAATAATTAGTCCTTTCATCTTTTTACCCTTTCTCCTTAATTAGTAAAGGTAAATTTTCTCCATTCTGGTTTTTTTGCTCCTTCAAAACTTTACTTCGGCTGTAAATGTCCATAGTTTATCCTTCGACAATCATTATTAAATATTAATCCTAAATAAATTATGACGCCTCAACTAAGTCAACAAAGTTTTTCAACAAAAAAAATAATGGAATTATTTCCATCATTTTCATTTTCCCTTATCCTGACAGAAATGCTATTTCATCTTGGAAGTTTTACGCTAGAATTAATAGTCTTTTTTTTTATGTGGCTTTGTAGTCACTTTCTCATAAAGGGAATCAGATCATTTTACAAAAAATAATTGCCATGCCTTCAATTAATAATTTAGTGAAATCTCTATTTGTAAAAGGCCTAGGATCTTCCTTGTTTTCGTTTGTTCAGTTATTATTCTTACTAATAACTTTACTGCCTTTCTTTTTCTTGAAGCTTTGGGATATTATTTGTGCCTTATTAAAGAAGAAGAATTTTAAAGAAGACAGTGATAATGACCTTTGTTATTCTCCTTTCCCTGAAGAAGTATTTCGAAGACCAGATCCTTGTATTTATAGTCAAAGTTATTTACAAAGTCAAGGTTTGCCCGTTACTTGGAATAATCCAGATATATTCATGGCTAAGAAAATCACACCTGCGGTCATCGAAGCAGATTCTTATCATTTAGAATCAGATACAGATTACATTGTTTTTGTAAAAGTCCATAATGCTTCTACTGATCTTGCCTTAGGTGTAAAACTTCGGCTACTTTATAGGGAGTGGAGTTTCAATGATCCTGTTTTCCATCCCCTTGCAATAGATGCTCATGGAAATGAAATAATAAAATACATCAATGTAGAAGGAATGAAACACCGTATTGCCACTTTTAATTGGCGTACACCAAAAGTTCCTCCAGGCGAAAACAAACACTATTGTTTACAAGCCCAAGTAAGCCATCCTCTTGATACAAACCCCTCTAATAATGTAGGGCAGGAAAATACAAGAGTGTATGGTTCAACTACCAGTTCTTCGTTACCATTAAATCTTCTTGAAGAAGAAATTACGCTATTCAATCACAGCAAAAAAAATCAGACTTTTACATTTTATGCTGATGCTTATCAAATAATTGATGACCATAAAATTGCTTTAAATTTAACGAGGACAGAGGGTCATGAACGATGGCCTTTACACAAACGTATTGGTAATTTCATGCCTACAGCTTTTCCCGTAAAGGGACGCTCTTACAAATATCGAATGCAAAAAAATATTCCTCGAAAATTAATTCGCAAAAGATATTCAGGGTACCAATCTTATAAAACACAATTACTAGAATCCGATTTTAGCTTGCCTCCTTCCATAAGTATAAGCATGGGAGACGCGAAAAATTCTGTAAGGCTTGGTCCTGGGCAAACTGCTAAAATTCCTGTTAGCATTCAGCTTCCAATAGAAAGTATAAAGAAGCATAAAAAGGCCATCAATATTCAAGCGCTTACTGCATCTGGAAAACTCGTTGGAGGTGTTACCTATCTTTTAAACTAATTATTATGCCTGACAATTTAACTCAATATACCTATTGCGCAGAACCTGGAGTCGCAAGATCTCACAAAACCATGGGAGGCCTTCTTGGTTTTTTAATCAGTTCGTATTTTAAGAATGGTTTCATAACCGTAAGTACAACTGTGTTGGTTTTATTAACCCCTTTTTTATTTATTCCTTGTTTTGGTGTTTGGCCCGCCGTTATTACAATTATTGCTTTACTGAAAGATTTTTTAGACTGGTATTATCATGAACGACTACTTTGCATTAAAGAAAATTCTTGTGTTGTAGGTACCGTAGTTAGAAATCTTGAACCTCATGGAGATGGTGATAGAAAGTTAGATTTGTTGCTTGCTCCTTTCACAGAAAATGAATGCTATCAAAAAATGTGTATTCATATTAATGAAAACAATTCATTGTTGAGTCAGCCAGCCTTATTTGAAGATTTGCCTTTTCATGATGGAGTTCCTATTCAGCCAATTAATTGCGACCCTGATATATTAACAGATGTAGATAAAACCCCCTCCGATAGAAGGGCTGAAAGAAAAAATATTGCTGATTATTTATTAAGATTAAAATCAAAAGACCCAGAAGATAAGGATGCCACATCCAATGTTTTTAATAATCTCATGGTGGGTTTTATGGCTCGATTATTAGATCCTTCTAACCTTAATGAAAACGGAGAAAGCAAAAATTTTCAAGGCCACTTTTATCGAAAAGATGCTACACAAATCACACAAGGATCTGCACTATGGGATGCCATTCCTCCAGATTTTGACCCATCAACAAATTGGTTAAATCCTAATGAAGCCTTTACCAATTCCATTATTTATCAAAATCCTTATGAGACAGCATACCAGCCAAGAGGAGTCAATCAACTATTTCGATTAGATAGAAAAAAACTAATGCCCTTCTTGCATTGTGAAATAGATGGGAAGCGACTAAAGCTTTTAATTAATCAACTCATGTTGAGCTTGATGGCATTTGCCACAAGTTATACCATGGCCTGTATGCTCCTTTCGTTTTTGGGGCCTTTAGGGTTTATATTATCTGCTGGTATTGCAGCGATAATAGCTTTACTTATTGGACTTGTTCAGCACCTTCAAGATGGTGGTTCAGAAGGAGGCGTCGCTGAAGAACCAGATATAGAATATGATAATACGGATAATTTTGGAGATGAAAATTATCAAATGGATGGTGATTTAGTAGCGCTATATGGAAACTGGATTATGGATACAGAGCACACACAAAAATTCGAAATTCATCCAGTTAAAGCATACTATCTCATGGGTAGAAATGCCAACTCGCAGGCCTTTGAAACCTTTGATGGAAATGATGAGTTCGATGAAGGCAGCTATCATAAGCTTACGAATGATATGATCGATCGTGCTGCTAGAGATGAAATTTGCAGGTTGATAAATACTGCCGAAGAGGAGGAGCCTCCAGTTGTAATAGAATTTGCGCCTTCCCAACTACTATCTCATGGTCTAAATAGTTTTTATGCTGGAGGACGACTCATGACAACTTAATCTTTTTAGTACAATAGTCTTAGATAATTTTTTGCATCATTTAAGAATAAAGAAAGGCATTAGGTCAATGACCTAATGCCTTTCTTATTAATATTCTATTAAGATTACTTCACAAGTACCACCTCAATTCTTCTATTTTCTGCTCTTCCTTCAGCTGTTTCATTATCTGCTATGGGATTAGCAGCACCAAAGCCTTCTGTAGACATTCTTGCTGCATCAATTCCTGTAGCAAGCAAACGATCTCTTACTGCATCTGCTCGAGCTTGAGATAAAGTAAGATTGGAATCCGCATTTCCTCTACTATCGGTGTACCCTTCAATTTTAACTTTTACATCACCATAGGCTTTCATGATGGCTGCGATATTGTCTACTTCCAATCCAGAAGCTCCGTCGATCACTGATGAGCCAGAAGCAAAATTTAAATTCTTAAATCTAAATCGTCCATCTCCTTTTGCTCCCCCTTTTATGAAATCCATCATTTGAGAACCTGCAGAACCAACTGCAAAGCTAATATCATCTAATGCTGTCAACGCTGCTTCATTTACTTTTCCTAATACGTTTTGGACTTTCTTGACAGGCTCCTTTGCAACTTCCGTGATTTGTTCAGTTGTGGTTTTCACAGATCTAACCTTGCTTTCATCAGCACATCCTGTTCTTGTCGCCAAAAACCAAATTAATGCAATGGCAGCTAATAATGGAAGTAACCATTTGAATATACCTAGACCTGCTCCTGTGGCTTTAGCTCCTGCTAAGGCTCCAGCCGCGGCTTTTGAATTACTTTCTTCAACGACTTCTTGAACTACCGGAGCAGCCTTGACCTCTTTTACTACTTTGGCTTTTTTCTTAGGTGCAACAACTGCTTGCTTCTCTTTCTTAGTCCATCCAAATGCAGATAATTCTGCCTTATCAGCAAAGTCATCAGGAAGGAATGCGCCAATACTTGATTTTTGTCCGTTTAGCAAACTTTTCAAGCCAGACTCATCTAAGCTGTTGCCTTGCACCTGCTTACCAAGCGTATTAAGTAAAAGTGGTGCACATACTTTCATCATTTTAGATGAACTAAATTTTTTCACACCACTGTGTGCAGCAACTGCATTTGTAGCTTCTCTTAATCTTCCAGGATAAATACTTGGAAGAAAATGTGTTCCTTTATTTACTAAGCCATTTACTGTTTGCGGGCTTCTTGTAAAAATATTTTCAATATCAAACTCCCTAGTTTCTTCTGACTTTAAAAGTCTATGAAGATCTCTTGATCCTTTCTCATGTGAGACCTTTTGGATCATGCCAGCTAAGATGGCAGCAAATGTCCCCTTAATTGCTGTGGAAGTGTTTTCTTTTTCTTCACCAAAAAACGTCGAACTGTGCTCGGTTAATTGATCAATGACTCCTGATTGTAACTGTTCTATTAAATTGATTGACATGAATTGTGTTTTAAATATTAGTTGGTCTTATATAGACGTAAGAATAAGGCGAAAGTATAAGTATTTGTTTGGCAATTATACTCTTTATTAAAATTTATTAAAATATTTAAACAAGATTTGAAACATGATAATATCCTTCCGAAGAGATTAAAAATATAATAATTTTCAAACGAACGAATTCTTATGATTCGCTGTTAAGTTCTTTGTTTGGTGTACCTTTAATTCAAGAAATATAAAAAATGAATAAATTCCTCTTCTTCCTTTTAGTCTTTCTCCAATTTAGCCTTTTAACTGCTCAAGAAGAAAGTTGGGAAAGTTACATGACAAATTTAGAAAAGGGGCCCGCAAACATCAGTGTAAGAATGGATTTATCTGCCCACGCACCTGAAGCCAATTTTTCATATGTACTCATGACTGGATTTTTTTATGATGAGATAAGTACGGATGGTCTACCTGCCCAAGGAAATTTTAAGGAAATCTATACCTTGACAGATTCTCTTGATTTGAGATTAAATAGGCTTGCTGAAACAAAATATGTTGGAAGTTTGAATTATAACTTTCAAAGAATACAATACTATTATATTTCTAGTTATGAAGGTGTTCATGATTTATTAAAAGAATTCTATAAAGAGTTTTATCCTAATAAAGAGCCTTACATAGAAATTAAAGAAGACGAGAATTGGGCTTATTATTTTGAGTTTTTATATCCAAAGGATCGCGCCATTGATAATATGAATGATCAAAATATGATCAAGCTCCTTCAAGATGCTGGTGATAATTTAACAAGCCCGAGAGAGGTTAAACATAGAATTGCATTTTTTACAGATGCAGAAAAACAAGCCTTCTTATCTGAGCTAAAGGCAGAAGGGTTTTCTGAAAAGGTAGACCCAAATGCAGCTACAGATTATTTTCCACTTGTCTTAATTAAGGATCATGCTGTAGACATGAATACCATTCGAAGTATAACAACCAGACTAAGAGCTGCAGCAAAGTCTCATAATGGTCAATACGAAAGTTGGGAAACTTTCATCGTCAACTAATTTTCTTCTGCATGCTTTTCAGTAAATTAATGCAATGAAAACCATTGTATTAATTATTAGTTTATGTGCTTCCCTTTTTCTAACAGGGCAAAACAGAACTACCATTATCAAAGATGTCCATGTTGTCGATGTTAAAACAGGCAAATCAAAACAAGCTTCTGTTTTTATAAAGGATAAAAAAATCATAAAAATTGCACGATCGATTAAGGAGGATGCTTCACAAATTATCGATGGCAGTGGAAAATATTTGATTCCGGGCTTGGTAGATGCGCATATTCATTTATTTCAGTCCGGTGGCTTGTATACCCGTCCAGATGTAATCAATCTACAAAAGCATCACAGCTATGAAAAAGAAAGAACTTGGCTCAAAGAAAATGCAGCTGCCATTCTAAAAAGATATTTAAGAAGTGGCATTACCACGGTCATTGATGTAGGAGGTCCTATGTATCAATTTGAGATTAGAGATCGCTTTAAAGACTCATTGGCTTTCCCAAATCTCTATATGACTGGTCCTTTAATTTCTACCTATCAGCCCCCAGAATTTAATCTTGATGATCCTCCCATTATTAAAGTTGATAATTCAGAAGAAGCAAGAAATTTAGTCAGAGCACAACTTCCTCATAATCCCGACTTTATTAAAATTTGGTATATCACCCTACCTAACAGATCAGCTGAGTCTAGCTATGATATCGTAAAAGCAACGATTGAAGAAAGCCATAAAAACAATTTGCCCGTTGCTGTCCATGCAACAGAATTAAATACTGCCAAGCTTGCCATTAAAGCTGGCGCTGATATCTTGGTGCATAGTGTGGCTAGCCCTATTGATGAAGATTTTAAAAAGATGCTCTTGGAAAATGATGTAGTATATATTCCTACTTTAATTGTTCATGGTAAATATTCTCAAGTCCTCGCTCAAACTTTTTCTCCGACGGAATATGACTTCCTCTTGGCAGACCCTATTCCTCTGGGATCTTTATCAGATTACAAACATTTGAATGATCCAATCTTTGATGACTACAAACAATATGGAGAAACTTGGTTAAAGGAAGATGCTGTATCAGATGCAATCCGTTCAAAAAACTTAGCCTCATTAAATGCATCAGGAGCCATAATTTCTACAGGCACAGATGCGGGAAACATTGGGACACAGCATGTCTCATCCTACTTTGAAGAACTTGAAAGAATGCAATCCTCTGGGATGAGCTCTGCTGACATATTGAAAGCATCCACTTACAACGGCGCAAAGGTGCTGTCAAAGGAAAATGAGCTTGGGTCTGTAGAAGAAGGCAAAATAGCTGACCTAATTTTACTTTCAGAAAACCCTTTAGAAAATATCATGGCTGTTTTGAATCCTGAGCTTATTATAAAATCTGGTTTGGTATTAAAACCTGAAACTATATTTACAGAATCTCCAGAAGGTTTAGCTCAGCAGCAATTGAATGCTTACAATTATTTAAACCTAGAACACTTCCTCAGCCCATATAGTGATAGTGTTGTCGTAAGGGTCTTTCCTGGTGAAATGCTCTATAAAGGTAAATCGCAAATGATTAATACCTATGGGCAAATGTTTGAACAAATGCCCAAATTGCACGCTGAATTGAAAGCTCGAATGTCTATTGGCAATATTGTTATTGATGAAGAATGGGTAACTGGAATTGATGGTTACAATGGAATAAAAGCCATAGTCGTTTATACCATCGAAAATGGTAAGATAGTAGAAATTCAATTTTTACAACAATAGCTCTTGGTCTTTTAAAGCAAATAAATAGTAAAAACTAAAAGGGGCTATCATTTTGATTAGCCCCTTTTGTTTTTAATTGTTTTGCATCATCTTCAATGCCCTACCTGGTGTGTAGGGTGCATCTGCTTCTTCCAACATTTTTTCTAAACGCTCTACATCTTCAGAAGCCAACTTTTGCAAGGCTTTTAGAATGGGTTCAAATTCTTCTTTTGCAATGGCAAAGCTCATCCTGTGTGTTTCAGTAGGTGTCGAGCTTGAATATTTTTGTTCATAACCAATCCACCCCATCCTCTGTGTAGGACTTGGAATGGCATCTAAATCTAATAGGGAATTTAAAGGGTCACCGTATAAACTTTTACGAATATTTTTTAGTTCGTTTTCGATTTTTACATACTGGGCATAAAAGTTTTCCATCGGCTCCTCTACTTCTTTAATAGCTTCTTTCATATGACGCATCTTGGTATTTACCTCATTCATTAAATGTCCTGCCCCTTCCATAGATCTGCTTAATTCTGCAACTTCTCTTTGAAAAGCAATTCTTGCATTATCGTCTTTCGCTGGCATGACTCTGTCCTCCAAATTTTTAAGTGTAAAACTTACAGCTTCACCTATTTCGCTTATTTCATCGTCCTTAATTAGAGCTAAGCTTATGGTATAACTTCCTGGTCCCACTAGACTCCCTTCTCTCTTTCCTGCCCAAGGATTATAAAATGAAGGACTTTGCAAATTGATCGGTTCCTTTGAAGCAAACCGCATATCCCACTTTAGTCTTTGCAGGCCTTGAGCATGAGGCTTTAGGATTTTTCTTACTACCTTCCCTGATGCATCTTTTATCGTAAATAAAAGTTGGGCAGACTTCTCATTTCTTTCTTTCGCTAAAGCTTCATAAGTAGGATATTTATTACCCCGCCCTTCTTTAGCATCTTTTTTCTCTTGTTTACGCCTATCATCTTTGGCTGTGGTAAACTTATCTTTTATGTAATAATCAATAATAGCAACCGGCCCAAGGTCTGTTCCTGAATAATAGGAATCTCCAACCATCGCTTTTCCTGGAAGACCTAGCGGAGTAGACTTTTCATACATCCAAGTTTCTCTAACTTCAGTGATTCCCTCTTTCTCCATCGTACCCGTTGTAGAAATATTTCGCAAGGCACTGTAATCATCTAATACATAAAAGCCTCTACCGAAGGTGCCAAGTACTAAGTCATGTTCTCTCTTTTGAATAGCCAAATCTCTGACGGCAATAATAGGGACGCCTCCTTTTAATTGCTTCCATCTTCCTCCACCATTTGGACTGAAGAACACACCAAACTCCGTCCCACAAAAAATCAAATCTTTGTTTACATGATCTTCTTCAATAGAATAAACCGATCCTCTCTCTGGTAGATTATTTGAAATTTTTTGCCAACTCACACCTTTATTCGTGCTTTTGTAAATATACGGTTTGAAGTCCCCATACTTGTGATGGTTGAAGGCTGCATAAATGACATTTTCATCATGCTGAGAACAGTAGACTGCATTCACATAAGTATTGGGAGGCACTCCTGAAATATTTTCAACTTTCCTCCACGTCTCTCCTCCATTTTCAGTTATTTGAATTAATCCGTCGTCTGTCCCAGCAACTAGTAAATTTTCATTCACTAAAGATTCTGAAAAAGCAACGATGGTCCCATATTGTGAAGTCGAACGATTTTTTGCAACGGCTTCAAAACTCCAAACACGATCCATGATCTTCAAATCATTCCTTTGTATTTGCTTTGTTAAATCATCACTGATCACCTCCCAACTGTTTCCATAATCATCTGATCTAAAAACTTTATTTGCTGCAAAATAAATTCTTCCTGAATGATTCGGACTAGCAACCAATGGCGCATCCCAATTCCATCTGTAAGCATTTTCTCCTTTTCTTTCTTTTGGTTGAATCCCGATTTCTTCACCACTCTTTCTATCGTAACGGACCAATACTCCATACTGAGATTGGGAATATACAATGTCTGGGTTGCTTGGGTCTACCTGTGTTTCAAAGCCATCTCCTCCATGAGTTATATACCAATCATAATTGCCAATTCCATGATCTGTTATCGTTCTACTCGGTCCTCCAATACTAGAGTTGTCTTGTGTACCTCCATAAATATTATAGAAGGGACGGTCATTATCAACTGATACTTTATAAAATTGGGTGACAGGCAAATTGGCTTTGAAGTCCCATGTTTTTGCTGCATCCCATGTTTCATAAATACCACCATCGCAACCTACTAACCAATGCTTATTGTTTTCTGGATTAATCCACATACAATGATTGTCAACATGTTTAGTGACTTCCCCAACAGGAGCAAAACTTTTACCTCCATTATGACTAACGTTCAACCACGTGTTCATGGAATAAATGGTGTTTGGGTCAACCGGATCTGTAACAATCTCTTGATAGTAATTTCCGCTCGTTACATAAGAGCTTTGTTTCTGCCAAGAGGCTGCTCTATTTGTTGATTTATAAAACCCACTTTTTCCTTGCGCTGCCTCTACAATTGCATATAGAATTTCTGGATCAGCTTCTGAGATCGCAAGACCAATTCTACCAAGGTCAATTCCTGGAAGTCCTTTGTTGGCTTTTTCCCAGGTTTCACCTCCATCAACAGACTTGTAAATACCAGATCCTGGACCACCTCCTAAGTACGTAAATACATGTCTTGCTCTTTGGTGTGCAGCCGCATATAACACATCAGGATTTCTAGGATCAATGATAAGATCTGATACGCCTGTGTGCTTGTCAATATTCAAAACATTTTTCCAATTTTCTCCACCATCTGTTGATTTGTATACGCCTCTTTCTCCTCCTGAGTTCCAAAGTGGGCCAATGGCAGCTACCCAAATAACATCTGAATTTTCAGGGTGAATTATTATTTTACCAATGTGCTCTGAAGTCTTTAGGCCCATATTCTTCCAGCTGGCTCCACCATCTATTGATTTGTATACGCCGTCTCCATAAGCAACAGACCTTTGATTATTGTTTTCTCCGGTTCCAACCCAAATGGTATTAGAATTATTTGGGTCCATTGAGACACATCCTATTGAATACGATCCTTCATTATCAAAAATAGGTTCATAGGTTGTTCCATTGTTTAGCGTTTTCCAAACACCTCCAGAAGAAACTGCAACATAGTATTCATGTGGCTTTTCCGGGTTTAATACAAAATCAGAAATTCTTCCTGAAGTTAATGCTGGACCAACACATCTAAATGACATTGCAGGAATCGAAAGGTCATCTAATTTATTGCTGGTTGTTACCGTAGAGTTTTTCTTTTTATTTCTTTGTGCATCTAGATTTGTAACACACAATATCATTACTGCTATGGCGAATAGAGCGGTATATTTAATTTTCATTTAGATTTAATTTATGATAATACTAATATAAGATGCTCCTACTAATTTCTTGCATAAGCCAGACTTTGTTAGATGAAATATTCCATTAAAAACATCTACGAAATATGTGTATTTTGGCGTGCTTATGACAAGTCCTGTTCAATCAAAGAGAATAGAATATTTAGATTCAATTAGAGGAATTGCAGCTATGATGGTTGTAATTTATCATTTCATTGGATGGCATTGGGGAGAAAATATTGAATACAAATTGGCTTCATTTATTTTTAATGGCTCAGATGCTGTCTCCTTTTTCTTTGTGCTAAGTGGGTTTGTCTTGTCATACAAATATCTTCACTCTGATAAAGAAATTCAGATTAAGAAATTCACCTTTAATCGAATATTCAGATTATATCCAGCGTTTGTCTTGACCGTACTTTTTAATTATCTGTATTGGAATAGGCAGGACCTTGGGTTCGGAATTCTAAAAGATATCTTCTTGGACTTTAACAGACCGTTATGGACGGAGTTTGCCATGGTCCGCAATCATCATAAGTTTTATATTCCGGGCTGGACCTTGGGCGTGGAAATGGCCCTCTCCCTGTTGATGCCTTTCTTGACTATTGTAGCAAAGAAAAATATAAAATTAATTGTTTGGTTTATTCCTTTATCAATGATGATGGGTCCTGGGTACATCAATACTTTCACCATGCATTTTTGTTTAGGAATCATACTTTCTTATTACTATCCTCAAATCAGAGATTTCAATTTTAGGGAATCAAAGTATTATGCTTATCGTTGGCTTATCGCTATCGGAACATTTATTTTATTTTCTATTAGACACATTGAACGCATTGTTGACTTTGGCAGCTTGTATGATAAGATCGCAGACTTTTTAAAATTAGATCTGTTTCATTTTACCGGTTTTGCTTCGTTTTTAATTCTTCTTTGGATCATCAATAGTAAAAAAATACAAGACTTTCTTCAGTCAAAGTTTTTCATTTTTATCGGTAAGATTTCTTATTCTGTTTATCTCATGCACTGGCTCATTGTTGTGGCCATTATGGAGCATTGGGATATTTTCATCAATTTCTTTGGTACAGAACCTATAGCATTTGTTGTCATGCTTTTAGTTACAATTCTTGCTACGATTGCATCGGCAACTATTATGTACTATGGTGTAGAAGAGCCTTTTATAAAATGGTCTAAAAAGCGTTCTGCAAAAATGTCTTAAACCTTTCCTATTCATCTAAAAATAAAAAAGGGAGCTCTTTACAGAACTCCCCTTAGACATGATTCTAAAAATTTATAGGAATCATTTGATGGTTTTAGAAATGAGCTTGATGGTTTCGTTTGATGTGCTATTTGTTACTCTCACATAATAAATCGCATCAGGACCAAGTACACTTCTATCTAGCATTATCTCATTTGATACAATCTCTCTAGAAAGTATCTCTTTTCCTTCTGTACTATAGATGTATAACTGTCCATCCATATACGCTGTTGGAATTTTAATTCTAAGGTTTTCAAAAAATGGGTTTGGCATTACCTCAAGCTTTACTTGTTCTTGTGTATTTGTAGTTTTTCCTTCGAGTTCTACAGCAACCATCGAGTGGTCTTCATAAACAAGCTCGCTCTCTAAATAAGATGCCTGCTTAATGAGATTCGCTGCATGACCACTTGAATTAGTTTCTACAATTATCTTAATACTAAAGTCATCCGATGCGACTGTTGAGGCATGCAAAAAATGTAATTTTTCATCAGAAGGCTGATAATAACTTAATTCGTTAGTAATGCTTTCTGGGTGAATGGAAATTTTTCCTCCTTCTAAAACTAAACCCACTTTTAGGGCATGAAAGTTTTGACTTCCTTCTTCCAAGGTCAATTCAATTATGCTTGGTGTTCCTTTTTCTATATACACATCATCAAAGCTTAGGACTGCAGGTGCCCGGTCTTCAATATCATTAGATTGAAATAAATAAGAGGAAGCTTGACCTTTATTATATGCTGTAAAATTTAAATGATAATCCGAAAGTGCATCTCCATCAAAGATGTATTCGTGAAAGTTGCCAAAGTCATAAATATCAATTGATGCAGGAAATGTCAGCTTTTCTTCTACATAAAAATAAGGTTGAATTTGAATACCCGGCTCTTGGAGTATAGCCTTTCTCATGATACTAAAATCATTCAAATTAATTCCTCCGCTTTCATCTATATCTAAACTTATTGCTGCTAGAGGGTCAAAGCTTATTTGATTTAAAATCATCTTTAATCCTAGGACCAAATCCAGTGTAGAAAAATTATTATAACTATCACCAAAAGCCACTGCCTGATAGAAGGTCAATATATTTGATCCACTTTCAACTGCATTAACTGCGCTTATATATTGTTGATTCGATTCTTGAATTAACTCCTCGCCATTCAAACTAATTGATAACTCATCTTCATTATGCGAGAAACCATTTTCACTAAAAACATTGACTTTTAAAATATCGCTTATTCCAGAAGAAGGATCAATGCTAATTGATCCTGGTGTAAGTAGCGGATTTAAGCTATTAAGATTGGCGTCACCTATTTCAACTTGATTAGTCGAATAATCAAATTCTAAAGGAGCTGTTTCTCCTTCATTTCCAACTAGATCAAAACACAATTGATACATCATCTCGTTGGGTTCTAAAAACAATGGAATCAAATTCATATCATTCCAAGCAATTGTAATCAGTCCTGATCCAATGCTTCCATTATACATACTCGGGGGTATTTCCATGGCACCACTGTTGATATTTGTAAATGATATAATATCTGGGTCATACAATATTGAATACTGCTGAGAAATAACATTTAATACTTCCTCTGCGATAACATCAACACATACATTTGACCCCGCGAAACCTGATCTATGATCTATTCGTATGGCAAAATTTGGCGTGTTCCCGTTATTGATAATAATCTTTCCACTTTCTATGTTTACTTCTTCTAAAGTAAATATGTCAAAAGCACTCGATACGATTTCTATTTCTAATACATCTTGAATTTCAGCAAACCACACGTTTGCTGTTGTTAATTCTGTGCTTACAATTTCATAACAAACTTCAAAAAGAGCATCGCTCCCTAATATAGGCGTGCCAAAAGTTGAAGGGTCGACCCAAGCGAATCTCAATATTCCTGGAGCAGATTCATGAAAGTTATCTTCGCTCAGTCCCGGTAGGTTGAAATTTTGAACTGCTCTAAATGCTAATAAATTAGTGTCTGTTTCTAATACAAATTGTGCCGAAATCAATTCAGAAATTCCATCCATATTTATTTTAACACAGACGGTCTCTCCCGGCGCACCTGTTTCCACAGATCCTTTTAACAAGACTTGTGATTGCAACCCATGAGCACTTACTATTAGAAAAATTATGCTTATCAGTATGTTTTTAATTTTCATTTTATGCTAATTAAAATGCCAATTGGGCACCAACGCTGATTCCCAATAATTGATATTTTTGAATGATTTCATATTCCATAGACAACAGGCTATTGAAGTCTTTAATGAATCTTGCCTTTGCATGGAAGCTCCATTTATTATCAATGGGGATTAATACTCCAAGGCCTGTCCTTAAGGAAAGACCTCCATTATTTGCCAATTTATTTTCACTGTCTTCTGTAAGATCGTAGAAGGCTGCTTCGCCATCTATTATATGTCCTCTTGCACCTAACCAGACGCTTTGTTGCAAGCCTAATTCTGCCTGCCAATTTATTTTCTTTGTTTGGAAGCGATAAAATAGATCTGCAAATGCAGATACACTTTGGTATTTAGTATATCGTCCTTCCTGTGAAATGATGGTTTGCGGGACTTGAGCTGAACCATAAATTTCTTCTTGCATGCCATTTGGCATGTTTCTAATCTCAATTAAAATATCATCTTTAAGAACCGTATCAAGTGTTTGGATCGCATTTTTTGAAAGCTCATTAGACTCTCGATAATTCAAGCCAAAAGATGCTCCCCACTTATCATTTATTTTTCGTCCTATAGCTAATTCAGCAATCGCACTTTCTAGTTGACTTTCTTTTTCGTTCCTTTCAGCAATTTTTAAAGCAGTAATTTCTGAGCTGTTTGCTACATTACTCTGCAATTTTCTGCTCGTTAAAAACAAGCCAAAGGAGGGGTTTATAAACCAATCTGCCCTAGCCTCTTCAACAGATACCTCTGGAATGTTTTCCCATAAAGTGCTTTCGAATACGACACTTTTGTTTTCCTTTTGTAGTTGCGGACTCTTGAAGTTTTGGCGCGGTTGATTTTTTGTTTTCGCCTGTTTTAATGACGCTACTATTGTTTCGGCTTTAAGAGCTTCAATGATTGGCTTGTTTGGGATGACCTCTTCTCTTTCTCTTTTCTTTGTTAATCTATTGTTCGTCGTTGGAGCCGAATATTTTGAAAAGCTTTTATGATCTTTTTCTTCCTCCTTGCTATAGACTTGTTCTTTTATTACTTCTGTTCTTTGTACATGCTTCTTGAGGATATTGTCTCTAGTTTTTTGTTGTTGTAATGAAGTTGTTTCTATGGTTTTTTCAAGTTTCGTTTCCTCTACCTGGCCTTGAACTTCTTCTTTTTCATTCTTATTCGTTTCAAAAATTTGAGCTGTTGGTTCCTCAATCAAATTATTTGATGCTTGAGTATTTTGTTGAATAATATCCTTCGAACTGTGGGCATCAATATTGGTATTTATATACCATATGAAGCTTGTTGCTGATATTGACAAAACAGCGATAAGCAAAAAACCTAAATAAGGTTTTCTTTTCTTTTTTATCGAAGGATAAACTTCCTTCCACAAGGCGTCCGTGTCAACAGTCGTCTGATGGTTTTGAAACTTTTCTCTTATTTTTTTATCGATCGGATTCATTATTTATAATTTATAAGTTCTTTGAACTCAGGGAAATATTTTTTCATTTTTGCTCTGGCATTAGTAAGGTGCACACGTGATGTGCTTTCTGCCATACCAAGCATTTCGCTTATTTCTTTGTGCTTGTATCCTTCTATCACGGATAGCTTGAATACTACATTGCTAGGGTAAGGGAGTCTTTCAATTAATTTTAAAATTTCATCAACTGTCATTTGATCCAATACCGTTGTTTTTACTACGGTATCAATGGGGATGATGTTTGCAGACAGATTTTGCCTTCGCTTATTTTTTTGATATTTTTTTAAGCAAATATTTACTACAATCTTTCTCATCCAGCCTCGCAATAAAGGCTCAGAATGATATTCATAATTATCTAAAGCCTTAAATATTCTAATCCAAGCTTCTTGCAAATGGTCTTTTGCATCTTCTTCACACTGACTATATCTTCTCGCAACTGACATCAAGGAAGCGGCATGCTTTTCCAAAAGCATCTTTTGATACTTGGCTTTTCCTTGTTGACATCCCTTTAT
This sequence comes from uncultured Saprospiraceae bacterium, assembly GCA_937961455.1. Taxonomy (GTDB): domain Bacteria; phylum Bacteroidota; class Bacteroidia; order Chitinophagales; family Saprospiraceae; genus CALGNN01. The sequence goes on from CALGNN010000027.1 coordinate 27,959, forward strand.
CAGTTGCTGGTCCGTCATTACTTACTTGATTCTTTTCGCTGCAAAATTTCCAGAAATATTTTTTCCTTCAATTAGCCCTTCTATGGTTCCTTCCATGATTTTATCAATCTCTGGGTAATTATCTATCGTGATTATTACTTCTCCATTATCAGCAATGCCTTCAGACGAAAAAACTGTTGCGGGAAAAGTACCTGTGGTAAACTCAGGAAACCCTATAATGAAATATTCTTCATCTGTAGCTTTTGCGATAATCAGTGTCTCTTCTGGGTTTTGTAATACCTTACAATCTGAGAAACCCATCGTTGTGTTGTTTTCTATGTTGAACAACATAAATTCAGCATCAGAGCCACAGAGATAAAAATTATTTTCTCCCTGATTCTGTTGGTCTATAGACATATCAAAACTCCTATAAAAGCCAGACTCACTGTCTACTACTTTTGCTTCTAAAATATCTTGGCTTGAACAATAATTACTGTATTCATAAGCACCATTTAAAATAGGAATGTAGGTGGGTGTGTTATTTTGCGTAAATATGATATATCCTTTATTAAGCGATTGTGCAGCACAATTAAAAACCATCCCCTGGATCAGTGTCTGGTTAATGAAATTCGAGAATGTATAATCTAGATCAAGTTCTTCGTTAACAGGATCTATTTCGCTTTCTTCAAAATTAATTTTACAATGATCATAAACCTTAAGGAGAAGCGTTTCATTCCTTGGTACGAAATCACAAATCGTCCCTTCTTCGTCTGAATAATCAGCCCAAATAACATTGTCATTTAAGTCTTTAATTTCCACATAGCTAAAAGCTGCTGCCTCACCATTCGTTCCTTTTACATGTAGACAAAGTTTTTCTTTGTCTCTTTTAGATCCCAAGACCCACCATCCTAAATTAAAAATTTCTATTTCGTTTTGGATGTCAATATTACTTGAAACCTCTCTCCAGAAGCCTTGTGTCTGATCCAAATGTGAGGCGTTTTCAATAAGTAAGCTTTGAAAATCTTGAAAACTATTTATAAGGACCTTAATTGATTTCCCTTCTTTCAAAAAAAGTCTATTGTTGAATTCATCAAATAATTCTATAGCTAGAATTCCCTGTGCTTCTTGCAAATATAAATCACTTGCATCCTCTTTGTATGACAATAAACTTGAAGGAAATAATTGCCCAAAGCCTTCTTCGTCTTTTTTAATTAAAATAGTTTGTGCATAAACTAATCCATTGTAATCATTAACACCACCAGTAAAAGCATCAGGAGGAATATTTAGTTGAACACCATTTTCAAACAGTACAATTGCTCCTGTAGATGAAGGAATTATTTTTTGTTGCTTATTACTCGCCAAGCTGATCTTAATATAATCTTGGTTTTTTGATTCCAAGTTAATTAAATGGCCTCCTTTGAAATATCCATTTTTCGTGGCCTCTATATATGCTCCGTTTGAGGGAATCACGATTCTTTCAAAAGAGAAATAGCCGTTTTGGTCTGTTTCTATTTCGACTCCACCCACTCTTAATATGACTTCACTTAAGGCTAAATCATTTTCATCCGTTACAAATCCATGACCATTTCTCTCATAGGTATTAACAGGTATAAACTGGTCTTCTATGGTGGTTTGCTCTACGAAATCTTTTCTACAAGCACTTAAACTTAGAAGGATGAATAAATAAAATAAAGTTTTTCTCATTGTAACCATGTGTCTTGCTTATAAAATGCATTTAATGCCCTTTTCGCTTACTATTTGAAAGTTTTTCTTCTTTTTTAGATAGAATTAAGCGATTCTCTTATAAAATCACCCTTTTTCCCTATGTTTTTAAGGAAAATTCAAATTAATTTAATAAATCATTAGTCCCGATTCAAAACCATGATAATCCAGTTAACTCGTATGCCAAATAATGAAACCCCTAATTTCACAGAAAGACAATTAGATGTTATGAAATTAATTGTTGAAGGGTTTTCTTCTGCGGAAATTGCAGATAAGCTTGAAATAAGTGAAAACACTGTGATTACACATCGAAAAAAAATCCTGATTAAATTTAAAGTTAAGAATACTGCAGGCTTGGTAAGGGAAGCGATTCGCTACAAAATTTACAAATTCAATAATCTGTCTTTGGAATAGTTTCTTTACTCAGGTAAGAACAAATCATAAGTAATAGTATGGAAATGGCAAAGTAGCTTGCCCCTGTCATGACATAGTTGCTAATAAAGCTAGACTCAAATTTGAATGTCATAATCAATAAAGCAACAATAAAAACATCTAGCATCGCCCATTTATTTATAATTTCTAAAAGGTGATGCATGCTTCTTGATTTATAAATTTTAAACCCGAAAAACTTTAGCCCAATAAAAAGGTATTTTAAAGTCGGTAAAATTAAAGTGAATATTAAGAGGATCACTCCAAGTACATATTCTCTCTTTTTAAAGAAATACTCAAAGGAATCATATAAATATATCTCTGTTTGTTTCAACCCTAATACGACTTCTGCTCCCATTATTGGGTGTGTTAATCCTAAAATGAAGAAGATCACGGAGCATAAATAGATGAGTACGGCGATAATATGTTTGGGTTTATCGAATTTTTTGATCCTCATATGCGTTTTGCACGTAGCTTGATTAAAAATTACAAATTATGGTTTCTAATATAAAACAATCCTTTTATCTGCTTTCGTTCCTCTCTCTAGTAATACTTTCATCGTGTAGTATAGATCCTTGTGGAAACAATACAGATACCTTTTTGAAAAATTTTGATGCCTTTGTCTCTGAAGTAGAAGATAAAAAACTAGAATTCGAGGATGATAGCTGGGAAGATCTTGATATCCAATTTCAAAGATTTACCAAGGAGTGTTATGAGCAATTTGAAGATGACATGGACAATGATGACAAAGGAGAGCTCTATGCGACGGTTTCTAGATATTATATTTCCAAGTATGGAAATGGAATATTGTCTCAACTAAAAAATGATAATCTAGAAATTTGGAATGAATTCAAAAGAAACATCCAAGAAAATGTTGAAATTGAAGGAGAGGGTCTAGAAGAGTTTCTACTCTCTTTAGAAGAGTCTATTGATAAAGAAAAAGTAAAGAGCTTCCTCGATAAGATTGGAAATACACTAAAAGAGATTGCAGAAGATATTGAGATAGAATAACAAGTAATTGCTATTTTCGCATGCTAAACTTTTTAAGCTGTGATAGAAAATATCTTTACACTACTTATGCTTGTTCTTTTGCAAGCCGTACTTGGATTTGATAATCTTTTATATATATCGATAGAATCAAAAAATGCTCCTGTTGAAAAACAGAGTTATGTTAGGAAGATCGGAATCATCCTCGCCGTTTTTCTACGTATTGCATTATTATTTTTAATAATCAGGCTCATTAGTATTTTTCAAAACACCATTTTCGAAACCCATGGTTCTTGGGTCGAAATGAATTTGAATGTCCACGCGCTGATTGTATTGCTTGGAGGGATCTTTATCATGTATACTGCCATTAAAGAGATTTGGCATATGATTTCCCTAGAAGAGCATGAAGGAACTCATGAAGTAAAAAAGAAATCTACCGCTTCCGTAATTGCCATGATCGTCATCATGAATCTTGTATTTTCATTTGACTCCATCTTATCTGCCATAGCTTTGACTGATGTTTTTTGGGTAATGGCTACAGCTATTATTATAGGTGGTTTGTTAATGATTTTTCTTGCTGATACCATCTCCACTTTTTTAGCTAAAAATAGAATGTATGAGGTTCTAGGATTATTCATTTTATTCTTGGTAGGAATCATGTTAATATCTGAAGGAGGGCATCTTGCTCACTTGAAGTTCTTTGGATATGAGATTACAGCCATGAGTAAAGCAACTTTTTACTTTGTCATTGTTATACTAGTAATAACAGATATTGTCCAAGGGAGGTATCAGAAAAAATTAACGCTAGAAAAGCTTAAGCCCAAAGAAAAAACTTAATGACTCAAAAAGTTCCTAAGCCGATCATTCGGAAAATTGTCAACTCCCCTTATCTGGATTTGTTTGGAGCTTTGTTGGTTTTCTCAGCATGTATTTTTCGAGACTTTCACCAGACCATTTACTTTAATGGGGCAATTCAATTTAACATTCCTAATGAAGCCTTGTTAGATCACTTTGCAAAAGGTGCCTTTCCTTTAGGAATACTCTCTACCATTGGTGCGGTTTTCTCTTTATTATCTACAAGGCTTATTGGCAAACAGAAAAACTCAGGAAATTTTATTGGTATTCTAACTACAATAAACTCTGGAGTTATTGATTTTATGTTTGGAAATGCTTCTGCAATTATCACCTATCCTATTACCTTCATCATTCACAATTTTACATTTTTCAAATGGGCAAAAGGGACCAAAATTAGAGAAAGGGATAATTTCTATTATTTGATATTAGTCGTTGGTTTAATCTTAGGTTTCATCCTTGTCTTTCTTGGTGCAAACATTTTTGGTGGCAGGACCGATATCGTCTTTTTAATATCTGTATCTATAATCTTTGGCCTTTCTTTAGGGGCTAATTTTTCTACAGCATTCAAGTATGAAGAGACTTGGTTTAGCTGGGTGATATACAACATTGTGCAATTATTTAAAAACACGCTTCAAATGAATATTGCCAATATCGCTAAATACATCTTTTATCTTTTTAATGCCGCTGTAACCTTAGTTGATTGGAAGGTTAATAGAGATGCTCCTATACCCGCAAGAGCATAAAGTTTATTCTTTCCACTTAGCTGTATTGATAATATGAGCAACATCCACTTTGAGAAAATCTGCAATAGGTGCAATGGAGTCCAGCACAATTTCTGTATTAAAATAAAGAGCGCCTTTTAAGAAATGTTGGGTTGAATCCGTAAGGAAAAAATGCATAGGAGAAGCGGCAGGTCCTTCAAAGTGCATAATTAAGCCTCCAACACCGTTTGGATTTATCGTTCTTAGATCTTCTTGGAAGCTGCTTCTTTTGTTGATATTATCTGCAATTCTAAAGGCATCTTTAATAAGCTTATCTAGATTATTATCTTCATCAATTGGATAATAACTAAAATGAATCTTACCATTAAAATCAAAGAAGTCTATATCAAACCAACAAGGATTAAGTGGTTTTTGGTTAAAGAAGCTCTTTTCAAATGCAATCTTTGAATAGGCAGGATACTCAAAACTGAAGGGACAATTTTCCGAATCAAAGTTAATATATTCCCTCTCCGGATAAACTACCTTTGGATAAGATCTAGGTTTCGGAATAGCATCCGGTCCTCGATTACAAGAAATGAAGCAAAGCAGGAATGTAAGGATTAAGAAATTTTTCATCAATGAATTTATCCGTGCTATTATTTTAAGTATCTGACTTAGGTAAAGTAATCTTTACTTTTTCAACTCGTTTTTTATTTACTGCAATGACCTTTAACAAAAATGGGCCTGCATAAATTTCTTCGTTTTTATTAGGAATCGTTCCATAGTGTTCTAAAAATAACCCTGCTACAGAGTCAGCGTCTCCTCTCACATCATCAAACGAATTGGTATCCATTCCAGATATTCTGCAAACGTCATTTAACAATGTTTTTCCTTCAAAAATGTAGTTATACATATCGATTTTGGTGAAATCTGAGTCGTCTTCACCATCAAATTCATCTTTGATCTCGCCTACGACTTCCTCCATGACATCCTCAAGCGTAACTACTCCAGAACTACCCCCATATTCATCAACCACAATTCCCATATGCATGCGTTCCTTTTGAAACTCCTTCATTAAATCATTAATCTTTTTACTTTCAGGGATATATAAAACATTGGCCCGAACCAAGTCTTGCCATTCTTGATTTTCATTCTCACTGAGGACCAGATCTTTTACATAAAGAATCCCTTTCACATTGTCAAAGTCTTCTTCATAAACAGGTATTCTTGAAAATCCAGATTTCTTAATCAGATTTAAAACATCATTTTGATCCATTTCCAAATCAATGCCTACAACATCTGTACGGTTCGTCATAACTTGTTTGACTGGTACATCACTAAATTTTATTATGGATTTAAGAATGTCCGCTTCTTCAGCAGAATCAGGAGCATCTTCGAGTGCAAGATCAATCGCTGTATCAATTTCATCTTTTTGAATGTCACTTAGACTGTTTCCAGAGCTGTTTAATCTTCTTTCAAGTCCATTAGACCAGCTTACCAAAAGCCTGCTTAGCGGGTAAAAGACCCCAGAAAGAAAAGTCAATGGTCCAGCCATCATTTTAGCCAGTTTTATATTATTCAGCTTAGCATATATCTTTGGAGCGATCTCACCAAAAAGAACCAGTAAAAATGTGACCACAACAACCGTGATGAGAAAATTTATCGCTCCACCAAGTTCAAGTAAGGTGCTGGATGAAAAAAGACCCAGGTCTTGAATTTTTGAAGCTATATTCTCAAAAGCTGTCTCAGGGATGGTCTTTTTTAAAATGAAATCTGAAAGTATAACTATGCCAATATTGATGAAATTATTACTTATCAAAATGGTGGCTAATAGATTTCTCGGTTGATCCTTTAATGAAAGGAGTCGTTTTGATTTAGGACTGTTTTCTTCTCTGATGCTTTCTGTTTCACCAGGGGATAGTGAAAAATAAGCGATCTCTGAACCACTGACTAAAGCTGAGGATAGCAAGAGCAGTAATAAAAGAAAAATAGCTGCAGCTATGCCTGGTGTAAAGACAAGTAAAAATAAGGGTAATATAAATGCTTGTAATCCTTCCGGATAAGGGTCGTCAGCTTCCAAAATATTGGTATTCGTTAAACGATCAGTCTTTAATTTTCAAAATGGTAAATCGTCATCCTCACTTTGAATATTTGTACTAGTTGTCTGTGTTGTTGTGCTTGTGTTTGTCATTGCTGGTTCATCACTAGCCGTTGGAAAATTGCTTGCGTTATTGTTTCCTGATGATTCTCTCCTTTCTAAGGTTTTAATATTATTGGCTAAAACCTCTGTAGTGTAGCGATCATTTCCATCTTTATCTTGCCACTTTCTATGCGTCAGTTTTCCTTCTATGAAGGCAAGGCCTCCTTTTTTCAAATGCCTTTCTGCATATTCCGCTTGATATCTCCAAGCAACCACATCATGCCATTCTGTATTCGTCTGCCATTCTCCACTTTTATCTTTATAATTTTCATTAGTGGCAATCGAAAATTTTGCAACAACTGCGCCACTTTCAAGATGTCTCAATTCTGGATCTTTTCCCAGGTTGCCAATTAAGGTTACTTTATTTATCATGCTATTTTTTAATAATCTTTAATTTATTCAATATTATTCAAATACTCATCGAAAAATTTAGGAAATGCAAAATTACGAAGCTCTTTTAGAGAAACCATCTTATGGGCTTGTTTATTTTGCCATTGAATTTTTTCTTTAATTTCAATCTTATAGAAGTTTCCATGAATTTTCTGGTGGGTCAATTTCCAAATATTAGTTTTTGAAAATGCCTTTAATTTAAAACTAGCTGAAATTCCATTTTCTAATAATGCTTTATTAATAGCACTTTTAGATAATTTAAGATCGTTATTTTTCTCGATTAAAATAAATTCAAACAAGCCTTCCCAAATGTCTGATGTTCTTTTTCTAATCAAATGTTTACCTGAATGGTTCACATCTAAATAGTGAAAATACCTTTCTCTTACTTTAAGCTTTTTATTTTTTACCGGAAGGCTTTTTACCTTTTCCTCTTTGAAAGCATAGCAGGATCCACTCAAAACACATTGTTTACATTTCGGCGCTTTGGAACATTGTTTAGCTCCAAAATCCATAATGGCTTGATTATAAGAATCTGGCTGCTTTCGGTCAATGAGTTTTTGAGCAAGCTCTTGAATGAGCTTCTTCGTTTTCAATTCATCAATAGCGTTTACGATTCCAAAGTATCTACATAATACCCTATTGACATTTCCATCAACCACTGCACAAACTTCTTTATAAGCAAAGGAGGCAATTGCTGCTGCTGAATACGGTCCGATTCCTTTGAGTTTTATTAGGCCTTTATAATTTTCTGGAAATGACCCATCCAGTTCACCACAAATATACTTTGCCGTTTCATGTAAGTGTTTGGCTCTTCTATAATATCCCAAGCCTTCCCACATTTTCATTAGTTCATCTTCAGAAGCCTTAGCTAAAGAACAGACAGTGGGGTATTTTTTCACAAATTTTACATAATAGGGCGTGCCTTGAGCAATTCTTGTTTGCTGCATGATAATTTCTGATAACCAAATCTTGTAAGGATCATTGGTTTTCTTCCAAGGATAATCAGGCAGATTTTGATGATGCCAGCTCATCAATTTATTCCTAAAATTTTTCTCTTGTTTTGTTAACTGCATAAAAAAAGCGAAGACAAAATATCAATTCATCTTCGCTATTTAAAATTTGGTTTCTATTAGTTAGACCGCTTTATTATATCTCTTTGTTACAAGATTTTTCAATTCCTTTCGTGCGAAGAAAATTCTACTCTTCACCGTTCCCAAAGGAAGCTCTAATTCATCTGCTATTTCCTGATATTTATACCCTACATAATGCATTTCAAAAGGAATACGTAAACCTTCATCTAGGTTTTTCACCATATAATTCAGTTCATCCATCAATATGTTGGACTCTGCTTTATTGTCTACTATAGTCTTCCCTGAATTTATGTAATACATATTGTCAGTAGAATCTAGAATGGTATTTTTCTTTACCTTCTTTCTATAGTTGTTAATAAATATGTTTTTCATTATGGTAAAAAGCCAAGCTTTAAAATTAGTGCCCGTTCTAAACTTATCTCGGTTGGTCAATGCTCTAAAAGCTGTTTCTTGATATAAGTCTTTTGCTTCCTCTTTGTTCTTAGTCAAATTATACGCGAATGCATTTAGCATTTGAGTTAAATCGGCAAACTTTGTATTAAATTCAATGGTCGACATGGCTTAACAATTTGGTACAACACAAAGATATGCAAAGGTTAAACAAAAAGCAAATAAAGTTAAACAAAAAGCTAATTTTGGGTGTCTTTTTATCTCTTTTTGCAAAATTACATGTGTATTTAGCTGTTTATCAACCACTTCTATGGATTCATTTCTTTCAATAAAAACTGAAAGTTAATGCATTGTTTACCATGTTTTAGCTATTTTTGGGCCTTAAGCACCAAGATAATTGAAGCAATTCCGAATAAGATGTTAGGAATCCAGACCGCAAAGCTTGAAGACACATTCAAATTATTGGCAAAGGTCAATGAAAATTGAGACATCACGATAAACAGCGCTCCTATCGCAATTCCCATGGCAAGGTGTAAGCCCATGCCTCCTCTAATTTTCCTAGCGGCAATCGCCGCACCGATAATTGTTAAAATAATAATAGTGATTGGGTCAGCAGTCCGTCGATGCATTTCGACTTGCATTTTTCGTGTGGCACCAAGGCCTCTTCTTTTTTCATTGGCAATAAATTCTTGAAGCTCTGGTGTCGTCATCATCTCTTTTTGATTAGAGTACCTTTCCAGATCCCAAGGTGTAAATGCAAAGCTTGTGTCTAAAGGCGTTTTTTCATTCAAGATTAAAGACTCTTTATCACCATCAAACTCCTGAATAGCGTAATTTCTAATCTCCCATTTGTTTGGCTTTCCTTTCCATTTAATTGTTGAGGCTTCTAATAAATAAACAATCTCGTTATTATGAAATTTCTCTAATCTAAAATCTCTACCTATGGTATCTCCTTTTCGAAAATTCTTTAAATAAATCTTTGACTCAGCATCCAAAAACATATGTATGTTGTGTCGCTTTGTTTCATCATTATTAGGATAGAAGTATTTGTTCTCGAAGGTTAGCATGGTTTTATTTCCTTTCGGAATAATAAAATGATTAGCTACAAAATGCACTGTGGCTAAAAACAATGCCGCGATAAAGTAGGGTCTTAAAAATCTAGTAAAACTCATTCCTGCATTAAGTGCAGATATTACTTCTGAATTTCTTGCTAATCTGGAAGTAAAAAAGACAACAGCGATTAGACTAAAAAGAGGCCACAACAAAGCATTTATATAAGGGATGAAATGAATATAGTACTCTTTCAATACGACCTCTGCTGTTAGATTATGGTCCAAAAATTTATTGACCTTTTCACTAAAACTCATGACAACAGATATCAATGAAAAAAGTAGCACGGAGAAGAAAAAAGTCCCCAAGTATTTTTTGATGATATATTTATCTAAAGTTTTAAACATAAATATTAAAGCCGCTTAGAAAGTATTTTTACATAATCACTTTTCCATGAAGTAAAGCTTCCCTCAATTATTTTTTCTCTTGCTGTTTTAACTAATGATAAGTAAAACGATAAATTTTGCAAACTTGCTATCTGTCCTCCCAAAATTTCTTGACTTCTTATCAAATGATGAAGGTAGGCTTTTGTGTGTGTCCGGCTTTCCGCTGAAGTGCTATTCGCATCAATGGGACTAAAATCATTTTTCCATTTTGCATTTTTTATGTTGATACTTCCTTCAGAAGTATAAATTAATCCGTGGCGTGCATTCCTAGTTGGAAGCACACAGTCAAACATGTCAATTCCCCTTGAAATGCATTCTAATAAATTTTCTGGAGTGCCGACTCCCATCAAATATCGTGGCTTACTTTCAGGTAGTTCTTCACAAACCAAAGCTGTCATTTCATATAGATCTTCTGCGGGTTCTCCAACAGAAAGTCCTCCAATTGCATTGATCGGCATATCTTTAGATGCAATGTATTGTGCCGATGCTTGGCGAAGATCTTTATAAACACTTCCTTGTACAATGGGTGCAAATATTTGATCATAACCATAATGCCCCTCCGTCTCTTGAAATCTTTTTATGCATCGGTCCAACCAACGGTGTGTCAATTCCATAGAGTTTTTGGCATAATTATATTCACATGGATAAGGTGTACACTCATCAAATGCCATTATAATATCGGCACCTATCGTTCTTTGTGTGTCTGTCACATTCTCAGGAGTAAAAAACAATTTCGAGCCATCAATGTGTGAACGAAAATTAACACCTTCTTCTTTTATTTTTCTCATACTACTAAGAGAATAAACCTGATATCCTCCGCTGTCTGTTAGCATAGGTTTTTCCCAGTTTATAAACTTGTGCACACCTCCCGCCTCTTTAATAATATCAAGTCCTGGCCTTAAATATAAATGATAGGTATTAGCTAAAATTATTTGCGCTTGAATGACCTCATCAATTTCTTTCTGATGGATTCCTTTAACGGTGCCAACTGTTCCGACTGGCATAAAAATAGGCGTCTCAATTTCACCATGTCCCGTCGTGAGTAAGCCTGCTCTTGCAGAAGAGTTTTTGTCCGTATGTAGTAAATTAAAAGACATGTTTTTCCTGTGTTACTTTTGATGTGTCATTTTTACCATGATTCCCAACATGAATGTAAAGCCCAATAAAGAAGATCCTCCTGCGCTAATGAATGGAAGAGGAATTCCAATCACAGGAACAAGATTCATGGTCATACCAATGTTAATAAAAAAGTGAATAAAGATAATTCCAGCAACTCCATATGCATAATTTCGAGCAAATGCAGATTTCATATATTCTGCATTTCGCAATATTCTAATCAGAAGCATGGTAAATAATAAAATGACTCCTAGACACCCGATAAACCCTTGTTCTTCTCCTATAGTGCTGAATATAAAATCTGTTGTCTGTTCTGGCACATAATTTAGCTGGGTCATGTCTCCTTGAAGAAAACCCTTTCCTTTAATACCTCCACTTCCTATGGCCATTTTAGAATATATGATATTATACAATGAGCCTTTAGGGTCACAGAGTTCTGGGCGTAGCCATACATTGACCCTATCTTGTTGGTGAGGTTTCAATAAGTTATTGAAAGCAAAAGAAGAAAAATAGCTAAAGCCCATTGACAAAATCATTATGGGCCAGATAATAGCAGCTAATTTTGCTCTACGCTTTTTCCAAAGGAAAAAACTTAAAACGATCATACACAGTGCATGCAATACCGCCGTTTGCCAATAGAGTCCAAGAAAAACCCCTAATGCCGTAATTAATATAAGAGCAACTATAGAATAGCTCTGTTTCTTAAACTGAAACAAAAAGATACCTAGCCCTATCGAGCTAAGCCCTAAGATTACAAACCAATAAAATGATACAAGTGAAAGCGCAAACAGCAATATTAAACTCGCTGCAAGAATGAATATCAATGGAGAAAGTCCATTTCGATATAAGACTACAGAAAATGCTATAAAAGAAATCGCAGAACCTGCATCTGGTTGCAGTAAGATTAATAAGAGTGGCAAAAAGATGATCCCAGAAGCCAGCATCAAGTGCCTGATATTTTTCAAATTCACTTTGAAAGAAGAGAGATAATTTGAAAGCGCTAAGCAGGTTCCAAGTTTGGCAAACTCCGAGGGTTGAAATGAAAAACCCGCTATCTGAAACCAAGAGGTTGATCCTTTAATGGTACTTCCAAACAGCAAAACTAAAATTAAAAGAAGGGTTGTAAGGAAAAATATCGGAAATGAAAAGTTACGCCAAAACTCCCAAGGAATTAACTGTGTGCCCACAAACACTGCAATGGCAATTATTAAAAAAATAGATTGTTTGCTAAAGGGATTTTGAAAAGAAAAATAAGAAAAGCTATCTGAGCCATCATATACCGAAGCATAAATCATCAACCACCCTATCAGCACCAAGCTCGCATATAGCGCGATGATGACCCAATCTACTTTTGTTGTGTTATTACTTACGTATCGGCTCATTTAAATGATAGAATCTCAGAGAATTCTACCTCATCTCTCACAAGAATTGCACCACTAAAATCCTTTTTAAGTTTATTTAAAAATGGATAAGCATCTTCTTGTGTCATAAACGCACCTGTCTTTAGAAAATAATATGGGTTTTGGTGGTTGCCGATTAACTTATATTCTGGATAAGTGTTTTGAAAACTGATTTTAGCACTGTCCCATTTCCTTCGGTCGGTCGTAGTTAATATTTGAACTCTCCATCCGTAAACTATTCTTTGCTGGCTATTTATCTGGCTAAATTTAGCCATTAGCGCAGAGATCTGGGGATCTTCCGTCACGATAATACTTTGACTATAAAGTTCATTGCTGCAAATGCTACAAATGCAAATCCATAATATAGTTATGTGCTTCATCATATATTACAAACTTAATATAATTCCTAATATTATACTTTGCCGTGGCACTGCTTATATTTCTTTCCACTTCCACAAGGACAAGGGTCGTTTCGTCCTACTTTTTGTTCCTGTCTTTTAACCGTTTCTGGTTTGCGTCTATTGCGACTGACTCCCTCAGCAGCCGCTCTTGCTGCCTCAGCAGATTTGTTCGTTTGTGTTTTACTCAAATCTGTTTTTCGTTCTCTCGCTTCTTTCAGTCCGCCTTCTTCTCTTACGATCATTTTTCCCTTAAGCAAATAGGAACTTACTTTTTCATTAATGCTATAAATGAGTTCTTCAAACAGATTATAGGCTTCCATTTTATAAATGACCAATGGATCTTTTTGCTCAAAAGATGCTCCTTGTGATGAATCTTTCAACTCGTCCATGCTTCTTAAGTGCTCTTTCCAGTTTCCATCAATTAAGGACAGCGTAACTGTTTTTTCGATATCCTTGATGATGGATGCTCCATTGGTGTCAATAGCTTCTTGCATATCTGCAGCAATTGGAAGTGGGTTTTTACTTCCGTCTGTATATGGAATGGCAATTCGTTTGTATTTATGTCCCTCGTTTTCATGAACTCTTTGAATAACTGGAAGTAAGACTTGCGAAATCTGCTCTGCTTTTCTATTGTAAGCTTCACTCAATTGCTTATAAAAAGTGTTGCTTACTTCTTCTATTGATCCTTCATTAAAATCTACTTGATCCATCTGCACATCCAATCCTAATAATCTCATAGAATCTGTTCGGAAGCTTTCGAAATCTCCTCCTTGTTTATGATCCGCTACTAAGCTTTCACAAAGTCCCGTAAACATCGTGTTTAAATCAACTGACAATCGCTCTCCAGAAAGTGCATTGTTTCTCTTTTTATAAATCGCTTCCCTTTGGATGTTCATAACATCATCATATTCCAACAATCGCTTTCTTGTTCCAAAGTTATTTTCTTCCACTTTTTTCTGTGCACGCTCAATACTCTTCGAAACCATAGAATGTTGAATGACTTCTCCCTCGGAGTGACCCATCTTATCCATTAATTTGGAAATACGCTCTGAGTTAAACAAACGCATCAACTTATCCTCCAAAGAAATATAAAACTGAGAAGACCCAGGATCTCCTTGTCTTCCGGCCCTACCTCTAAGCTGTCTATCTACTCTTCGAGAATCATGGCGTTCTGTGCCAATAATGGCTAATCCACCGGCATCTTTAACTCCTTGTCCCAATTTAATATCGGTTCCTCTACCTGCCATGTTTGTGGCAATAGTTACTTGCCCTGGTTGGCCGGCAAGAGAAACAATCTCTGCTTCTCTTTGGTGTTGCTTTGCATTTAGAACATTGTGTCCGATGTTTCGCAAGTTCAATATTCTACTAAGTTTTTCTGAGATGTCAACCGTAGTGGTACCAACCAATACAGGACGTCCTTCCTTACTCAATTTTACAATCTCTTCTACAACCGCATTGAATTTTTCTTTATCCGTTTTGAATACTAAATCTTCACGATCATCTCTTGCAATGGGTTTGTTTGTTGGAATAACAACCACATCCAATTTATATATTTCCCAAAACTCACTTGCTTCTGTTTCTGCTGTTCCCGTCATTCCAGCCAACTTGTGAAACATTCTAAAGTAGTTTTGCAAGGTTACTGTTGCGTAGGTCTGCGTAATGTCACCAACTTTTACATTTTCTTTTGCCTCAAGTGCTTGGTGAAGTCCGTCAGAATATCTTCTTCCTTCCATCATCCTACCCGTTTGCTCATCAACAATCTTCACTTGATTTTCAACAACTACATATTCCTCCTCTTTTTCAAAAAGGGTATAAGCTTTTAGTAATTGGTTAATTGAGTGAAGCCTTCTAGATTTAATGGCAAACTCGTTGATGATCTCATCTTTAATTTTGGCCTTCTCTTTTATATCTAAATTTTCAGCTACTTCAAGTTGTGACAACTCTGTAGCGATGTCGTTCATGATAAAGAAGTTGGGGTTTTCTTCTCCACGCGCCAAATACTCCGCACCTTTCTCTGTTAATTCAACTTGTCTGTTTTTTTCGTCGATAGTGAATAATAACTCATCATCTACCAGATGCATGTTTTTAGATTGCTCTTGCATGTAAAAGTTTTCCGCTTTCTGCAATAACACTTTTATTCCTTCTTCACTCAAAAATTTAATTAAAGGTCTTGACTTTGGGAATGATCTGTAAGATCTTAAAAGCGCCATTCCTCCTTCGCCCTCTTCATATCCCGATAGTCCTTCATCAATCAATTTTTTGGCCTCTGCCAAATATTTTGTTGCCGCCTTTCTTTGTTCTCCTATCAGTCTTTCAACCTTTGGCTTTAATTCAATGTACTCTTGCTCTTCTGTGCCTTTGGGAACTGGACCAGATATAATTAAAGGCGTTCTAGCATCATCAATTAAAACAGAATCCACCTCATCGATCATGGCAAAATGGTGTTTCCTCTGAACAAGCTCTGTTGTAGAGAGTACCATATTATCTCTTAAGTAGTCGAAGCCATACTCATTATTGGTTCCATAGGTGATATCTGCATTGTAAGCATTCTTTCTTCCTTCGGAGTGCGGTTTGTATTTATCAATACAATCAACTGTAAGAAAAAGGAAATTAAAAATTGGTCCTACCCACTCACAATCTCTTCTTGCCAAATAATCATTTACTGTGATAAGGTGAACTCCTTCTCCTGATAATCCATTTAAATATGCAGGTAGTGTAGCAACAAGTGTTTTACCTTCTCCTGTTTGCATCTCTGCAATTTTACCATCGTGCAGCACCATTCCACCAATTAACTGAACATCATAGTGGATCATATTCCAAGTTATTTCACCGCCAGCTGCTAACCAAGTGTTTGACCACACCGCTTTATCTCCTTGTATTTCTACAAAAGAATTTGTCGCTGCTAAATCTCTATCGAACTGTGTCGCTGAAACTTCGAGCGTACTATTCTGTGTAAATCTTCTTGAGACTTCTTTTACTACAGCAAAGGCTTCAGGAAGAATTTCTTTTAAGATCTCTTCAAGGTGTTTGTCTTTTTCTTTTTTCAGCTCATCCATCTCTTTGAAGAGCTGTTCTTTTACTTCAAAGTCTGGCTCAGAAACAGCTTCTTGCTCTAACTGTCCAATATCAGCATTAATCCCTTCTAAATGTGTGCTAATTCTCTTCTTGAAATCATGTGTCTTATTCCTCAAGTCATCATTCGATAAAGACTGATACTGTTCAAAATAATCATTGATTTCTTCCACATATGGTGAATACTGTTTGACGTCCTTGTCATACTTTGTCCCAAATACTTTCTTAACACTGTCTCCTAAAAATTTAAACATCTTGTTTTATTTTCTATTAGTGGAAAATCAAAGATAATGATATCTTGAACCGAAGTGTTCATTTACAAATCAAATTCAAGTGTAATACTTTAAAAAGAGTCATATTTTATACCAATCCTGTTTTAATCAAAAAGTTTAGACAATTTGGCAGAACAAACCAAAAAATCGGAAAATATTTCAGCTTTATTAGCAAGAACAGCTTTATACTTAATTAGCTCAATGCTGATACTAGTAGCTTGCCAGACTGAAAATTCAGAATCAAAGAACCTTAAATCCTACTACTTCCCATTAGAAGAACTTAAAAACGGTTTAGTTTATGAATACCAATCTCTAATTGATAGCACGAGTGAATATTGGTTTTACAAACAATTTATTTCTGGTGATAGTGTGATGCTTTTGGGTCAAAACTACGATAGGCATTTACAAGTCCGTCAGTTTCAGTCTGAATTAATTACAGAGTCCGGAGCTAGATTATTAGAATTAGATCTATTTGATGAAGGACCAAATGGGAGTATTAATACACAAGTAAACATTACCAGTGCTGATCTTTTTTCATTTAATAAAATGGATAGCACAGAAAAGCTTATTTATCATGTAAACTGGGAAGATCCTGTGCAGAAAATGGGCGTGGAAATTATAAAGAACCGATTTCAAAATAATATCTATCAAATGGATTTTGAAGGTAAACGAATCAACTATCTAAAAGTCTTGCTTAGCGAACTTGTTTCTATTAGACAAGATGGACATTTAGATCTTGAATGGTACGGCGAAGAATGGTATGCTGAAAATATCGGCTTAGTCTTTTATTCCAAAGAAACTAAGGAGGGAGAGAAGTTTGCTTATAAATTGATTAAAAGAACTGGGATAGAGGCTTTTTTAGAAGCTCAAAACTTCAATTGATTGGGCTTAAGTTATTTTTGAGACTTTAGAAATTTTTTCACTTTTCTATCACATTTATAGAAGTGTAGTATTTCTGAACCTGCCAGAAAAGCAATACCTGAACAGAAAATTATGGTCCTTAACACCTCAACTTTATCTACACTTTCTGGGTAAAATGGGCTTATTACAAGTAATTCAAGCATGATGACAGCTGCTGCAATAAAAAACAAGACTAAGCTTATTGCTCTCATGTTTAAAAGCAACTTGGATTTTCTTTGAATTAAGGTTTTTCTTAAGTAGTGGTGTAGATCTGTTCGGCTCTTGTCCATCTTAATGAGCTCTTTAAATGTGTGCTCAGCTGCTTCAAATTCCATTAAATTATAATGGCTTGCAGCTTTTCTAAAGATGGTTTCCTGGTAAACATCTACTCCTTTGAAGCTGGCAATGTTGTCTGTAATGCATACTTCTATTATTTCAACACACAACTTATTATGCTTCTCATATTTGCCAATTTGAAAAAGGGCATCTAAATAATTGATATGCATCTCAAAGTATTCCTCAAATTCTGACTGAAGAATATTTCTTTTGTTTTCTTCATAATATCTTACTTTCTGACGAAAGTCAAGCTCCTCAATTTCCTTGAATTGATGGAAAATTTCAGAATCATATGTAGAAAAATAATTTGACATTCATTAAATATAATAATGCTTAAGCTATTCTTATATAAGACGATTCTAATTTCTTGTGTCTCGTCCCCAATTTAACTTATTATGAATTGTTTTCATAAAACTAAATTCTTCTAGTTGAATCATCCTTATTGTAAACGATCCTTTGCTCACTTCAATTTTGTGCTCCGCAGTAATTGTGGCAAATCTGGAATCAATTGTCGCCAAGTAATTATCGGATCTACCTTCGATACTAAAACTAACTTTTGAACTATCAGGAATTATTATGGGTCTCGCAGTCAAGGCATGTGGAGCTACGGGAGTAATTACAAAGTTGTTAGACTTTGGAAAAACTATTGGTCCTCCACAGCTCAATGAATAAGCTGTCGATCCTGCTGGAGTTGCAAGAATAATTCCATCTGCCCAATAAGAATTTAAAAAATCATTGTCTATGTACACATGAATAATCACCATGGATGAGGTGTCTCTTTTGTGTAGCGTAAAATCATTTAAGCCATAAGGATAATCTGCAAAAATACCTGGGTCAGAATTCACTTTTAATAATATCCGATCTTCAATTTTGTAAGATTTTTCTTCTATGCTTTGCAGAGCTTCTTCTATATAGCTTTTTTCAATACTTGATAAAAACCCTAGGCGCCCCATATTGATTCCTAGTAAAGCTATTCCACTGTCGCGAATAAAACTAGCGGCATTTAGAATTGTTCCATCGCCACCAAGGCTAATTACAAAGTCAGGCTTAAGTGCTACTAGATCCTTGTGATTATTTATGGTTTGAAATTCTTCATCAACTTGTAAGCTTGATTTTATCAGTTTATAAAAGTCAGCGTAAAAAGTGATTTCTGCTTTCCGTTCTTTTAAAAGCAAAATAAGGTCTAATATAAATTGACCATCTTCTTTCTGTAACCTTTGACCAAATAGCAATATTCTCATTAAAATGAAAGCTTGTTATGTAAAAATATGCCTTTTTCTCCTAAATCATTGATGCTGTATTCTATTTTAATAGCGGAGTTATTATACAATACAATATCTAGAGATGGACCAAATCCATAAAGCCATTTATTGCTTAAGCTATTGTTCGTTCTATAATAAGGATTATTTACATAGCCTATGTCAAAATTGGCACTTATAAATAATTTAAGAGGTATTTTGCTAATTTGAGCAATGGGTAAAATTTGTGTGAAATCAATTTGCGTGTCTAAAAATTTTTGGTGGACCATTAGTTTTGTAAACCCATAGTCTAATGCGTCGTGAACATATAGTTCATAGCCTCTTATATAATCTGGATCAAAGCCTAAACCTCTTGAATTATAATAAGGTTGTTTTTGTCTTAAGAAAGCGACCCTTCCTCGAAGATCTGATTGAATACTCAGTGACTCATTAATTGGAAAAAGTTTTTGCAAACTCAACCTCATTGTAAGGCTATTAATATCATTAAAAATACCAAAGCCTCTTTTTTCAAATTTTGCTGCTATTAAAAATCCTTCCATGGGATAAACCCTGCTATCTAGTTCATCATATCTGAAATCATAACTTGCTAAAAAATACTCTTGGGTCGTTTTTCCATCCAAAAAATAATCCGGGTTAAAAAAGAATGCTGTGCTGTCCTCTATGCTGTTATTTTGATATTCTAATTTAAACTCGTGAAAAACATAAAGGTTTGGTCGGTATTTAAATTTAGCATGAACCCTAAATCTTTTTAACATATTTTCAAGCTCATTCTTTCGAAAAATCAGCTTGTTCTCAAAGGTGTTAATAGAGGTTTCTTTATTGAGCGAATAAAAAATATTGAAGCCTAGTCCCCAAGTTTTTGCTTTGTTGAGGAATGGAATATCATACTTAAATTCGAATTTTTTTGTATAGCCAAATTGTGCTAATGCTTCTATCGGATCATTATTCCCCGTAAAGTTGACATACTTCATGCGCATGCCATAATTGGTTCTTTTGAGTGACCTTCCTTGTTCCTGCCACCAAACATTAAAGTTTCTATCTGCCAGCTCAAAAATCGGGGAAGGAAAAATATACCAGCTTTCTTGAACGATGATCTTTAAAATATTTATTTGTCCTTCTTCAACTGATAAACTTGCTTCGTTGAAAATGCCAAGCTTAAGAATGTTTTCTCTCGTTTTTTCTAAAGTTTCTACTTGATCCTTTTTATTGATTCCTTGGTCAGGATCAAAACTGAGCTCTCTTAAAATAATATAATCTCTTGTTCGATTATTGCCTTCGATAATAATACTATCAATCGAAATCGTTTGTGCATTTAAAAAATTAGTAAAGGGAAAGGAAAAACATAAAATGACAATGAAGGGAAGCCTTTTGGTCCAACACATTTTTATGCCTTTCAATTTAGATAGGCTTATCAAACATTTAAATAATTCATTAAAGCCTCATATCTGTCCTTGATTCCATCAATGTAATCAGATTCAGAAAAGCTAGCTTTAATTTTATACTCAAATCTTTCTAGTGTTGCCAAAATATTTTGAATTTCCAGTTTGCTGATCTTGAGCGTCAACCAAACCTTATTGGAATTTGGGTCTTGTGATAAAAACGAACTAAGAATACTCGCGTTTTCTGCCTCTACTAGTCTTGATATTTCTGCTAGCGAATAATCATTGTGTGGCATTTCTAAAACAATAATGCCTCCTGGCTCTGCAAATGAAAAACTCTTCGCGTAATATTGAATCAGATGCTCTTGAGTAATAAGTCCTAGGTAATTTTCTTCTTCATCTACAACAGGAATAACGGTGAGGTTAAACTCAGCCATTTTTGCTAATACCTCAAAAAGATGATCATCATGCTTTGAAAATGCTTCAACTAAAGACAATTCATAAGTGCCAATAGGCTCTTCAATCGCGCTGTGGATAATGTCCTCTTCTGAAATGACGCCCAGCAGCAACTCTTTGTTAACGATCGGCAAGTGTTTAACATGATAAATGTTCATGATACTCAAAGCTGCTTCACCTGTGTCCGATGTCATCAGTGGAGCAAGTATGTCTGATATGAGTTCTGAAGCAATCATTAATTAAATTGTACTTTAATTTATAACGTTTTTAAATTCTTTTTTCTCTTATTGATAAGTTAATTTTTTAATCCATCAATTTTCTTCTCGCCTCTGCATATTCCTTCTCTGTAATTAAGCCTTTCTCTCTTAAAGCTACTAATCGCTTTAATTGTTCTAATAATACATCATCTTGTTTTTCTACCTCCTCTTCTACTTTCTTTGTTTTAGTTTCAGCAATTCTAAATCCATTCTCTTCAAAAGCTTCAAATTCTTCTTGAATTCTCACATATGCTAAGTCATCGTGGGTTTTAATTTTTTCAAAATCCTTAAAGCCAAATGCTACAGCTTTGCTTAGATGATATAAAGATTTATCTGTTTGTTCTGTCTGGCTATATGCACATGCTAAATTAAAATGTAAACTAACATCCCTGGGTGACATTTCTAATGCCTTTGTAAAATCCTCAATAGCCTCATCAAACTCGTACTCTTTATATTTTTTTATGCCTGTGATTTTAAAAGGATTTTTCTTAGCAGCTTTAGGAACAGATACATTTCTAGGCATTCTTTGATAAGGAGCTTTTTTTGGTCTTCTCGTCTCATAGCGCTGCTCTCTTTGATTAGTCCTGCTTGATCTTGTTGTTCTGGTTCTTCTGGTTTGTGTTTGTCTTTGTGCGCCTTTATTATATTTTGCATCAAATTTTTTTTGATCCATTAACAAAAACATAATGGCATCAATAAAACCTAGAGCTGCGGCTGCAGGTAAGCCAAACAAACCTACTGAAGAGAAGGTTAAAAATAAATAGAAGAAGCCGTGCATTGGCTGCTTAAGATAAAAGCGATGCAAGCCTAGTGAACCTCCAAAAACTGCGATTATAGCTGCAAAAGTCTTATTTCTCATAAATCCATAAAATCATACGATAATAATAATGGATTTTTCTGAAGAAAGGTTGTTTTAATTATCATAAATCTTGCAAGTTAATATGGCGATATCGTCTGGATATTCTGAATCTCCCTTAAAAATATCCAATTCCTCCATTAATCCATTGTTAAATGCCTCTGCTGATTTATCTCGTTCTTTTGATAAGTAGTTTTTAATTCTTTCTTCATTAAATAATTCGCCATTATTATTTTTCAAATCAGTTAGGCCATCTGTAAAAGATAAAATCAGACTTTCTCCTTCTAAATTTATTTCGCCTAATTCTATATCAGGCAAAGTATCAAATGCTCCAATTATGGTAGAACCCTTTGTTAATTCATGGATTTTATTGCCTGTGTATAATAATGGAGGAAAATGACCAGCATTAATATATTTTAACTTCCTTTGTTTCGTATCTACATCTGCTATAAATAAGGTGATGTATTTATCTGATTGTGTAATCCGGTTAACAGATTGATTCAATGCAAAAACAAACGTTTCCAAATCCCGATATTGGTAGATCAAACTTTGAAGGACCGCTTGAAAATTGGCCATGAGTAAAGCCGCGGCTACACCTTTACCACTAACATCCGCAATACAAAAAGCAAAGCGTGTCTCGCTAAATCTAAAGTAATCGAAATAGTCACCTCCAACATTTAAGTGAGGTTTGTAAATCCCTGAAAGTTCATAACTATCTCCAGTTGGAAGATTTTCGGGAATAAGCATTTTTTGTACTTGACTGGCAAGCTCCAACTCTTTCTTATACCTTTCCTGGATTATTTGTTTGTTGAATAGTCGTTTATTCTCAATCGCAACCGCAATAATATTAGTTATGGTAGTGATAAATTGAATTTTGTTATATATGTCTTCCTTGTCTTTAATACCTCCGATGACCGCATAAGCAATTGGAGTGTCCTTGTGATAAACAGGTATGATGATATCAAATTGCTTTATGATATCTAAATCATCATCTTTAATTGTATGAAGTCTTTTGTACTTGAGCAGTTCTGTGATGATTTCTTCTCGCAATTGGCCTTCTTCATAGTCCACTGCAACTGTACATTTCCAGTCATCTGATTCATTTACAAACAGTGCCATTTTTTGTACACCCATTTCCCAACTCAAAAATGATTTATACATATTAAATAATCCCTCAGCAGAAACATTGTCGTTTATAGCTTGAGTTATAGTAAGTAAACTCTTAATCTGTAACTGCTTAAGATTTAGTTCGTCTTCATACTTTTTTAATATGTCATTTTCTCTGCTCATAGGAAGCGAACGCAAAATAGTACATTAATTAAGTATTGAAAAGATTTGAAAATATTAAAAATGTATAGACTTAGGCAAGTTTGTCATTATCACGATGTCGTTGTGCATCACGAATGGCCTTTTTATCCAGGTTTTTTATAAAAGCTTTTTGAAGATCAACACCTGTTTGGTTGGCTAAACACACCAATACAAACAATACATCCGCCATTTCAGACGCTAAAGATTCTTTGATATTTTCTGGTTGCTTATCCTTCTTGAAAGACTGGTCTCCGTAGATGCGAGCCATGAGACTGGAGAGCTCTCCTACTTCTTCAGAGAGAATAACTGTATTTGTTAATTCAGAAAAATAACGAATACCATATTTATCAATCCACGCGTCGACAGCTTTTTGTGCTTCAAGTAAAGTCATTCCTTGTTTTTGCTATCTAATATAATACTTACTGGTCCGTCATTGATTAATTGTAATTTCATGTCTGCACCAAATTTACCTCCAAATACTTCCAATCCTGAGATCTCTTTCAGTGTTTCCATAAATTGCTGATATAGTGGTTCCGCCTTTTCTGGCCTAGCTGCCTTGATATAAGAAGGACGGTTTCCTTTCTTTGTGCTTGCGTAAAGTGTAAACTGACTAATTACTAGGAATGAAGCTTTTACTTGTTGAGCGTTTAAGTTCATTTGCCCATTTTCATCTCCAAAGATTCTCAAATTTGTAAGTTTTCTACATAGCCAATCAATATCTTCTTGAGCATCTTCTTCTTCAATCCCAAGTAATATCACCTGTCCATGAGAAATCTCAGAAATAACTACACCGTCTACCTTGACAGAAGCTGCTTGAGATCTTTGAGTAATTACTCTCATTAATCAAAAAGTGTAAGCGCCTCTTTTACCGGTTCATGTAATTCAGCATTATTGTAATCATCTTCACTTAACTGATCACTTACACGATAATAACTAAAACCATCTTCTGAAGGCCTTTGTAAAATTTCGTGTGTTTCTTTTACTGAGATTCCACTCAACCATCGCGTGATATCTTTAGTATCTCTAAATACATATGGAACCTTTTGTTCAAAATGTCTAATTGAATTATTCGGTTTAGAAGTGATGACTGAAAATCTATATTCTGTCTCAGTTCCTATCTTATGAGTTGAGTATACACCAGCAACTGTCATGAGTTGTCTGGATGAATTATAAATTCTATTAGGATATTCTTGCCCTTTGCATTTCATCCATAAATAAAATGAGTCCATAAGAATTACACATCTTCTGCTTCTAATAGGTATTCTATAAGAAGTACTAGAAAATATACCTTCAATATTGGCGTAATTTAAATGGCGTACGCTTTGAGTTCTTTCATCTTTTACGATAAGACCCCAAGTTGCAGGTGTGATTACTTTAGGAGATTCGGAGCAAATAATATATGTTTGTTTCCCTGGATTAATATTATAATTATTAATCCAATTTGATTTTTGGGATACAGACAAAGTTGCTTTTGAGCTAAAGTGTTCTTTAGCCAAATTAAACGAAAGGTTGAATTTCATTCTATTATCAATTATTATAAACATTACACTTTTTCGTAAAGTGTAAAAGACTGTAATTCAAATATATAACAAATTTATTTATTAACAACTTATTAAGAAGAATGTTGGTTTGATTAATTTAAATGTGCATATCATATTACTTTTATATACACATATAATTAATTTTAATATTAACTAATTTAATACATATCTATTTGAAAAATAATAACTAATAAATTGACTTTATCCACAAATAAAATTGCACTTATTATTAACTAACACAATTACTAACACATGTTAATAAATTGTATAAGTAATTGATTCATATTTATTTATTTGCTTGATATGGTGTTAGTAGTTAATATTTAATTTTTAATAATATAAATTAAAATAATATTGAATGGAAGAATTCCACAAACTAACACAACTAATAATAATAATATTTTATTTAGAATATTAAAGTTTATCATTATTAAGGGGGGCTAATTGTTAACAAAAATTTTATCCTCTGTTTGACTACTTTTGTTTTGCAATGAGTGATTCGATAAAGAAATATTTTAAAGTTTGTATCGCAGTTAATTTGATTCTCGTGTTCATCGTGATCGCAGCTGGATCGATTGTAAGAGCTACAGGATCTGGGATGGGTTGTCCAGATTGGCCAACTTGTTTTGGAAAATTAATCCCTCCAACAAATATTTCTCAAGTTAGCTGGCATCCTAACAATTCTTTTAAGGAAGGCGAAATGATTATAAGGGATGAGCTTTTGTTAGTAGCGAATAAAGATTTTACATCTGATGGTGATTTTAAAAAAGCTAATTGGCACAAATATGAAAAACATGATTATGCCATTTTTAATCCGCTTCATACTTGGGTAGAATTTATTAATCGTTTAGCAACGGTCGTTTTGGGCTTTCCTATAGTTCTCATGTTCCTTCTGTCTCTTTATTATATTAAAATAAATCCTTTGAATACCCTCTTTGCTTTTGGATCACTATTTATGGTAGGTTTTCAAGCTTGGCTTGGTAAAATAGTAGTTGATAGAAATTTACAAGGAACAACGATTACTTATCATATGCTAGGTGTTTTTATTTTAATTGGATTTCTATTGATACTGTGGAATAGAAATAAAAAAGAGCTTAAAGAGCAGATAGAATCATTAGTTAATCAAAAAAATTTAATGGTATCAATAGCTACTGTTTTATTGAGTTTAATAATGATTATTTTAGGTACCCAAGTAAGAGAAGAGGTTGATGCAATTGCAAAACTTACAACAGATAGAACGACCTGGGTTAATCAACTTTCGATCATATTTATATTCCATCGAAGTTTAATTTGGCTCGTTTTAGGATTGAATGCAATTTTGATGTACCAACTTAGAAGTATACTTAAGTATCGAATACATTTAGTATCCATTGGAATTTTAATTTTATGTGAAAGTATTATTGGTGTTATTCTTTCCTACTTTAATATGCCGGCAGCAGCTCAGCCCATACATTTGTTGTTTGCGGCTTTATTGATTAGTATTCAATTTGACTTATTTATTAAACTAAAGCGTTCATCAAAACTCACATTGGGTAAAGCTTAGAATAAAAGTATATTTGCTGAATTATGAATGTAGAAATCCAAAAGACAGATCAATTCAATTATATTGAAACAGGAGATTCTGAAGAAGTATTACTATTGCTGCATGGTCTTTTCGGAGCACTAAGTAATTTTGAGAACATCATAGAACATTTTGCTCCAAAAATGAATGTGGCTGTTCCAATACTTCCAATATTTGATATGGATCTCAGGGAATTGTCATTAGAGGCCCTCGTGAAACATGTTGAAGAATTTGTTGCCTTAAAAGGGTATAAAAAAATTCATGCTTTAGGAAATTCTCTGGGAGGACATATTGCCTTATTATTTTCATTTAATAATCCAGACTTATTAGCATCACTCACCTTAACAGGAAGCAGTGGATTGTTTGAAAACTCTTTTGGAAATACTTTTCCACAAAGAGAAAATTATGAGTTTATAAAAACTAAAACGGAATCAACATTTTATGATCCGAAAATAGCCACAAAGGAGTTGGTGGATGAAGTTTTTGAAATGGTTAATAACAGAAGTAAAGCTATGGCAATTGTAGTAACTGCAAAATCAGCTTTAAAGAATAATGTTGAGGATCATTTACATAAAATAAAAGTGCCGACTTTATTAATTTGGGGAAATGATGACACGATTACTCCCCCATTCGTCGCTGAGAAATTCGATGAATTAATAGACAATTCTTCAGTGGTTTATTATGAAAAATGTGGACATGCACCTATGATGGAGCATCCAAACAAATTTAATAAGAACTTAGAAGACTTTCTTACTGAGATTAATGCAATTAAATCATAAATAATTGAAAATCAATTATTTATACTAAGTTCCTTTTAACTTTTTAGCTCGCTCTGCTCTTTGCATAGGATTCTCACCACCAGAGCCACCTCTTCTACCTTGTGATGATTTATATAATTCAAATTTACTTACTTCTTCTTCCGGAGGATAGTTATTATTTGAAGTATCAACATCTGCAGTTTCTAAGAAAGGATCCAACACTATTTTTTTAATTTCTTTATCAGTTTTAAAAACTTTAGTAACAGTTGATTCATCCATTTTCCAAATTTCAGCTGGAATTCTAATTACTTCTGCTGTACCATCTACATATTGAAATTCGAAAATAACGGGCATGATTAAACCTCCTTTATTTTCTACCGTAATTTCGTAAAAATTAGCACCAGATTTTAATAGTTCTTTATCAGCTGGAGATAAATTATCGAGATATTGTTTGTACTCTTTTTGATCAATTGCGTCAACATTTAATTCATCATATGTAGAATAAAAATCTTTCAATGTTGGATCCTGTTCATCATAGGTTTGTTTAATTTCTTTATTACGCATATGAGATATTCCTTTGTTTCTATCTCTCTTTTCTTTTAGTGCGCTTTTTTCAACTGATGGATCTTTAGAATCTAAAGCAAATCTTTTTACTTCTTTTATTGCCATGTCGGTATGATCAGTCGAATAAAACCATCCTCTCCAAAACCAATCAAGATCTACGCCTGATGCATCCTCCATCGTTCTAAAGAAATCGGCAGGATAAGGGCTTTTAAATTTCCATCGATTAGAATACTCCTTAAAAGCATAATCAAACAACTCTCTTCCCATGATGGTTTCTCTAAGAATATTTAAACCAGTTGCAGGTTTTCCATAGGCATTAGATCCAAACTGATAAATGGATTCTGAGTTTGACATAATCGGAGATATTCTTGATTTGTCTCCTCCCATATATCCTGTAATTTTATGCGCAGGTCCTCTTCTTGAAGGATAGTCTCTTTCCCATTGTTGTTCAGTTAAATATTGGACAAATGTAGTAAGTCCTTCATCCATCCAAGTCCACTGTCTTTCATCTGTATTCACTATCATTGGAAACCAATTATGTCCAACTTCATGAATGATTACTCCGATGTGCCCATATTTCATTCGTTCTGAATAGGTCCCATCATCTTCGCATCTTCCATAATTAAAACATATCATTGGATACTCCATTCCCATGCTTCCATCAATGGACCAAGCAACAGGGTAAGGATAGTCAAATGTGTAATGGGAAAACCATTTTATCGTATGCGCTACTGCTTTTGTTGAAAATTTATTCCATAGACAATCACCTTCTTTGACATACATGGACTGCGCCATTACGGTCCTTCCGTCATCCATTTTAACACCAAGTGCGTCCCAGATAAATCTTCTAGAAGAGGCAAAAGCGAAGTCTCTTACATTATTTGCTTTAAAATGCCATGTTTGAGTACTTCTAGCTTTGTCCTTCATATTTTTGTCAGCCTCTTCTTTCGTTACAATCATTACTGGCTGAACGGTTTCGTTTTTAGCACTTTCCCATCTACGTATTTGTTCAGGTGTAAGTACTTCGTTTGCATTTTGCAATTCTCCAGAGGCGGCAACAAGGTGATCTTTAGGCACTGTTATTTCAACATCATAGTCCCCGAAGACTAAAGCGAACTCTCCCCTACCTAAAAATTGTTTGTTTTGCCAGCCTTCTATATCGTTATAGGCACACATCCTAGGAAAGAACTGCGCAATGCAATAGACATTGTTTCCTTCATCAAATGGCTCATAGCCAGATCTACCTCTATTAACTCTAGTGTTGTTGATATTGTACCACCATTTAATAGAAAAGGTAAATGTTTCCCCTGTACCAATAGCTTTAGGGAGATCAACTCTCATCATCGTTTTATTGATCATGTAGTTTAAGGCTGCTCCATTAGCATCTCTTACATAAGCAATTTTGAATCCTCCATCAAAACTAGGTTCCATACTAGAAATTTGATTAGAAGAAGCTCTATCTCCAAGTGTACTTTCTCTGATTTTATATGAGTCTGAGTCTTTTGCTCTTACATTTTGATCTAATTGTAGCCACAAGTAGCTCAGCTGGTCTGGTGAATTATTGTAATACGTTATTTCTTCTTCACCGTGTAAGGTGGTTTTATCATCATCCAATCTCATTTTCATCACATAATCTGCTTGCTGCTGCCAGTATTCGTGTCCTGGAGCCCCAGAGGCAGTTCTGTAACTATTGGGAGAAGGAAGTTCAGTTCCTAATTGATTAAAACGGTTTTTAGTCGGGTCATCCTGGGCAAAAGATAAGCTAACGACAAAACAAAGGACTAAAGAGAGTTTAATAGATTTCATTGATTAAATTTTGACAATTTGTAAATATAAAAACTAGCCAATAAGTTCTTCCAAATAGTCAAGCTATTTAATGGATAAATAAGATTTTTAACAAGAAAATGGTGTTAGATTGCCAAAATAGAAGTCTTTGGTTCCACGTGGAACATTAGAGGTCCATCAAAAGGGACTTAAAAGACACATAGTCCTTATTTGAGCTATAAGCTGATTTAGTCTGATCTAGAAAGTCAGCAAGCCTTGTTGGAAGCGTTATAGGCTCATTAATAGCCTCTTCTACTACATCTTGAAACTTTCCAGGATGTGCGGTTTCTAAAAAAACATAATGTCGCTTTTCTTTCTGGAAAGCCTCCTTGCAAGCTAAATAGCCAATTGCACCATGTGGGTCAGCGATATAAGCATATTTTTCCTTGATTTCAGCTATTGCAGCAAGGGTTTCTTGGTCTGTACTGTGAAATCCTCTCACATCTTGTTTTACATCGTTCCACGTGGAACCATATAAAGACATGATTCGTGTAAAGTTTGAAGGATTTCCAACATCCATAGCATTGGATATGGTTTGCATTGAGTCTTTTGGAACAAATTCTCCTGTCTTTAAGTAGTCAGGAACAATCTTATTCTTATTTGTTGCTGCAATAAATGAATGAATGGGCAAACCCATTTTTTTAGCGATAAGACCAGCACATAAATTACCAAAATTGCCTGAAGGAACCGCAAAACAAAGATCTCCTTGATCTTGTAACTGTTTATAAGCATCATGATAATAAAAGCTTTGAGGTATTAATCGTGCAATGTTTATAGAGTTTGCAGAGCTGAATTGGTATTTGTTATGCAAATCTTTGTCTAGAAAAGCTGTTTTAACCAAATTTTGACAATCATCGAATACACCATCTATCTCTACAGCTCTTATATTTTTCCCCCATGTAGTTAATTGTTTTTCCTGGAGATCACTGACTTTACCCTTTGGATAAAGAATAATGACTTCGATTCCTTCTGTTTCATAAAAGCCAGCTGCAACCGCTCCTCCAGTATCTCCGCTAGTAGCGACGAGTATCGTGGTTTTTTGATCTTCATTCCTAAGAAAATAAGCCATTAGTGCTGCCATAAACCGTGCACCGAAGTCTTTAAAGGCCATACTAGGGCCATGAAAAAGCTCAAGACAGGACAGATGGTCATCTAATTGAACAATAGGGGAGGGAAAATCAAAAGCTTTTAATAAAATCGATTCTAGCTCTGGCATGGGAATATAATCTCCCATTAAAGCTTGACAAACGATAAAGGCATTTTCATTAAAACTTCTTTCTTGTATGCTTTCATAAAATGATTTAGGAAGCCTTGGTATCTTCACGGGCATGTATAAGCCTTTGTCTACCGGGAAAGCGTTAAGCACAGCCTCCTTTAAATCTACAATGTTGTTAGGGTTGTTGGTGCTGAATAATTTCATCAATAGATTTTTACGCCTTGTGTATTAATAGAAGAGACAAAACTTTCAGAATTTATATGATTTTTTCTAAATACTTCTTGCATCTCTTTTGCAATGTTTTCGGCAAAAAATGAATTTTGAGCAAAGGCAAAAATGGATGGACCAGCACCAGAAATGCTGCAAGCCAAAGCACCTTGGTCTAAAGCTGCTTGTTTAACATCATAAAAACCAGGAATCATAGAGGCCCTTTGAGGTTCAATAATAACGTCCTTTAATGATCTCTTAATTAAATTAAAATCTGAGGTATATAGTGCAGAAATGAAAGCAGCTAGATTACCACTTTGTTTTATATGGGATTTCAAACTTAGTTGTTCTGATAAAATGGATCTTGCTTCCGAAGTAAGAATTTCTAATTTCGGATGAACGACACTAATATATAAGCCTTTAGGGCAGGGTAATTTAACAATGTCTAAACTTTCATTATCTCTTATTAAAACAATACCACCAAATAGGGCAGGGGCAACATTATCTGCATGATAGGCACCATCAGCAATTTGTTCGCCTAATACAGCAAAAGGCAATAATTCTTCTCTTGTTAATGGCTTTCCTAACATTGCATTAGTGGCAACGACTGCGCCAGCTGCACTAGCAGCGCTGGATCCCAAGCCACTACCAAAAGGCATTTTTTTGTTAATTTCTAAATCAACGCCTTTATTAGTTCCTAAATGCTCCAACAATTTTAAGGCAGCAAAGCCTGCCGTATTTTTTAGCGGGTCTCTAGGCAATTTCTTTTGATCACCTCTGATAATTGAAATATGTACCCCTGGCTTGTCAGAAGGTCTCGCAATGATTTCATCTCCTGGTCCATTAAAAGCTAAGCCTAAAATATCATAGCCACAAGCAAGATTGGCAACAGAGGCTGGGGCAAAGACTTTGATTCCTACTGACATAATATACTGATAATCAACGAATTAAGTTATTTTATTAGCTATTTTTATTATTTCAGAGAAAATACCAGCTGCGGTAACTGTTGCGCCAGCACCAGGTCCTCGAATCACTAAGTGACGCTCATGGTATCTTTCTGTTGTAAAGACAATCATATTATCTGTTCCTTCTAAACCGAAAAATGGATTATTATGACCTACTTCTTTTAATTCAATATTCCCTTTATTCTTTTCTATCGTCGCAATGACTCTTAATGCGGAAGACTTTTTATTAGCCTCTATTAATTTTTTATTAAATAATTTATCTATATTTTTTAATGAGGATAAAAATTCAGCAATTGAACCACCATTAAAATATTTCTTTGGAAGTATCGATTGAATTTTAATATCTTTTTCTTCTAACATTAATCCTATTTCTCTAGCAAGAATTAGTGTTTTTCTTTTAATATCTCCACAAGCTAAATCTTCTCGAGGGTCAGGCTCTGTATAGCCCAAAGCTTTTGCTTTTTTAACTACTTCACTAAAGCTATTATTTTCATCAAGTGTATTAAATATATAGGATAAAGTACCAGATAAAACGGCTTCAATTTTTATTATTTTATCACCACTTAGTAATAAATCATTTATAGTAGAAATAATTGGCAAACCTGCACCAACATTGGTTTCGTAAGCCCAAAAAACATTTCTTTTATTAGCTGTTTCTTTTAAAGCTTTATAAGTTTTTATTCCTGATGCAGCAGCAATTTTATTAGGTGTAGAAATAGAAATACAAGAATTTAATATGCTTTTATAAAATGCTGTAATTTCTGCACTAGCCGTATTATCAACAAAAATGGAATTGGGTAAATTTAATTGAATCATTTTATTAACAAATGCCTGAGCATCCATTTTCATCTTAGATTTTTTTAATTTATTTTCCCAGTTTTTAGTTCCAAGGCCATTTGCATTAAACTGCATTTTTTTGGAATTAGCCATTCCAACTATTCTAATATCTAATGCCTCTTCTTTAATTAAATTTTCTTTTTGTTTATTTATTTGACTAATCAATTCTGTTCCAATAAGACCCACGCCAACGATAAATAAATTAATGATTTTATTGGCTGATAAAAAGAAGGATTCATGCAAAGCATTTAATGCCTTAGATTCATTTTCTTTATTAATTACTACGGAAATATTTAATTCTGAAGATCCTTGGGCTATCGCTACGACGTTTATACCATTTTTCCCAAGAGAATTAAATAATCTTCCAGAAATTCCTGGGTGAAAACGCATTTTTTCACCAATTATAGCAATTACCGAAAGATGGCTTTCTATCTGAATGGGATTTACGGTTTTTCTTGATATTTCGTATTCAAAGGCTTCATCAAGAAGTTTTTTCGCTGTCTTAGCCTTTGAAGGGATTACAGCAAAGGAGATTGAAGCCTCTGAGGAGCCTTGAGTAATAAGAATTACATTAATTTTAGCTGTTGCCAATACGGAGAACACCTTTGCTGCAATTCCTGGTTGTCCAAATAGACCTGAACCAGATATGCTTAAAAGCGCTATATCACCAATTGATGATATACCCCTAACCGGATTTTCCTTAGATTTTGATTTATGATGAATTAATGTTCCTGGGTTGCTTGGATTAAAAGTGTTTTTTATCCTCAAAGGAATCGATTCCTGCAAGGCAGGTTGTATCGTAGGAGGGTAAATTACTTTTGCGCCAAAATGTGCCATTTCCATTGCCTCTGAATAACTGAGTTCGTCTATTGAAATAGCATCTTTTACAATATTTGGATTAGCTGTTAATACTCCATCAACGTCCGTCCATATTTCAATTATTGAAGCCTTTAAGGCGTTACCTAATATAGAAGCAGTATAGTCAGAACCACCTCTGCCAAGAGTAGTAGTTAAGCCACCCTTGTCTTTAGATATAAAACCAGTTATAACCTGATGCTTCTTAGTATTCTTAAAGTGGCTTCTTATTTTCTTTTTAGTTACTTTAAAATCTACTCTAGCAGCTCCAAAGTTATTATCTGTAATTATTATTTTTCTAGCGTCTAAAAATTCACACGGGACCTTCCTTTCTTCTAAATATTTAGCAATAATAAAAGCACTACTTCTTTCACCAAAACTGAAAACATAGTCCAATGTTCTAGGAGTTGCCTCTCTTACTAAGCGAATACCAGAAAGAAGCTCCTTTAGCACTTTATGTTGCTCCGTCATTTCTATACTAATGATCAAAGCTTTAGTCTTGGGAAAAAGCTCATTAATGGTCATTTGATGTCTCTCACAAAACTTTTTGTATTCTGACATGAAAGCATCATCTCCTTTGGCAGCAAGAGCAGCCATATTTTTAAGAGAATCTGTAACGCCTCCAAAGGCTGAAAAGACCACAGCAAATTTGATTTTTTTCTTGTGATATCCTTCAAGAATATCAGCTACCTTATTAATGTTAACACTATTGGCAACAGAACTGCCACCAAATTTTAATATTCTCATTGGTAATGAATTAAAAAGTATTGTTTAGCAAAGATTATACCCCAGTCGAAAGGAATGCAAATTTATCACCCTCTTATATTTTTTTTTAGCTTATTTGGAATTAATATTGCACTTATGAAAAAATCCACTTTTAACTATTCATACGCATTAATGCTCTTTTCGGTGCTAATGTTTGCTTTAGTTTCGTGCAAAAAAGCGGAAAACTCTTCTATGAGCATAGACAGTTCTTCTGTTCAAATTTTGCAAGCCCTTCCAAGCAATCAAACTAAAGTTAATTTTAATAATAAAGTTATAGAGACTCAATCTGCTAACTCCGCTAATTACGAAGGCTTTCTTCAAGGAGCAGGAGTAGCGATGCTCGACGTAAATAATGATGGTTTAGAAGACATATATTTTGCAGGAAATACAGAAGGGGATAGACTGTATTTAAATAAGGGAAATTTCGAATTTGAAGACATTACAATTAAGTCAGGCATTCACCAAAATAAAAACTGGTCCACTGGACTCTCTGTCGTTGACATCAATGCAGATGGTTATGATGACATTTATGTATGTAAGTTTTTGTTTGATAATAAAACCGCATTGAAGAATGTATTTTATATCAACAATAAGGATGGAAGCTTTACAGATCAGGCAGCTCAATTAGGTGTTGATGATGCTGGCTATTCTATAGCGGCTAATTTTTTCGATTATGATAGAGATGGAGATTTGGATTTATACGTAGCTAATCAGCCTCCCAACTCTCTTTCAGCGAAAGGAGCTCTGAAAGGAAAAAAAGATTTTCAATACACGGATAATCTATATAGGAATGACGGCCAAAGATTTACAAAAGTTACAGAAGTTGCCGGCATTAAAAACTATACCTATAGTCTAAGTGCCACAAGCTTTGATTATAATCAGGATGGTTGGATCGATCTCTATGTAACAAGCGATTATGAAGAGCCAGACTTCTTGTGGAAAAACAATGGTGATGGCACATTCACAGATGTTTCGAAATCATCGATAAAACACATGTCTAATTTTAGCATGGGTGCAGACATAGCAGACATAAATAATGATGGCTATGAGGATCTCTACACTGTTGATATGGTAGGTGATGATAATTACAGACAGAAAACGAGTATGAGTGGAATGAACCCAAAGAAATTTTGGGCTTTGGTAAATGCTGGATATCATTATCAATATATGTTTAATGCGCTTCAATTAAATAATGGTGATGGTTCCTTTAGTGAAGTAGCTCAAATGGCAGGAGTATCAAATACTGACTGGAGTTGGGCGCCTTTATTTCAAGACTTGGATAATGATGGCAACAAGGACTTGGTCGTTACGAATGGGGTTTTGAGAGATTACAGAAACAAGGATTGGGAAATATGGAAAGATAAATATATCGCACAACTCAAAGCTGATGCTGCAGCAAAAGGAACCAAGGCCAGCTTGAATATCATGGATATCGTTAACAAAGTTCCTACCTACAAGACGGCGAATCAAGTTTATAAAAATGCTGGAGATTTATCATTTACTAAGATGAATGATAAATGGGGCTTTGATCAAATTAATGTTTCTAGTGGAGCTGCATTCGGAGATTTAGATAATGATGGAGATATGGATCTCGTCATTAACAATATGAATCAAGTTGCAGAGATTTACCGCAACAGCTCCAATGAAAATAAATTAAATAACTATATCAGCATCAGCTTAGAAGGAATACAAAAAAACTTAGATGCTTATAATGCAAGTATTCAGATAACCACTAATGAAGGAAAACAGATTCAAACTTATACACCTTTTAGAGGATACATGTCAAGTTCTCAGAAGCGTGCACATTTCGGCCTGGGATCTGCAAATCAAATAAACGAACTTAAGGTCATTTGGCCCAACGCTCAAGAGACCATATTGAGAGAAGTAAAAGTAAACCAACATTTGGTAATTGCTCAAAAGAATGCCAAGGGTCAATATCAAAAAGCTACAAGTAAAAAATTATTTGCAAATCTACCTACTGATATTAAGCATCAGGAAAATGATTTTGATGATTATAAAAGAGAAATACTCATTCCATATAAAACATCTGCACTTGGTCCAATAATGGCGAAAGGGGATGTAAACGGAGACGGCAATGAAGATTTATACCTAGGCGGTTCTGCAGGATTTGAAGGCCAGTTGTTACTAGCGAAAACTAATGGCAAATTGGAAAAATCTAATCAAGCCGCCTTTAAGTTGGATAAAGAAAAAGAAGATGGAGGTGCCAGCTTTGTGGACATTGATAAAGACGGAGATTTAGACCTAATTGTTAATAGTGGAGGTAATGAGTTTTTAGCAGGCTCTGCATATTATGAAGACCGGTTGTATTTAAATGATGGTTCTGGAAAATTTAAGCGAACGAATCATTTAAAAGATGTGAAAATTTCAACAGTGGTTTCAGCAGCCTACGACTACGACCAGGATGGAGATCTTGACCTTTTTATAGGAGGAAGACAAATACCAGGTAAATACGGCTTTAGTGAAAACAGCTTGCTTATGGAGCAGCAAGACAACGGCTCATTTAAAAATGTAACGGATCAGAAAGCAGAGGGCCTTCAAAAACTTGGAATGGTAACAGATGCCGCATGGGTAGATATTGATAAAGATGGGAAAGCAGAATTAGCCGTAGTAGGAGAGTGGATGCCGATAAGCATATTTAGCATTGATGGCGGTAAGCTTGAAAACCAAACAAGTAAATATGGATTAGAAGATTCTCAAGGTTGGTGGAATACAATCGAAGTGAATGATATTGATGAGGATGGAGACCCTGATTTAGTTATTGGAAACTTAGGACTCAACACAAAATATAAAGCAAGCGAATCAGAACCGTTTAAGCTGTATGTGGATGATTTCGATGGGAATGGAACACATGATGTTTATCTAGGCTATTTTGATAAGGA
This sequence comes from uncultured Saprospiraceae bacterium, assembly GCA_937961455.1. GTDB lineage: Bacteria > Bacteroidota > Bacteroidia > Chitinophagales > Saprospiraceae > CALGNN01. The sequence continues at coordinate 65,204 of CALGNN010000027.1, forward strand.
TGGAAAGTGTTATCCTGTTAGAGGACGACAATGCAGTTCGGAACAAATGCCTTTTGTGAAAAAGAAATTTGCTAGCTATAGCGATTTTGCTGTTGCTACAATTGATGAAGTATTAGAAGGAAAAATAAATGAAGAGTCAGTGATCCAACATGCAAGAAAATTTGAATCTTGTATTTTAAAAAATAATGGCTCAGGAAATTTCGACATTATTGATCTACCAAGAAGTGCACAAGTTTCACCTATCTATGGAATTGAAATAGACGATTTTAATGGAGATGGAAAAAAAGATATCATGTGTGTGGGCAACTTGCATGTAAGAGAGGTAGAGACTACTCGATCAGATGCGAGTAAAGGCGTTTTACTTTTACAAAATGACACAGGAGGTTTTGATTCTTATGGAACTGATTATACAGGTATTAATGCAGATGGTGATGCGAGAGCTGTCCAACAGCTTAAATTAAAGAATGGAAAGTCCACTTTAGTGATAGCAAATAACAATGCACCGATTCAAATGTATCGCTTGAAATAATTAGTACTCTACCAACTTTCTACATGTTTCATAGGCTACTTCCCTAAGTGCTTGATTTCCAAATAGTTTTTAATATTGGTTTAAATAAATATTTAAATCAAAGAACTTAGTCCGAACAAAAATGGCTTGCTTGGATTATTAATAGTGCGAAGCGTAGTTAACAACTACAAAAATAATACACACTTACCACCACCACCATTCAGCTAAAAAATAAAAATTAACTCCGTTCACTATTAATGTGGACTGACTGTAATGTCTTACAATTAGTAGCTCTAAAAAACCAATTGTAGAAGAGTAAGACATGAAGATTTAATACGGGGTTATTTGATTTGGTTACGACTTCAAAGGATGATCGTTAATTTCGGTTAGCTTAGAACTGTAACCTTTCCAAGCAGGGTCGTTAATTCGATTCTGCTTTTTTTATTTCAGTAAAAGTTCTAGTTTTCTAAAGAGCTCGTCTTGAAATTCATAAGTTACCAATTCACATTTTTCTGATCCATTGATCATTGCAGATAATTTAAAATCACTTGTTTTGTTGTAAACTGCGATGAGTCTTTTTCCATGTTCTAAAGCACGACCAATTTCATAACCTACACCTAGAGATGGAACAGAGCATTCCGCTATGACTATATCGCAGTCGAGCAACCAATTCATATCTCTTTCATGAATCCCTTTATCATCTAAAGTACTTTGTTGACTTTCAATTTCTTGAATTGTAGCAGCTACATGTTCCGTCAATACCGTTCCAAATTGTGAAAGATGATTCACGATTTGCATGTATTTTTCTCTTCCATTTCTTACCCCTCTTATAGAACCAGCAAAGTATATTTTCATCATGGAAAAATTGTTTTAAATTAATAGAGCCTCAAACAAGCCTCTTCTTTAGCCCTCATCTCGGTAATATCATCTTCTGTATGATCATCGTATTTCAGATTGTGCAATATTCCATGAATCATTACTCGACGAAGTTCATTATCAAAAGGAATGGATAAATTCTGGGCATTGTCTTTTACTCGATCTACGCTGATGTATAAATCGGTTTGCAATGGATCTTGTTGGAAAGGAAAAGTAAGAATATCGGTAAAGTAATTGTGATTTAGATATTTTTTATTGAGCTCTAAAAGAAAATCATCTGTTGTAAAAATGATATTAATTTCTTCAATGCTAATGGACTCTTTGGAAAGAATATCCAGTATCCAAGATTTATGTCTTTCTTCTTCTGTTAGCAGAAAGTCTTCTTTTTGATATTGAAAGTGTAGGGGTAGATCTTTTTTAGCCAAAGATTAGCAGACTTTAAACATGATTTCAATAGCAGAGCCATTATCCTGAAACCGTACTTTATCGCAGAGCCTGTTGATTAGAAAAACGCCTCTGCCACCTAATTTATCTAAATTTTCATCTGAGGTAGGATCAGGAATATTGCCTGGATCAAAACCAGGACCTTCATCTTTTACCTTTATGCTGATAAAATCCTCTTCTTGTAATGTAGATATTTTGACAAATTTATTTTGATCATTTTTGTTACCGTGAATCACTGCATTGTTTACAGCTTCAGTTAGACTGATTAACAAGTTGGGATATACATCTTTGGTAAGATTGTACTTATCGCAAATTCTTTTGGCAATCCCTTCAATTTCTTTAATGCAATCCGGACTTGATGGCAATTTGATCATCACTTATTTTATTGTGATTTTAATGATTTGTAATACTCTTCAACCAAAAATTTGTAAAAGGGGTTCAATTCAGGAGAAACATTTTTGAATTTGTCAATCTCAGCTTCTCGTTTTTTAAGGTAAGCTTCTAGTGAAGGTGGCATTTTTCTTTCAACTTGCTGAGCCGTTTCTGCTCTTCTTTTATTATCCAACTCTCTTTGTTGGTCTGCTTTTTCAGCTTCTAATAAACGCGTCATAATATCTTGTTGACGCTTTAGCATTTCGTTTGTAAGTCTCTTATTTACCAGATCTTCTTCCGTCTTATCCATAGAGTCGATGATATCTTGAAGACCTTTGTCTCCCTTTCCTTTCTCTTGTTTCCCTTTTTGCAACTCTTTTAAAGCTTTACGCAAAGCAGCTTGTCTTGCCGCCATTTCTGCAAAGCCTTTGCTTCCCATCCCTTTTCCTTTCTCCATTGCATCTTTCATTTTTTGCATGGATTTATTCAAGGCATCTTGTGCATTGGAAATCTTGTCAGATGGTTTACTACCATTGCCTCCTGGTTTTTCACAGGATTGACTACCAGGCATTCCATCCGCCATAGATTGTTGCATTTGGTTCATAACTTCAGACAACATTAATGCCAAATCATTTAAGTTTTTCATAGTACGCTGCTGCGTATCACCTGCCTGAGATTTTTTTCTGTCTTCTAAATAGTCAAGACTTTCACCCAAGTTTTCTTTTACCTCTGTTACTTTCTCGGTCACAAAAGATTCTATTTGAAAGACTCTTTTACTTAATGCTTGTAAGCTATCTTCTACAATTTTGAAATCGTCACTAATTTTAAATTGATCTTGAATCAAGGATACATACTTAGGGGTATTAATTCTAGATTTACTAAAACTGTTAATTAACATTTCTTGATCAAAAGAAAGGGTAACTAAATTTTCTAGTAATTGACGAAGTGCGGCCATATCTTCCTCCATTTGCTCTTGCTCACCTGAATCCATCGACTCTTGCATTTGTTGAGCCATCTGCTTCATCTTACCAGCAGCACTTTTTTGTTTTTTAGAAGCTTTTTGTTTTTGCTTCTTTTGAAGCTCATCAGAGCTTTCTTCCATGTCTTTTTTAATATCCTCCATCTGCTCCTCTGGATCACCCATCTCTTTAGGATTTTCTAACTCCTCATTTTTCTTTTGGAGTTCTTCCATTTCTTCTTGGAGTTTTTCAAAATCTTCATTTAATTCTTCTTGCTCTTTCTCAAGTTGTTCGTTTGACTTTTCATCATTTTCAGCTTCTTCACTTAGCTGCTCTTCTTCTTCAGCCATTTTGTTAAGCTCATCAATCTTCTCTTGCATTTCTTGCTCAACTTCCAACTGTTTGAATAGTTCTAAAAGACGATCTAATTCCTTCTCTAGCTCTTCGTCATTCATCTCCATTTCTTCCATCATTTCAAGAGCCTCTTCTTTTTCAAGTTCTTCCATCATCTCCTCAAACTTCTTCATGAGTTCCTTCATCTCTTCGTCCATCAATTCTTCGAATAACTCATTGATCTGTTCTTGTTTTTCAAGAAGCTCTTCTGAAGGGTTTTCAAACTCTTCTTGACTTTGCATGTTTTGATCAAACTTTTCCTTAGCCTGTTGAACTTCTTTTTGCAACATATCATGACGCTGCATGAGTTTCTCTATCTCCTTTTTATTTTCCCACTCTAATTCTTTTTCTTGCATAAGCTCCTCACGAAGCTCTTTAAACTCCTCCTTGATTTCTTTACTCTCCTTAAGAGATTCTTCTAATTTCTTTTTAATGTCTTCACTATTTTCATCCATCTGATCATCTACTTCTTCAAGTGTGGGAAGTCTAAAACTCATAACAGAGGTTTTAGCAGATTTAGAACCATTGATTCCATCATTATCCCAAGCTTCAAAATAGTAAGTCAATTCATCACCAGGTTTTAGGTCAAGTTTAAGGATGTCCAAAGTGTAATCATAGCTCAATTGCTTTTCTCTTTCTTCGGATAAAACTTCTGTTCTTAATGGACCAGTGATATTTTTTTCATTCTTAATTTGATAATTGTAGGTTAGTTTTTTAAGACCATAGTCATCAGAAGCCGCGCCTACAAAGAAAATAAGTTTTGCATCCGTACTATCTGCAAAACGCTCTACTTTTATTGATGGGTGCTCATCAGGAATAACATTGATTCCATATCTAACTGAGTCGGCAAAAGGAAGGTGCTCATTAGAAGTATAGACTTTATAATTTAGATCTCTATAAGCAGTCTTTCCAAGACTAAATACGTCTGTGCCATTTCTTTTAGCTTCTTTATATTCTTTACTATTAGAAAATTTAAAAAGAAGATTGTCAGTATTTTGAGCATCAAAACTCCAAAAGATTTTTGTACCAACAGGAACAACGACATCACCTATATTAGAAAGGCGCTCGTCTTTTTTACCCGTATAGGATGGATAATCTAAAGAAACATCAAAACCTAATAGTAAAGGCTTTTTTAGTACGGTCAACTTTTGACTTTCTGTACTTACCATTCCAGCCAATAATTTAAACTCTGTGTCTTTGTGCACATTATTAAAAGTGTAGGAAAAAGTATTTTTATCGTTTTTCTTCAATTTATATTGATAGCCATCTACATCGATGTATATTTCATCAGGAAGAATCTCACCATCAACTTCAACATCTAATTGATAGTCTTCATATTGCAATACTTGAAAATCTTCATTTTGGATATTGATAGCAAAAGGTGCAGCTCTTTCAAAAGCACGATTATTATTAATAATTCTATGCGCACTGTCTTTAATGATAGAAGGTGCAGCGAATAGAATAATAAATAATGTTGCTAATGGTGGTATCGCGTACTTAAGATATTTTCTATTTTGATTTAAATTAATCGCAGATCTAAAAGGGACAAGTTTTATTTTTTCTGACTTTTGGTTAATACTTGCATTGATCAAAGCAGTTGCTTGTGATCCGCCAGATTGTTTCTTCAGTTGGAGAATATTCAGCAATTTATCTTTGACATCAGGAAAATGATCCCCAATAATTCCAGCAGCTTGTTCATGCCCAATTCGCTTTCCTAAGCTAAAATATTTTGACATGGGTCTTAGCACCCAATACAAAATGGCTAAAGAAGATAAACCCAAAAAGCTATAAAAAAAGGCTTTTCTGGTTCCCATCCCAAAGTAAAATTGGTGTTCGAGAACGTTGAACAGAATGAAAGTTAGCACAATCAAGCCAACAGAATACAAAAGACCTCTGATCAATTGATTCAAGTAAAACTTTCTTATAAACTTATCTAACTTACTGACTAACAGAGAATAATTGTCCGAATTCAGACCCATTTGCATCACAATTTTAAATAATAAGTGTCAATTTCATCCACAAAGCATGGATTGAAAAGCATTATTGATTTCGGTTTCGATTTGATTTTTAAAGTTAAGCCGTCGTAAGCTATTAATAATAACTGTTAAAATCAAGTTCTAAGCATGTTACTAAAGATCGCTTTCATTCGCTCATTCTGCTCTTTTTCAATGAGTTCTGAAAAAATTGAAGCCAAGTTTGTTATCAATTCTTTGTTGTCCTCTGCATTATTTTCTGCGAGATTATTTTTCAAAGAATTAATAGCTAAAGCAGACATATACCTAACACTATTTGACTTATCAGTGTTCAAAACCAGCGATTTTAAATAATTAGCGCCTTTAAGAGCTGTTTCGCCATCGGTTTTCGCTAAGAATTTATGCATACTTTGAAATAGGCCATAGCTATCATAATTTGAAGCCTTCGCTGCTTGATCTGTAAAAAAGCTTAAAAATTCTTTAGAACCATCCTTGGCAAAAATTCCTGCAACAGGATTTAATAGCTCTGTATTTTTTGAATTCATTTGCTTTTTTGCTTCAAGCAAGGCAGCATTTTTATCAAGCGCAAATAAACTATTTAAAGCAGCAGAATATTCCCCATAGGACTGATAAGTTTTAAGCGTTTTATTTAATAATGGTAAATGTTTTGGGTCTTTAATTTTTGCAAGTTTTCTTAAAGCAGCTTTTCTAACATCTAAGTCTTTCGAAGCTAAAAGATTTTCAATTTTGCTTAAGGCTGAGGGTGTTTTTTCAACATCTAAATTTGCTATAGCTAAATTGACAAATTCATAAAAAGGATCTTCAAGTGCGCTTAATAACACATCTGCTTTATTGGATAAGTCTGAATCAACGACTTTGTTTAATGCTTCCTTTTTGTCTAAATAATTTTCTCCATATTTAAATTGAAGCGCATAAGCTTCATCAGATTTCTGGTGATTCACATCGGCAAGTAAAGCAGACTCAGAATCAAAAATTAATAAGACGGGTTTTTCTTTTGCTTCAAAACTAAATTCTTGACGTCTTTGATCAATGGTTATTTTTTTGGTCTCAGAACTACCATCTGCATAAAACCATTTTACTTCTGTTGGCAAAATGAAAATGGGACTATGGTCAGAAGCCTTTTGTGTTTGAGCTACAGAGATGGTATATTTTTGTTGTTCAAACTCATAGCTTTCTTTGATGTCTAATTCTGGGTGACCCTTGTCAAAAAACCATTGGTTGAAAAACCAATTTAAATCTTTACCCGTTACCTCTTCAAAGGCAAGCCTCAAGTCATGAGCCTCTACAGCACGGTATGCATTATCGACTAAAAATTTATTTAATGAAGTAAAGAAGGCATCATCACCCACTTCCTTTCTAAGCATATGTAAGACTAAAGATCCTTTACTATAACTATGACTGTCAAACATGCTCTCCTTATCGTCATAGCCAAAGTGAATTAGGTCGTGCGTTGCACCACCTTGAGTGGATTGTATATATCCAGATTTTTGATAAGATCGAGATTGTTCGGCTTTGTCTTTTCCATATTTATATTCATCCCACAGTATTTCTGAATAGCTAGCAAAGCCTTCATTCATTGTAAGGTTGGACCAACTTTCACAAGTTGCTAAATCTCCGAACCAATGGTGTGCCATTTCATGAGCTACAATATCGTCATTGCTGTAGTCTGCTAATGACTTAGAATCTCGTTGAACAAATTCGCCAAAAATCACAGCTGTAGTATTTTCCATTGCACCAGAAACATAGTCACGAACTACGACTTGAGAATATTTATCCCAAGGATAATCAACACCAAATACATCTGAGAAGAAGGTTAGCATTTCAGGGGTGTGATTAAAAATCATTTTTGCAGATGACTCATATTCAGGTTCGACATAGTAACCTAACTCCTTTCCTCTCCAGTTGTCTCTTGTCACACTAAATTCACCAATAGCGAGCATGAAAAGATAAGGAGCGTGAGGAAGGTTCATTTTCCAATAGTCTGTTCTAGTTCCATCTGAATTTTTATTGCTGCTTACCAACACGCCATTAGACAAAGTTGTAAATCGATCTTCTACCGTTAAATAAACTTCTTGCGTGCATCTCTCATTTGGCTTATCTATGGTTGGAAACCAACGACTATTATTTTCTGTTTCCCCTTGCGTCCATATTTGCATCGGCTTATTGGGATCTTCGTTCTGAGCATTGATAAAAAATAATCCTTTATCAGAAGTAATCGCTGCTGAACCACCGATCTCATTTTCTCCAGGCTTCGCTACGTAGTCAATAATGACATTATATTTTTCACCAGCCTCATATTTTCTGGGTAATTGAATGACAATTTTTTTACCATCATATTTATATGGAATCTCTGGACCACGATCACTCATTCTTATGCTGGCTATATCAAAGCCCACAGCATCCAAAACTAATTGATCAGAAGGATAAAAGACAGGAGTAAAACTTAAATATGCGCTACCGTTTACATGTTCTTTTTCCCAATCAAAGCTCAATACTAATTTGGTATGAAGCAAATCTTGTACTCTTTCATAGCTGGGGTTGTATTTTTCTAATTTAAAATCTTCTTCGCTCTTGACATCTAGAGGCAAATCTGGTTTAACAACGAGTGTGTCCAAATCTCTCATTTCAGTCATAGGAGGAGCAATGACTAATTCATTTGTAGATTTGCAGGAAAACATGAAGCTTATTATTAGGCTTAAGAAGATTAGTTTTTTCATCATTTAATTTTTACAAATATCTAACGAAGATAAAAGAAGCATTGATGTATTGACCATACATTTTATAACAAGTATCATTGTTTAAAAATTAATTTAGTTGCTTAAATGTAGAATCCCATGCAGGAAAAATTAAAGGAGATCTATGATCCACAAAAATTTAGAAAAGATGGACATGACTTAATTGACCTCTTAGCAGACTATCTGGAAAATTCTAAAAAGATAGAAAATAAAGAAGTCCTAGAATTTCAAAGTCCAGACAAGATGTATCAAAAGTGGAATCAGGAAAAATTCCAATCCTTGAAGGGAATGGAGTTTTATAAAGCCATGATAGATGATTGTACGAATGTGCACCACCGACAATGTATAGGACATCAAATATCTCCTCCAGCACCGACATCAGCTCTAGCGTCTCTAGTTAGTGCCTTTATGAATAATGGTATGGGAGTTTATGAAATGGGATCATCTCCTACAGCCATTGAAAGACTTGTCGTTGAGGTTTTTGCAAAAGCGATAGGATATGATAATGCTGCTGGTGGATTTCTCACAAGCGGTGGAACATTGGCGAATTTGACAGCCTTACTTACGGCTAGAAATCTTTATAAGGAAAAAAACATTTGGGAGGAAGGATCGCGTAATAGAAAATTAGCTTTGATGGTTTCTGATCAAGCACATTATTGTGTGGATAGAGCTGCTCGAATTATGGGTCTCGGTAAAGAAGGAGTCATCCATATCAAAACAAATGATCAATTTCAGGCTAAGATGGAAAGCTTAGAAGAAGCCTATAAAAGAGCAACAGATGAAGGATTTGAGATATTTGCCATTGTAGGAAGTGCAGGAACCACCTCCACGGGCTCTTACGATCCTATAGAACAAATGGGCTCATTCGCAAAGGAAAAAAATATTTGGTTTCACGTTGATGGTGCGCATGGTGGAGCGGTAGTTTTTAGTGAAAAGTATAAGACACTAGCAAATGGCATATCACTTGCTGACTCCGTAATAATTGACTGCCACAAGATGCTTATGGCTCCGGCAATTTTAACCACGCTGATTTATAAAGAAGGAAACAAGGCCTATCAGACATTTAGTCAAGATGCAAAATATTTATTACAACAACATGAAGAAGAGCAGTGGTATGATATCGCACTGAGATCTTTTGAGTGTACCAAAGAAATGATGAGTATTAAAGTGTATAGCATAATCAATGAACACGGTGAGGGGGCTTTTAATGATTTTGTTACGAGGCTTTACGATTTAGGTGATGTATTTTATGAATTAATAAATGAAAGAAAAAACTTCAGATTAGCGACAAAGCCACAGGCCAATATTTTATGTTTTCAATATTATCAGGAAGGCATGGATGATGTTCGAATTAGTAAGATGAATGAGGAGATAAGAAAACAAATTTTACAGGAAGGGCAGTTTTACATTGTAAAGACACAATTAAACGGACAAACATATTTGCGCACAACGATCATGAACCCATTTACTACAAAAAATGAATTTGTAAGCCTTTTAAATAAGATTGAAAAAATAGGAAGTCAAATGACTTAAAGAATTACTTTTGTAAAAAAATGAAAATGACAATAAAGCAGCTTATTAAATTAGAGGACAGATCTAAACAAGTTTGGGTAGTTAGTCCAAGCCTTCATTTTGATACTGAAAATAAAGCCTTTACAGAATTGGTGAGTGTCAATTTAGGAGAGAAAACAAAATATAGATACATCGTCCCTGCTACTAGTCGTATAGCTAAGAACATGAAAGCTTATCAAAAAATGTATGGCTTAACAAAAGAGGAAATGGATGCCAATTTTTTGCTGCTTCCAGAATCTGAATTTAATCCATTCATCACAGAGATTGCCATTTATGATGCTTCAATAAAATCAAAATGTTGTGCCGTTTCTGCTCCAGCCTTGGAAGACAAGAATGAGGTTATCAAGTTTAGTAAAACCACTACAGAAAGTATGGTAAAAGCTTTTAAGGCTTTATGGAAAAAATATAAGAGACAGAGTCTTTAATTAGGCTGAAACACCGAATTCTCTTAAGGCACTGTTCAAAGAAACTTTCTTATCAGTGCTTTCTTTTCTTTTACCAATAATGAGTGCACAGGAAACATTAAATTTTCCTGCTGGAAATTCTTTTTCATAACTACCAGGAATTACTACAGATCTTGCAGGAACTCTTCCTTTAGTATGCACAGGCTCATCACCCGTCACATCTATAATATGAGTAGATTGGGTTAAGACAACGTTTGCTCCTAATACAGCCTCTTCTTCTACATGAACGCCTTCTACAACAATGCTTCTAGAACCAATAAAGCAATTATCTTCAATGATAACAGGAGCAGCTTGAGGAGGTTCTAAAACTCCACCAATTCCGACACCACCACTTAGATGAACATTTTTTCCTATTTGAGCACACGAACCAACTGTAGCCCAAGTATCGACCATACTGCCTGCGCCAACATATGCACCAATATTTACAAAACTTGGCATCATGATAACACCCGGTTCTAAAAAAGCACCATGTCTTGCTATAGCATGAGGAACAACTCTAACTTGTTGCTCAACATAATTATTCTTTAATGGAATTTTATCATGAAATTGGAAAGGAGGCAAATCCATTACTTTCATTTTTGTAACACCAAAATATAGGAGTACGGCCTTTTTAATCCAATCATTTACGACCCAAGAGCTACCATTTTTTTGTTCAGCAATTCTTAGCTCACCTTTATCAAGTAAGCCAATAATATCTTTAACTGCTTGTATGGTATCTTCACTTTGCAAAAGTGACCTGTCTTCATAAGCTTGTTCTATCAGTGTTTTTATATCATCCATTAGAATAAAAAATTAAAGGCGATTATTTGTGAACTAAAACCAACAATAAACCCTCCATATACATCTTGCATATTATGCGCGTTTAAAATAAGGCGGGCACTACCAACTAATCCACTTATTAATACAATAATAATAAACAGAAAACTAGTCTGTATTTCAAAATTGGAACTTCCAATGGTTAATGAGAATTGATTGTAATCGAATAAAAAGATCAGGAGTAAGCAGAAAGCTATCAAACCTCCCATGCCAGTGCAATGAATGCTGATTTTAGTAAAATTATTTAGGAAAAAAGAAAGAAATAAACCAATGCAGGCTCCAAGTACTGCAGCACTGAGAATTCGAGGAACATCAGGATTGTTAATTAGATTTTGAAACAACCATATATATAACAAGCCCGTGATGATATAGGGTCCGATTCGCTCATGACGTTCTTTCATTTCGAAAGAATTAATAAAACCCAAAGGCTTCATAAGCCCAATTGCCACTAATGGAATAAAGACGGAGCTAATAAAAAAAATAACTATAAAAAGATGGCTATCTATTATACCGCTAGAACCAAACTGATATGGATTTAAAATGAGTAATATGAAGAGCATATAACTCAGGATCCAAATAGGATGAAAAACAAAAGATATTATTTTTGATAATATTTTCAATACATGGTTTAATTTGCAGCACGAATTTAAATTTTTTAAATCGGACTCAGTTTAAATATTCCAATTTGTATAAAGAAATTAAATCAGTTACTATTTATTGTGCTTCGAGCCAGAGTATTCCAAAAGTTTACTTTGATGCTGCTGAAAAACTTGCTGAGCTTTTGGCTGATCAAGGGATAAAGCTGATTTATGGAGGAGGAAGTAAAGGTTTGATGGGAAAAATTGCCGATACTTATTTGTCGCGCAATGCTCCGATAAAAGGGATTATACCCAGATTTATGAAGGAGGTGGAATGGGCACACCCAGGTGTAACCGAGATGGTAATTACAGAAACCATGGCCGAGCGGAAAGCTTTGCTGATGCAAACAGACGCCATCATTACACTAGCAGGAGGCTGTGGCACCTTTGAAGAACTATTGGAGGTTATATCCTTAAAGCGATTGGGAAAATTTACGAAACCTATAGTCATTTTAAATACTCAAAAATATTACGATCCATTAAAGCAACTATTAGAAAATGCTGTAGCGGAACGTTTTATGAATCAAGAACACCTCGCAATGTGGAATTTTGTAGACCATCCTGAAGAAATTTTACAAAGTATTCGCAATGCGGAGGATTGGAGCGAAGAGGCTATTCATTTTGCAGAATCAAAAAATAAGTAGATTCAACTTTTTTATCTAAGCGTGCATCATAATTAATGTATTGTTAAATTATTTTATTGTGAATACTTTAGGGCATGGATTATGTTATTGATCATAACAAATAATAGCAACCAGCGTTTTTAAAAGCAGATGGGAAAAATTTTATTCAATATAATACTGATTCTTTTTATAGCAATTACGGCAAATGCTCAAGATGAGGATTTAGAAAAAATTCTAATTAACGGTGAGATCGTAACGGCTATAATTACTGAAACAGATACTATTATCATTGCTGACTTAGAAGAATTTACTGTTACGGCTCCACGTGAGTTTGAAAATAGAGATGAGTACAGAAGATACTTGCGGTATAGGAAATATGCTTCAGATGTATACCCTTATGCCATAAAAGCCATTCGTACTTATAGAGAAATGGAAGAGGCTACAGCTGAAATGACCGAGTACAAAAAGAAAAGATATATTAAGAAGCTTCAAAAAAGACTTACAAAAGAGTTTAAGGATCCATTAAAAAAACTTACTCGTACAAGAGGTCTAATTCTCACAAAAATGATTGAGAAAGAACTAGACATTTCTATGCACAATTTATTGAGAGAATTGAAAGGTGGAATAACAGCAAGTTACTACACAAGTTTCAGCAAGTTGTATGGATATGATTTGAAAAAGAAGTATGTACACGGAGAAGATAAGATAATGGACTCCGTTTTGAATGATTTTGATATCTCCTACGAGATAAGGAAGAAAAACTGATTCACTACCTTTAAGCCATGATAGATTATAGCAATGAAGACCTTAGGATAAAAACGGAGACAGATGTAGAACAAAGGGTTTCCTGGAGAAGTCCATCTAATCTAGCCATTGTAAAATATTGGGGAAAGGTCCCTATACAAATTCCAAAAAATCCATCCGTTAGTTTAACACTGCGAAACAGCTATACAGAAACGAGTATATCAGCAGGCCCTAAAAAGAATTTAGAAAAAAAGCTTGACATTGACTTTTACTTTGAAGGGACTAGCAGGCCAGACTTTCAAGAACGGATAGAAAAGTATTTCAACAGCCTGCTTCATATTTATCCATTTTTAGCACAATTACATTTAAAAATAGAAAGTAAAAACTCTTTTCCACATTCAGCTGGAATTGCTTCTTCAGCATCATCTATGAGTGCCTTAGCACTTTGTTTAGTTAGTTTAGAAGAAGCTTATTTTCAAACAGATTTGACAGAGCAAGCATTTTTCCAAAAAGCTTCTTATCTGGCTCGCTTGGGAAGTGGTTCAGCCTGTAGGTCGGTTTATCCTGCTTGGGCTATTTGGGGTAAAGAATTTAGTGTAGAGGGCTCTTCGGATGAATTCGCTATTCCATACCAAGAAAAAGTACATGAGTCTTTTCAAAATTTTCATGATGACATCTTGATAGTGAGTGATGCAGAAAAGTCTGTCTCTAGTACTGCTGGACATGCACTAATGGAGACTAATATATTTGCTGAGCAAAGATTTGATTCAGCAAAGAAAAATCTAAACATATGCTTAGAGACTTTAAGAGAAGGAGCTATTGAAAAGTTCGGGATTTTAGCTGAGCAAGAAGCACTCGCACTTCATGCTATGATGATGACATCAAGACCGTCTTATATTTTGATGAAACCGAACTCTTTGGCAATCATAGAGAAAATTAGAGCTTGTAGGGAAGCAGACAAACTGCCTATTTATTTTAGTTTAGATGCAGGCCCAAACCTTCATGTTTTGTATCCTCACAGTCATAGAGAACAAATTCAGGATTTTATTAGAGATCAGCTTTTGTCTTTTACGGTAAACAATGAATGGATCGCAGATGGAATCGGGGAAGGCCCATTAAAAATATAGAATGAGATATTTAAGCTATTGGTTTTTTTTCTTTTTGGTTTTTTCTTGTAGTGCGCAAGAAGCAACAAAACAACTATGTGAAGATCCCAAGTTTAATCAAGAAGTGCACTCTTGGATTGATTACACGGTTCCTGTCATGAGCGTTGAAGCATTAGCATCTTCCAAAAGTGAATATGTCATCATAGATGTGAGAGATAAAAAAGAGTATGCGATTAGTCATATCAAAGGGGCAAAGCATATTGATTGGACCAAAATTAAAAAGAAGGACTTAGCTATAGATAAAGACACAAAGATTGTCTTGTATTGTTCTATTGGTTATCGGTCTGAAAAAGCGGGAGAAGACCTTCAAAAATTAGGGTATACTCAGGTATACAATTTATACGGAAGTATTTTTGAATGGGCAAACCAAGGCCTTCCAATTGTAAATGAAGAAGGAGAAGAAACTAAAAAAATCCATACCTATAATAAAAAATGGAGCAAGTGGGTTTTGAAGGACAGCTATGATAAAGTTTGGTAATGAAGACTTTCTTTTTTTTCATTTTATTTGCTTTACTATTTCCTCTTATTAGTAGTGCTCAAAATAATGCAGAAGAAGTTGATAGTTCTTTTAAGGATGCAAACACCATTGTGCTTCCCATAGTATTTTTCATACCCGAAACAAGTTGGGCCTTTGGCCTAGCAGGCAATTATAAATTTCGGAGATCTCCAAGTTCAAAGCCCTCACAAATAAATTTAGGAGGTGCATATACATTGAATAAACAAATCTTAAGTTATTTAAGCTATAGATTATTTTCTTTAGATAACCGATGGTGGTGGGAAGGAGAATTTGGATACTATGACTATGTGTATGATTTTGAAGGTGTAGGATTTACGAATCGTTTCCCTTTGAATAAATTCTTTACCACCTTTCCTGAAATAAAGACAAAGCTCACCTATGAGGTAGCTAAAGATTATTTTGTTGGGCTAGGTTATTATTATGCTAACTATCGAAGTGTTTCTTGGCTTTCAGAGGACATTTATAATTATGATATTGTAGGAGTGGAAGGTGCTACCCTATCAGGTTTGCAAGTTGTAGCAGCAACAGACAAAAGAGATAATATCGTGTTTCCTAGAAAAGGATCTTATACGGAGCTCAAGTTTTTCAGCCACAAAGATTTTTTAGGAAGTGAATTTGAGTACCAGAAAATCCAAATGGATTATCGAAAATACTTTCCAATAGGCAAAAGTGTTTTGGCCTTTCAGTTTTTTTCAGAAACGAATATAGGTAACACACCTTTCCAAGATCTAGCAAAATTTGGAGGAGCGAAGGTATCCAGAGGATATCAAAGAGGAGCTTATAGAGATCAAAATATGCAAGTGGTCCAAGCTGCTTTTAGGTTTCCGATAGTTTGGCGAATAAGTATGGCTGTATTTGGCAGTGTGGGAACCATGTCGGATCAAATCTTACAATACAGAGATTCAGAACTGCTTTGGGCTGGAGGAACAGGAATTCGCTTTGCCGCAGACACAAAAGATCAACTTAACATTAGGTTTGATGTGGGCTTTGGAAAAAATTCATTGGAATATTATTTTACAATAGGAGAGGCTTTCTAAAGCAAGAATTGATGAAGCTTTCTGTAATCATTCCAACATATAACGAAGAGAAAAATATTGCTCAAATAATTGATTTTTTTCAAGAGTCAAATAATTGCTACGAAATCATTATTGTCGATGGAGGAAGTCATGATCAAACAAGATCCATCTGTGCACAAAAGAAAGTACAGCTTGTAGATGCTCCCTTTAAATCGAGGGCGAAACAAATGAATCTTGGAGCAAAAAAAGCATCAGGGAACATTTACTATTTTGTACATGCTGATACTCGACCCTTAGATAGTTTTTATCAAGACATTAAACTAAGCCTTGAAGAAGGATACAAAATTGGCTCTTACAGATTTCAATTTAACTCTGATTCCAAGAAATTGAAAATCAATGCTTACTTTACTCGATTTAATAAACTCTTTTGCAGAGGAGGGGATCAAACTTTATTCATCACCAAAGAATTATTTAATCAGCTAGAAGGTTATCAAGAAGAGATGGAAATCATGGAAGAGTATGATCTAATTAGAAGAGCAAAAAAATTGGTAAAATTTAAAGTCATCCCAAAAGATGTAATTGTTTCTGCTCGCAAATATGATAAGAATAGTTACTTCAAAGTATCTACAGCCAATTTAGTTGTTTTCTTAATGTTCTATATGGGCTTTTCTGCTAAACGCATGAAGCGCTTTTATGGAAGTTTAGTTAAATAACTACTAGCGCACAAGTTCTTTTAGAGTTTTAATAAGTTAATTTATTCTGTAAATTTAAAAATGAAGCGAGCCTTAATTTACCTCTTCTTTTTTTCTTGCGCTTTTCTGGAAGCGCAGAATATTCAGAAAAAAATTCAAACTGAGTTTATCACAGTTGAGACAGGTGGTACAATTAACATACCTGCAGGAACCTTTCATTTGAAGAAGAGTTTATGGCTCGA
>CALGNN010000028.1 GCA_937961455.1 uncultured Saprospiraceae bacterium
AAATAGCGCCTGAGCGACTTTGAAAAATGCTTACTTAAATGAGAATACTTTACTTTCACACTAGTAAATAAATCAATATGAATATTCTAGAATCACTATTATCATTCTTAAAAAAAGATCAAAGCACAGAAGAATCTTCAGCTCCTGAAGGCTTGTGTCCAAATTGTTGGGGAAGAGAAGAATATGGAGGTCAATTTTATGAAAGAGTGAAACAAGAAAATCTCGATATAAACAGCAAAGAATCTAATGTTGGATGGGTCAGTGCTTATGCAAATAAACATCTAATGGGTATCGCATTACAAAGAGGCAATGATGGTAAAGAGCTTGTTTGTCAAAAATGTAAAACAAGTTTTGCCGCTAAGGCCTAGACAGTATAGCTCTTCAATTTATTTCATAAAGTATAAGACTTGTTTCAATGAACGAGTCATAGTCATGGCTAATTCACCCCTAAATTATATCCAAAGCCAATCTGCAAATTTCTCTGACCCCACAAATCAAAATCAAAATCCGTTTGTACCCTCCTACTTTCAGATAATATTGGATTGGCAATATATTGCCTTTCATAAAAGAAGGACCAGCTGAAAAAATTTGTGGCGAGCTCAACATAGCATTTAGGAGTTAATTGATATTCAAAGCTACTGAATAAAGCCCATGAAATTCCTAAATGGTCTTTCCTGATTCCATAAGCATTAAACACTCTTGAATCTATTTGCTCATTTAGAAATCCCAGCCAAACAGAATTCCCAAAAAACAGACTCGATTTTTTATTTTTCAGTTCAATATGCTTGGCCATATCAAATCTTATATCACCACCTATTAATTCATAACTTTGATCTTCTTCCCTGCTGTTTTTATAAAAAGGTTTTACTGAAAACTGTCGCATCTTTTCCCCATTCACTTTTCGATAAGCAATTGATGTTCCATTGTAATTAGCAGTACTATTTTTTGCATTAAATACAATAGGTTTATAGTATTCTGAATAAGGTATAAATTGGTTGTAAATTTTCAGACTTCTTTCCTGGCAGTAAGAATTAACTGAAATAAATAAACATAATATTACAAGGAGATCTTTCATTTGCTAAGTTTTGGTTCTATTAAATTTTCTCTAAAAACGGAGGCGATTCTTTTTCTATTGCCTCTTGTAAAAATCTACCTCTTTCTAATTAGTCACATTTGATGGCTGAGTCCATCAAATGCTTAGGAAAGAATTTTATACCTTGATCTATTCTTTATTCTTATTGGATCCGAACACATAGCCAAGGCCTACTTGCACATTCCGTTGACCAAACAAATCGATATCAAATCCAGATTGCGTTCTTTGCCTTTCTAGTAGATTTGGATTGTCCGTATATTGATGAGTCCAGCCAAATGCAGCACTAAAAAAATTAGCTGCAAGCTCGACGTATAATTTTTTGGTAAAATGATATTCCACATTGGCAAATAAGGCAAATGAAATGGCTCCATGTGTGCGCTCAACAGGAAAAGATGTAATGCTTGAATACGCGATATCCTCCTGCAAAAACCCTAACCAGCTAGAACCACCCCAAAAAATATTAAACTTTTCATTATAGTTTTCTACTTCCTTAGCAAAGTCAAATTTTAAATCACCTCCTATGTACTCATATCGTGCTTGACCTTGATCTCGCATGAGATAGACCGGCTTGATTGAAATTTGCCTCAGCTTTTTATCCTTAACAGATCGAAATGCAATCGAACTACCATTATATTTTAAGGGGGCTCTTTCTGCTAAAAGAGGTCTCGGCGAATAATAGGTATACACTAAAAATTGATTATAAATTTTGATACTCCTCTCCTGACTCTTTAGACAAGTACAACTTAGACACAGAAAAAAAACGAGTATTATTCTCATGACTTTGATTCTTTAGATTGGCTTATCGCTCAGTCAATTCATGGAAGCCACACTCCTTCTCTCTTAATAGGGCAACTGTATCTTCAACGCTGAATGCAAGCGCATCGCAGGTTTTATCAGCACAAAATGGACAAGGATTCACATCGCCATCAGTGTCTATGTATAAATACCTATTGCCTGCACCAAAACAGCCCATCTCTTGTTGATGATATTCATGATACTGAGTCAGTGGATAGTGATTGTAGGCTGAATCATTATTCACTTTCAAATGCCAGGCTCTTAGCAAGGCTTGTTTCTCCTGAGAGAGTTTCACGGGTTTATCTTTGTAGTGACCCACTTCTTTTGGTTCGAGTAATTGGACGAAGGGCACCTCTAAGCTCATAGCTAATTGAAAATATGCTTCAAGGTTTTCTTCTGATATAAAAGTTTCGGTAGCACACAAAGAAAGCGCCGTGACCAAGCCTGCCTCTTTTGCATTACGCAATGCCTTCAGTGCCCAATCGTAAGCTCCTTGATATCCTCTAAAGGCATCGTTTTTTTCTTTATCAAAATGATCTAAACTGATAATCACGCCTGTCAATCCATTGGACTTTAATATATGTGCTTTCTCTTTGCTTAGTTGGAAACCTGAGCTCACAATCCATAGATCAGAAGCATCGCTTGCATGCACCAGTAACTGATTCAGCAAGTCGAATTTTATCAAAGGCTCTCCACCTGAAAAAACAATTTGAGCAGCACCAAAGTCCATGTAGCGATCAACCATTTTGGAGAGTTTATCAAAATCCAAAACGTCCTTTTTGTTTAGCTGATCCCATTCAAAACAGTGCTCACACTTATAAGCACATTTTTTTGTTATCGCCATAAATGCGACACGCAAGCCATTCAAGATTCCTGGATGTTGAATCCGGTCTAACTCTTTGGACATATAGTTGTCCCAAGCAGCTGAAGGAAATCCTGCAAGGGTCATGTCAAAATAGATCTTATCATCAGAGACAAACATTTTTCGATAACCTTCTATTCCAAAGGCCTTTTTTCTAAATGCTTTAAGCCCTCTAGCTAAGGTAAATGCTTCGAATATATTTTGCGTTTTGCTTCTTGCTAAATTTAGCAAGGCCCATTTTTTTTGAATGGATAATTTTCTTGCTTTCCATGTACCTGCAGAAACAAATTCTTGAGAGACCGTTTTTTGACTGGCAAGAGTTGAAGTCTTGACATTTGCTTGATCATGTACATAAGTGTTTACTGCCATATTTAATTAGCTGAAGTGATCAATAATTCGTCTTCCAAAATAGTTTTGTACAAAGCTTTCGAGAAATCATTAAAATGACCTGGTTGTTTGAATTTTCTTAGCTCCTTGAAATCTGGTGGGCCTTGATAATCTCTAACATGTTTGTAATATCCAGAACTATGTGCAAAAAATGATCGAATCTTATTTTGAGGAATAGCTGTTGCATTAAAAACTACATTCGCCCGATCTCCTGTCACTTCTTGTGCTAGGAAGCTCCCATCATTATCATGAAGAATTGAAGCTTCGGTAGCTACACCATTATCTATTAAAGTTTCTGCATCTAATATTTGCACATCTACATCTTCTTTGACTGATGCCGATAAAGAAGCATGATCTAACTCCCAAAACATAAAGCCAGAACTCAGTTTGACCTCTATCGGAGATCCGTCGAGATATTGGCTGGGAATCTTGACCATCAGATCTCTGTCTATCAATGGACCAAATGTGTATACGGATTCAATTAAATTCCATTCATCATTGGCCTTAACAAAGACATCAAGAAAAATTTCTTGATCCTTCATCCACTGCAAGAAGAATTCAGGATCTTCTGCATCTTGTTTCTCTGACCATTTCTCATAAAAGCTTCCAAACTTTTGTGTGAATGCTCCAAAAGCATAATCTAACCAATAAGAGTTTTTCAGATTCAATAAGAGCTGAGCTTCCTCTGTGTCGATGGGATCAAAGCTTAAAATGACAGCTTCTTGTTCTACAAAGTCTTCATTGAATTGATAAGAAAAATCATCATCAGCAGCTACGGCTGATCCAATATCTTTTCCCATCAAGGTATGCGCTTTTACTGGTAATTTTGGATCTGTATGTGTGTAAAGTGCTCCTGACTGATCAATATAGATTTTCTGATCTGCAGGGTGATCGACCTGTATCAATTGAAATTGATCTGTATATTGCTTTTCCTTTAATTCATTGGATATCTGAAGATGATACTTTCCATCTTGCGCTACCAGCCCATCTAATTTTAAGTAATCATCTCTTTCAATACTTTTAAAAATGGCGCCACCATATAACTCACCTGCTAATTTTTTATCAGGTCCATCATTGATGTATAAAAATGGACAGGAGGACTTTAAAAGGGCGATCAAGACTACTAAAAGTACGAATGCACCACCACTACCAGCCATAAAAGTTCCTATGTTCACCAAGGTAGAAGTTTCGCGATCGTGCTCGTAAATTTCTAATCTTTCAATCTCATCAAAATTTGCTTCGAAGGTCGTTCCATCCAAATACAAAGCTCCTTGCGAGGGCTTCATATACACATGCACTTCCTGTATGACATCCCTATTACCAGATTTATATCTTGTTGAAGACTTTGGGTCTGGATTTGTATAGAGGTAAGAATTTCTATAATAGGGTAACTCTTCTAGCTCACCCTTTAAAATTTTACTATCGTAAGAACTTATTTTTAAATGCTTGACATTAGCTCCCTCATGAATGATAAAATATCTATTGAGACCTTCAGGGTCTGCAAGGCTGGGAATCACGTCTGCTTCTTCGGGCACTACGTAATAATATTTACAACCACTTGTAGAAAATAAGATTAAAATTGACATGCTAATGCAGCATATCTTTTTTTGGAACTTATTCATAAATATTCGATTCATCGTGTGAATTAAAAAAACCGCTGTAAGGTACCAGAACCTAAAAGTGCTCCAAGTATACCCAATAAGATTGCTAGAAGTATAATAGAAAACGTGGTAAACTTACGCCCGCGCCATCGTTCTTTAGGTTCTTTTTTGATTCTTATTCTTGATCTGATAATGCATATAATTGCTACAAGAATTGAAAGAAGTCCTAAGGGCGGATGTATCGCCAGAAATATAATCGACAGAAATGATAAAATTAATGCGGCAGCTGCATTACCTTCTATCTTTGGTGGCGTGTAAGTCTTATTGGGTTTTTGAACAGCTTTTGTAACTGCCTGCTTCTCTGCTTGATGGTATTCAATAATTTTTGTTGAAGCTGGCACCGGGTGTTCAGCTGCTTGAATAGGAATGCAAAAGATTCCTATAAAAAGCATAAGTAGTAAAGTTATTCTCAAAATCAATTATTTTAAACAAGAATCGCTGATGGAACGGGCACTACCCAGTTAAATTTATCTTCAACTTTTCCTGTTCTAATGTTTGTTAATTGTTTTTTTAGTTTCTTTGAAATGCCATCTTCTTTAATTTCAAAATTGATTTCATAATCTCTCAACTTCATTCTATTTACATGAGAAACTACAGCAGCAGTTCCTGCACCAAATACCTCATCAATCTTTCCATCTTTGCCAGCTTCAATCAATTCATCAATACTAATCTTTCGCTCTTCTACGGAGATATCCATGTCCTTACAAATCTCAATCAATGATTTTCTCGTGATACCCTTCAAAATAGCTCCATCTGTAGCTGGTGTAACTACAACTCCATCAATAACAAAAAAGATATTCATCGTACCTACTTCTTGAATATACTTAAATTCTTTTCCATCCAACCATAGCGCCTGATCAAATCCTTTTTCTTTGGCCAATTTTGCAGGCAATAATGAAGCGGCATAATTTCCTGAAGCTTTTGCTTCTCCTACTCCGCCTTCCGCAGCTCTAACATATTTTTCTTCAGCAATTAAACTTACTGGATGATCATAATACTTATTTACAGGCATCGTGAATATCAAAAGCTTATATTCAGTCGCGGCTCTTACTCCAAGAAAACTTTCAGAAGCAAACATAAAGGGCCTTATATAGAGAGAAGCTCCTTCAACATCAGAAATCCATTTTCTGTCTACATCTACAAGTGCTTTCAGCGCCTCTACAAACTCTTGCTCAGGAAAATCTGGCATGCACAATCTAGCAGCAGACTTATTCAATCTTTGTGCGTGTAATTCAGGTCTGAAGAGTACAGGTTCTCCATCGACATTCTTAAAAGCCTTCATACCCTCAAATATTGATTGACCGTAATGCAAGGCAACCATTGCAGGGTGAAAACTCAAATTTTCAAGAGGTCTAATAACACCTTTAGACCATTCCCCATCTTTAAAATCAGCCTCAAACATATGGTCTGAAAAGACGGTTCCGAATTTTAGATTTTCAAAATCTGTCTCGTTAATTCTTGAATGATTTGTTTTAGTGATGTGAAATTTGCTTTCCATATTGCGTATTAAATTTATTAGATTAGGACTTATTAATTTAACTATGTCAAGTTAGTTATATTGTCATCCATTATCAAATAATATCAAATTGGAATATCACTTCTTGGACTTCGATTATTATGACATAGCTCCTGACCAAAAGGTTGGGCTGCATACAAGATTATCAGGAAATAATAAAAAGAAGTTATTAATTCTGATAACAAAAGAAGATGCCGAAGAAGATAAGGCTATGACTACTTTAAAAGCGATCTTAAATGCCATAAAATATGATATGGAGGAAGATTGTGCCTTGCTTCCTATTGACTCAAAAGAATCCATAGTTTTTCAAAAATTGCCTTTGGATGCATGCCATCATATTATAAGCTTTGGCATCAGCCCAAAACAAATGGGTCTTCAGATACAACATCATAATTATACCACGCTTAAAATATTAGAAAAAGAACTCCTTTTCGCAGATACCCTTAGTGTTATCACAAATGATGTATCAAAGAAGAAATTACTTTGGGCAGCCTTACAATCAATTTTCAGCTCATGAAAGAATTGATATTTGCCACTAGCAATGCGCATAAAATTGAGGAAATTCAATACCAACTAAAAGATGATGGTTTTAAAATCATCAGTTTGAAAGATATCGGAATTACTGAAGACATTCCAGAAACCGGTTCTAGCTTTGAAGAAAACGCTGCTCAGAAGGTAGATTATGTTTATCAAAAAACTGGAATGAATTGTTTCGGCGAAGATTCAGGTTTGGTAGTTGATGCGATTGATGGTGCTCCTGGAATTTATTCTGCACGCTTTGCAGGTCCTCAAAGAGATGCACAGGATAATATGGACAAGGTATTAGAAATGATGCTTGGTCAGTCAAATCGCAAAGCTCGATTTGTATCAGTGATTGCTTTGAGAATTGAAACAGAGTTATTGCTATTTAGAGGGACCGTTGAAGGAATTATTTTACCAGAAAGACAAGGCACTGGTGGCTTTGGTTACGACCCCATATTCAAGCCCAATGGATATGAAAAAAGCTTTGCTGAATTAGGTATGGACATCAAAAGCGCTATCAGTCACCGAGCAGAATCTGTCCAGGCATTCATCCAATATTTACAAGGACTTTAAACGTATGTAAATAAAAAAAGCCCTTACAAATTGCAAGAGCTTTTGAATTAGAACAATGTTCTATTTTAGTTATTAACAGCTGTTTGAGCTTCTGCTTTCTTCACTTTACCAGTAATGGTTAAGAAAGTTTGTACAGGATCTGTATTCGCTGTAATGGTAACTTTTTTGGTCTGTGGTCCTGGTTTCCCTTTTGAATTAAATGAAACCAAAATTTCTCCTGAATCACCTGGAGCGATTGGAGTTTTTGGCCATTGAGGAACCGTACATCCACAAGATCCTTTTGCATTAGATATAACTAAAGGCTCATCACCAGTGTTTTTAAACTTGTAAATATGCTCTACTTTTTCTCCTTCATCAATTTCACCGAAATCAAATGTATTCTCACCGAAACTCATCGTGGTCGTAGGACCAGCTGGAGCTGCAGGTTGAGCAGGTTGATTAGCTGCAGTAGGCTGAGCCGGTGCTGCTTGAGGTGCCGCTGTTGCGAGAGATTCACGAGCTAATGCTCTTGTATCGTCAGAACTTTCATTTTGACAAGCTATAAACAATGAACTTACCAATGCAAAAGCCAGCAGAGTCAAAATTTGGATTCTAAAATGTTTCATCTAATGGAAAAATTTAAGTGTTATAATATTAATTAAAGCGTAAAATACGCATATATATTTAAAGTAACTACAGATAGTAACTATTTATTGTTGACTTTTGTTCAGCTATTGAGCGAAAATAAACTCCTCAAATTCCCGCAAATCATAGCTATTTAAGCACTCTGAAGCTTTCAATCCTGCTTTTCTAGCTAAGCGTACACCATATTTGATATCGTCAATACCTTCTATCGAGTGGGCATCCGGATTTATGCTGATTAATACATCTTTTTCTGTTGCCATTCTAATGTATTTCCAATCCAAATCCAAGCGATGAGGGTTTGCATTCAACTCAATAGAAACTTCATTTGCCGCACATGCGTCAATAATTTTTTCATAGTCCAAAGGATATGCTTTTCGAGACAATAAGATTCTTCCTGATAAATGCCCTAGGATTTTCATGTAGGGATTTTCAATCGCCTTAATGAGTCTCTCCGTTGCAACCGCTTCTTTCATGTTTAAATTTGAATGGATTGATCCTATAATAAGATCAAACTGCTGCAATATTTCTTCTGGATAGTCTAGACTGCCATCGTTTAAAATATCACTTTCTATCCCTCTAAAAATATGAATGTCTAATTCTTTATTTACCGCATCGATTTCATCCCACTGCTTGATTAATTCTTCTTCTTTCAAGCCATTTGCATAAAAGGCTGTTTTAGAATGGTCAGTAATAACGATGTATTCATGTCCGTGGGCAGCAGCAGCCTCAGCCATTTGTCTTACCGTGTGCGTACCATCGCTATATACTGTATGACAGTGAACTGTCCCTAATATATCTTCATCAGTTACGAGTTTCTTATAATCTCTGTCTAGGTCTTGTAAATTTTCTTCTTCTCGATATTCTGGAGGAATAAAGGCTAAACCCACTTGCTCAAAATAATCATTTTCCGAATTGAGCTCCTTTGATAGATCCATTCCTTTCTCTTGGAGGCTTTTCACAAAGCTATCTGGACCTGTTAGTTGCAATAGTTTTGCATGAAATTGTTGAGCACTCGTACCATATAGTCTTAATGGAAATTGCGACTTATATGAATGATCAATGGATTCATCAACTTTAAGGCTAAGTACTTTTTCATCTAGTGTAAGCTTGCCTTGTTCCAAAGCATCCACATTGATTAGGATTTCAATTCGTTCAGATATCTGAGACTCACGTCTTAGCGCACCGCATAGCGCCCGATGCTCGTCGCCCATTTGTGCACCGATCCTTTCTAAGACTTCTATTCGAATGGGTTCCAATTCTGAGAGTAAATACTTGTCTTTTGATTCCAGATGATACTCCAGTTTTTTGAGAATGTCATCTTGAGTCTTTTTCGCAAAACCCTTAAGTTTTAGTAACTCATCATTTTCAATGGCCTTAATCAATTCATGTACATCATCAATTCCCATTTCTTTCCAAATGGCTTTGACTTTTTTAGGACCAATACCTCTAATGGACAAAAGATCTAGTATGCCCGGAGGAGTCTGATTTTTATAGCTTTCCAAAACAGCTAATTGGCCGTTTTCAATTATTTCAAGGATGGAGGATTTAATTCCCTTTCCTATACCGGCTGCTTGATCAAATTCTTCTTCACTGGTTTCCATCAAGGCTTTCGGCCACGTCCGGAGACGTTGATAGGCTGATTGATAGGAACGTACTTTAAAAGCATTTTCGTCGTAAAGGTCCATCATCTTTGCGAGGTCCCTAAACATATTGGCTATTTCTTTATTCGTCACTTAAAATAATTTTAAAAAAAACTTTAATTGTCTAGAACAAAAGTGGCTTTGATGGATTATTAAACTTGTAACATGTGTAGAAACAGATAACCCAATAAAAATTAAAAAATACCTTCAATATTAATCTTAATCTGTAACCAGTTTTGAGAAAGAATTTGAGAGAGATGAGCGAAAATAGAAAACATTTAATGTTTTCAATCTAAACTAGATTAAAGAAGAATAGCGAAGGTGAGTAGTTACCTGGTGGCTTAACAAGGTTAAGTTGCCAGGTTTTTTTTTTGCAAAAATTTAATGTCGCTGTTTTTTCTTTAAAATCTTCGTTGCTGCTCAGCGCTTCCTCACTTTAATAATATCATTGCTGCTCAGCGTTTCCTCTCTCTAATATTATCGTTTCTGCTCAGCGCTTCCGAAATTCATTTCGGAAGAAAAAACGCGCTTGTAAACACTTCTGTTTTGCTAACGCTTTCCTCTCTAACATTCGGAAGAAAAAACATGCTTGTAAACACTTCTGTTTTGCTAACGCTTTTCTCTCTTCACTCGGAAAACAAAACTTTGTTGTAATTACTTCTTCTCTGCTTCCGCTGTTTCTTCTTCTAAAATCTTCGTCCCTGCTTAGCGCTTCCTCAATTAAATATTATCGTTGCTGCTCAGCGCTTCCGAAATTCATTTCGGAAGAAAAAACATGCTTGTAAACACTTCTGTTTTGCTAACGCTTTTCTCACTTTTTTCGGAAGACAGAAGTTTATTGTTATTACTTCTTCTCTGCTTCCGCTGTTGGAACTTCAATGATTTCGCCGCTTACTTTTTCACCATTTTCATATTTATAATCCAATGTTACATTCCCTTCTTCATCATAGTACCTAAAAATCCCGTGCTGGGCTCCATTTCTATATTCAACTTCCTTTTGGACTTTTCCATTTCCGTGATAAATTTTATGCATTCCATCTAAGCTTCCCATTTTGTAATTATATATTTCTTGAAATCTTCCAAAGCGATAGGTAATGCTTTGACCATGAAGCTTATCTTCTTTATAATTAATAAGTTTATCAATTTGTCCTCTTTCAGATATTTCATAATAAGGACCATCTAGTTTCCCATCTACATAATGATAAATTTGTTTAGGTCTCATATCAGCGTGATAAACGATCCAAGAACCAGACTTTTTACCTCCGACTAATAAACCCTCTTCTAAAATTCGATTGCCTGATTTTTTAAGTGCTCTTATTGTTTGATTTGGATATTCAATCAATTCATATCCTTCTATTTCTCCCATGGAGCTTCCTCCACCAGAATTTTGGTTACAAGAATAAAATACACCTATAAAGCACAGCAATGCAAGACTAAGTATTTGTTTCATATTTTATTACAATTAAGCTTTAGCAAATATAATAAGATGGAATAGGATTTTATATCAAATTCCATAGGCTAATAATGCAAACATAGTTGTATTAATACATATTATAAATTATATTTATATGTTTTAATCAACTAAACTATGTCAACTGAATTTCAAGAAAGCAAAAATTGCTTTCCAATCAGAATATTGGACCCTTTCCAATACAAAGCTTTTCAAGCTGTTCAAGAAGGTGGAACACACTTTATTTCAGGAAAGGCTTTTAGCGGAAAAAAATATCTATGCAGTGCCATTCTCGCAGAAGAACTATGGAAAAAAAGAAAATCTATAGTTGTCTACAAGGATGAAACACTGGAAGAAAATCTCCTCAACTTTTTCACGCAAATAAAATTAAGCAGTTTTATTAATCACATGGGTGGTGCTATTGAATTAGACATTCACGATTTAAGCAAATCTGGAAAAAGCAGCACACTAGAAAATGGACTTGAAGAATATGAAAGTCAAAAACAAAAATGTGTTTTAGTAATCCAGCAAGTCTATGAGCAATACAATCGAAAATTTAAAGCGGTTTTTGACCATCTTGAGCTAGATGAGATTATTCAAAAATTCATGCAATTGGACTCACATGAAGGCTCTCTCCTATTAGATGCATCTATAGAAAATGCCAAGTTTAATTTCAATGTGGAAGAATATAAATTATTGCAAGATATCATTGCCAAGATGAAAGATATCGTGCTCCCTCCACTTCCCATCAGATACATATTCAACCCTATACAAAGCGCTTGGTTTTCAGACAATGATCAAGAAAAAAATAAAGAAAGCTTTTATACAATTGTAAAAACGCTTTTGAAAGAGGCTCGACTTTTAAGAAAAGAATATCTCCACAATATTCATTGGTATAAAAATTTAATAAGAGATCAGTTTGATAAAAAACTCAACCACTGGAATCATAGAATCGAAGCGCTAAAGCAACAATTGATTTTTTCAAATGAACCATTTAAAAAAATCAATCAAGTTGGCCAGTTCGATAAAAATTCAACGGGTATCAATCTTGGGAAATTTATTAATCCTAAATCCAACAAAAACTATTTCACTTCTACCCTACAAGCATTTCATGATGAGCTGGCTTCTGATAGTCATTTTGCTAAATGGCATATTCACTTCATTCAAGCTGCAAGTAAGGAATCTTGTTTAGAAAAATTAAATCTATTCCAACGCGAAATAGCAGAATATGAATTCCAAGAACAATATATAAGTGATCAAATAAAGAGACTGGGAACACACAGCATCATTCATGATAAATTTATACAAGACAACCTCGTCCAATTGGATGGAGCACACAAGTCATTTATTGAAAAATTAAACGCACAAAATGTATTTAGCGAAAAGTGTGAGAATCTTGCTATTAGCATTCAACTACAATTAGAATTCCTTCAATCTCAAATTAATAATCTTGAAGCCTTGTTGCAAAGCTCTGGATTTTTTGAACAATACCGAAAATGGAGAAGCCTATTGGATGAAGTACCCAGTGAGGCAAAAAAAATATTAACCATTCTGTACTCTGAAAAAATTTCTCAACCGAAAGCTATTTTGGATGAATGGTTTTTAAAAAATATTATACGAAAAGCCGGAACAGGCCCCAATCAAAATCTTGGACAATTACAAAAGAGCTTACATGAAGAATTGAGGATTTTAAAACTCCTTAAAACTGATCTAAGTCATAAAATATTAGCAGACCACAGGAAGCATATTGTCAAACGATTATCTTCTGAACAAAAAAAACGATTGCTTTCCATATTGCATGCAAGTGATGAGTTAAAAAATTATCAAGCTTGGAATCAGCTGGGAAGCTTATGGTTGGATCTTAAACCCGTAGTCTTAGTTGCAGAGCAAGAATTAGCTAATTTTGAAGCACTTGCAGATGAACAATTTGACACCTTAATAGTTGCTGGTAAGTCATTGCAAGAAAATGCAAAAGTGCAACAGCTAGCACTAAAATCAAATAAGCAAATTTATTTTCAAATTCAGGAAGAAGAAGGTCAACATGCGAATATCCTTCAGATGAAGCATGGTAAGCATATTCTCAAAAGAACGGAATTACATTTAGGCAATAAATACGAAGCACTCAGTGAAATTGCTTCTTTCATTCATCAAACGAGCCATTCTTACAGCATTATCCAAATGAATGCTTTAAACATCATATCACAACTGGATCCCAAAATGAATCTCATGGTTATGGAAGAATTGCGCCAAAACTATGATACTCAAATAAAAAATTCAAGGACCTCTGAACATCAAATATTTGAGGCCTTAATTGATGAGGAAATTCCCGTAGCTTTCTTGAGCTTGGACCAATTTATTCAAACAAGCAAAAACCCTGTTGTAGATTGGGAAGTTTATATGCAAACCCAATTAAAATATTACGGTTTTGAAATCATCAATAGTTGGTCATATGATTGGGTTAAAAACAAAAGTTATACGGCAAAAAAAGTGGCGAGCCTCATCCATCAAAATCTCCTATTAAATCAAGAGAATAGGAAAGTGTCCTAAGAAAGCATGAGCTTAGATTTAAGATTAGATTCCTATCAAGACCAACTGAAATTTTCTAAAAAAGAAAATAAGATTAAGCTCTATGACCCTATACGCAAAAAGTATTATATAAATCAACCAGAAGAGATCGTCCGTCAATTAATCATTCAATACTTGATTCTCGAAAAAAAGATATCTTCAAATCATATTGCAATAGAAAAGCAAATCCATGTTATGGGAATGGAAAAACGTTTTGATCTATTGATTTTCAATAAAAAAATGGAGCCAAGAATGCTTATTGAGTGTAAGGCTCCTTCTGTGCAAATAGATCAAAAAGTAGTTGATCAAATTGCGCTATATAATATTGACTTAAAAGCTCCTTATCTGCTCTTAAGTAATGGTATCCAAAATCTTTTTTTCCATATTGATTTTACATCCAAACGTGCCATCGCCCTCGACCACATTCCAGACAAAACCATCTTACTAAACCACTAAGCCATGATTGAGACACACCCCAAATGGTCCAAAGAAGAATTCATTTGTTTTATATTAATATACGCCTCTTATGCAGACCTTGACTTTTCACAGGATGAAAAGCAAAACATTATGCATCGCATTTCTAATGGTCAATTCAATGACATAATGAATGAATATCATTCAATGGTTGATTTAGAAAAAATCAAGATCATTGAATTGTATAAGCCCATGTATTATCAAAATAATAGTAAGCAAGAGGAATTATTATCAATAATTGAAGAGCAATTCAAAATAGATGGAAGCTATGGTCTTTTTGAAAAAGCTCTAATGGAGCAGCTTAAACGAATTATTTCGGACTAGTTTGCGTTGTGTAAATAGCAAACAACAAATTTCAATTTATCACCGCTGCATTTTACACAAATGAATCTCACCGAAAACGAATTTGCGTGCTACTTATTATTGCATGCGAGTTATGCTGATTTAAAAATCCATAACAAAGAACTCAATTTACTGGTAAATAAATTTGGTCAAAATATCGTCAAACGAATTCAATCTTTTTATAAAGACCAAACAGATTTTCAAAAGAAGTTATTTATAAAAAAGATGGCGGCCCAATACTTAAATGGGAAAGCAGAAAAAGAAAATCTTGCACTTGAGTTAATCAAAATGTATTACTCCGATGATGAATTTCATATATTAGAGAAAAATCAAATTCTAAATTTTAGATCAATACTCTAATACATAAAAATGGATTTAGCATTAGCAGGCAAATTGTATTTAGTAACTGGAGGCACAAGTGGCTTTGGTAAAGCCATCAGTCAAAAACTCCTTCAGGAAGGTGCAAAAGTAATCATCAATGCACGAGGTGAAGAGAAGCTCCAGACCATGGCAAATCAATTTGGAGATCAAGTCGAAACCATTGCTGGAGACATTACAACTGATGCTACTATATCAAATGTCATTAGACTTATAGGGGATCGAAAGTTGGATGGCTTAGTAGTTAATGCAGGCGGTCCTCCGGCAAAATCATTTATCGAAACAGAAATTTCTGATTGGGATGAAGCCTATAAAAGTGTTTTGAGATGGAAGGTGAAATTGGTGAATCATCTGCTAGAAAAATTCATGAGTCAAAGCTATGGACGCATACTTTTTATTGAAAGCATCTCGGTAAAACAACCCATTGAAGATTTGGTATTGAGCAACTCCCTAAGATTAGCTGTTATTGGTTTTGTAAAAACCCTTTCTCAAGAAATTGCTCAACATGGTATTACTTTAAATGTACTCGCACCAGGCTATCACGCTACTCCTGCGATGGATCGCCTTTTTGAAAAAAAGAGTCAATTGCTTGGAATAAGTCCTTCTGAAGCAAGAGTAGCTTTTGAGTCTGAAATCAAAACAGGTAAAATGGGTGATCCTGAAGATTTAGCTGAATTAGGCATTTGGCTGCTTTCTGAAAGTTCCCGTTACGTAACCGGTCAAACCATCTCTGTGGATGGAGGTTTAGCAAAAGGTACATTTAGCTAATTGCCCACTAATGGTCTATGAATTTTTTCTTCTAATGGTTGGTACATCTTTGACTACAAGCTGAATGGTCTTTCGTATCCGCTCCTCTAGTACAACAATTTTCCCTTTAACTAATTCATTAATGACTGATTGATGATAATGGCGGATGGTAATAAGTTCTAAACCCTCATCCTTAATAATCTTAAACTCTGTCCCAAGTTCTTCCATAAAATTAGTAATGCGCTCTGTCTCATCTTGGACGCAGACTGAAAAACTAATAGCTGTATTTCTCATTACATTAACCTTGATTCGATGCTTGGCAAATAGTTGAAAAATTTTACTTAAATGATCTTCAGCTACAAATGAAAAGTCCTTGGTCGCAATATGAAGCATGGCTTGATTTTCAGCAACAACAATTACAGGAGGGTAGTTGATTGTGATCTCACCAGAAATTAAAGTTCCGTCTGCTTCCGGTTTAGTAAACGATTTTACATAAAGTGGTATCTGTTTATTTTGGAGTGGCTTGATCGTTTTTGGGTGAATTACCTTTGCTCCATAATAACTCATCTCTACGGCTTCTTTATAAGTAAGCCTATCAATCTTTACCAAATTTTCAAATAGTTTTGGGTCTCCTGTTAAAATACCGGGTACGTCTTTCCAAATAGCTACAAGCTCGGCATTTGTACAATAAGCAAAAATGGATGCGGAATAATCAGAACCTTCCCGTCCAAGAGTTGTCGTATTTCCAGTTTCATTTGAACCTATAAAACCTTGCGTAACAACAATCTGATTTTTAAGCAAAGGCAGAACTTCTGATTGGACTTTTTCTTCAGTAAGTTTCCAATTCAATTTTCCTTCTCTATAGGTTTCATCTGTTTTAATAATTTTGCGAGCATCTAACCATGATGCAGAAATATTTTGCTGCTTGAGATATTCTGCTAAAATCAAGTTAGAAGCCAATTCACCCAGAGACACAATTTGATCATAAACCAAATCAAAATTTGATTCTTGATCATTTTTAATAAATGTTGAAACGTTATCAAAAAAAGCATCTAAAATCCCTTCATTAAGTGTAAGTTCCTTTAAACTTATTTTGTGTTGACTATGAATTTCAGTTAATAACACAAGTGATGCTTTTTTATCCGTAAAATAAGTATCAACCACCTTTTCTAAAGCATTGGTAACCTTGCCCATAGCTGAAACTACTAGAAGGAGTTCTGTCTCATTTCTTGAACTAATAATATTTGTAACATTCTTTATGGCTGCTGCATTTTTCACTGAAGCACCACCAAACTTAAATACCTTTGCCATGCAAATTGAATAATTTGATAAAACGTGTTTCAAATTACAAATAGTACGTAATTAAGCAGACTAGCTTAAACTAAAAATTTGATTTCCTTTATGCCCAAAATCTAGATATGAATCAAAATGATCTTTGGCAAGTGTATTATTCTAAAAATATAATGGCTTTCTCCATTCAATATTTCAATGTTAAATTCTAAGTTTCTATTACTTAGCCTAGCATGAATTTTCTTACATTTAGGGTAAATAAAAGTAGTGCAGGAGATATTATCACAATCATTCACGCTATTGTTGGTGGGGATGCTAACAGTTTTTACCATTTTGGCATTGTTAGTAGCCTCTGGAAATTTGTTGGTCATCCTGACCAATAAATTAGACATTAATGATTCAGGTAATAACATGCTCGAAAATTTTGAATCTAAAGATTCAAACATTTCTTCTTCACATAGAAAAATTATTGAAGAAGCAGTGAAAAAGATTTCTGGAGGCAAATCAATGGTTTCAGAAATCAAAAAATTAGACTGACGACTAGGTTTAACGAAAGTACATGAAAAGAGAAATTAAATTGTGTCTGGTATACAGAGACATGTGGCAATCATCTGGTAAATTTATGCCTAGACAAGATCAGTTGGTGCAAGTGGCTGATGATATCGTTGCCATGAATTGTTTTCACAGAGTAGAAACCAATGGTGGAGGTTTTGAACAAATAAAACTACTTGCTGGAGAAAACCCAAACACCACTGTAAGATCTTGGACAGAAGCTTTCAATAAAGCAGGTATTCAAACTCAAATGTTAGAACGAGGGCTCAATGGAATAAGGATGAGTCCTGTGCCTAAAGATGTTAGGCAGCTCATGTTTAAACTTAAAAAAATTCAAGGCACTGATATTTCCAGATCTTTTGATGGTTTGAATAATCCCCAAAACTTAGAATTATCATTTCAATATGCGAGAGAAGGTGGCATGATTGCTCAAGGAGCATTAAGTTTAACTTTTTCTCCAATCCACACCGTAGACTATTATGTCAATCTAGCCGATCAATATATTGAGCGAGGCGCAGAGGAAATTTGTATAAAAGATATGGCTGGGATTGGTAGGCCTAGCTCAATTGGAAAAATCGTCAAGGAAATCAAAAGAAGACATCCTGATGTAACGGTCCAATATCACGGGCATTCTACACCAGGCTTAAGTATCGTTTCTTCTTTAGAAGCAGCCAGAGCGGGAGCTGATTACATTGATGTAGGCATGGAGCCCTTATCTTGGGGAACAGGTCATGCAGATTTAATTTCTGTTCATGCTATGCTAAAAGATGATGGTTTTGCAGTTGCTGATTATGACATGGATGCTTATATGGAAGTGCGCAATAGAACGCAATCTTTTATAGATGATTTTTTGGGATACTTTATCAACCCTAAAAATAGATTCATGAATTCCATTCTCCTTAAAGCAGGATTACCTGGTGGAATGATGGGAAGTTTGATGGCCGATTTAGAAAAGAATTTGAAGAGCCTTAACAAATGGAAGGTAAAAAATAATCAAGCTGAGTTAAGTCAAGACGAGCTATTGATGAAATTATTTAACGAGGTTGAATATGCTTGGCCAAAACTTGGTTACCCTCCCTTGGTGACCCCATTTAGTCAATATGTCAAAAACACCTCTTTAATGAATGTCATTCAGATGGAGAAAGGGAAAGCGCGTTGGTCAATGATCGATGAAAATACCTGGGGCATGCTTTTAGGTAAGTCAGGAAAATTACCTGGTCAACTAGGGCAAGAAATTCTGGATTTGGCAAAAGCACAAAAGCGAACATTCTTCGAAGGAAACCCACAAGATCTTTATGAAGATGAGCTGGATATGTATCGCAAGAAAATGGAAGAAAAAAATTGGGAAGTGGGACAAGATGAAGAGGAGCTATTTGAATATGCCATGCACCCAAAACAGTATGAAGATTTAAAATCTGGAATTGCCAAATCGAGATTCGATGACATGCTTGCTGAAAAAAGATCAGAGACAGAGGCCAGTACAGGAAATGTAAATCTTCCGCAAGAATTAGAAATAGAACTTGAAGGGAAGAAATATTATGTAGGCATTAAATCTGTTGATGATATTGCTGCAGATAATTCAAGTGATAATAATATCAATCAAAACACACAAATACTTAGCAATTTAAAATCCATCAACGCTCCACTTGAAGGCACATTTTACCTTACAAAAAATAATAATGAGTCGGGAGTAAAAATTGGAGATACGGTATCCATTGGAGATACAGTTGCATATATCGAATCTATGAAAGTAATTAATGCAGTGGCTGCAGATAAAGGCGGTGTCGTAATGGAGATCCTACCAAAACATGGCGCTGAGGTAGAAGAAGATGATGTATTAATTAAAATTCAGTAGCTCGTAATTTGGACATACTCAACAAAATATATGACATGACTGCCTTTGGAGAAATATTTAATTCTCCATGGACCTTACTCATGCTTGCACTAGCCTTCGTACTGCTGTACTTAGGAATTCACAAAAAATATGAACCCTTGCTTTTGGTGCCCATTGCATTTGGGATGTTATTAGCAAATTTGCCTGGTGGCAATATGGCCATTGTTCAAGAGATTGACACGAGCCAATACAATATTTTTGACGTAGCTAAAAAATACGGGATAATGAATATGCTGTATTTTACTTTGCTTAAATCTGGGCTACTCCCACCTCTCATTTTTATGGGGGTTGGAGCAATGACCGATTTTGGCCCCATGTTGCGTAATTTAAAATTGGCCTTTTTTGGGGCAGCCGCGCAAATAGGCATATTCACTGTTTTGATAGGTTCTTTATTTTTAGGATTTGATATAAAAGAGGCAGGTGCTTTAGGTATCATTGGAGGTGCCGATGGCCCCACTGCGATTTATACTTCTATCATTCTTGCGCCTCATTTATTGGGACCGATTGCTATTGCAGCCTATTCTTATATGGCTTTGGTTCCTGTGATCATTCCTTTTGTAGTACGTT
The DNA here is from genome assembly GCA_937961455.1 of uncultured Saprospiraceae bacterium. Classification (GTDB taxonomy): domain Bacteria; phylum Bacteroidota; class Bacteroidia; order Chitinophagales; family Saprospiraceae; genus CALGNN01. The sequence continues at coordinate 19,933 of CALGNN010000028.1, forward strand.
TTACGACCACCAAAAAAGAACTAAAAATAAACATGAAAGCGCAGGATAAATTATTCCCTGCAAAACGAGAAATTAAAAATATCCGAACTACAAAAATTATTTTTCCGATTGTGCTGACTTTACTCGTCGTTCTTTTAGTACCTAGTTCAGCACCTCTTATTGGGATGTTGATGTTTGGAAATTTGGTAAAAGAAATTGGCAGTGCAACGAGCAGACTCGCAACTGGTGCTTCAGATACCATTATGAACACCGCTACTATATTTTTAGGATTACTAGTTGGAGCAACTATGACTGTTGATACTTTTTTAAACAGTCAAACTTTAATGATCATCTTATTCGGCTTTCTTGCATTTGCTATTTCAGTAATGGGAGGCATATTCGCAGTAAAAATTCATAATCTCTTCGCAAAGAAAAAAATCAATCCATTAATTGGAGCTACAGGATTGAGTGCTGTGCCTATGGCATCAAGGGTCGCTAATGAAATTGCATTGAAGCATGATCCTCAAAATCATTTATTGCAGTATGCTATGTCAAGTAATATCTCTGGTGTAATTGGATCAGCAGTCGCGGCAGGAGTTCTTATTTCTTTCTTAGCTTAAGAAAGTATTTCATCCAAAGATCTTAATAAGACATCTAAATCTTCCCGACTGTGAAGTGCATTAATGATAATTCTTGATATCGGAGGATCCTCTGGATAAGGATAAGAAAAAGAGGAAATGATGATTTTCTCAGCTAAAAGTTTTTGTGCAATATCAGGATGCAAACATCGAAAGACTGGGAAAGAAGGTAGAAAATTAAAGTGCCGTTTATGACGCATTTTACTTTCGAAGTAAGCGAGGTTTTCTCTAAGCGATTGTAGCTTGGTGGGATAATAGTCCATGGACTGATTGAATGCATAAGCAAAGGCTGGAGCCATGGGTGAGGCTCCTGCAAACACAGGGGCAGCTTTTATTTGTTGAAAAATCCTTTCGTTGTCCGTTGCAATAAATCCAGCATCTACACCCAATGCTTTGGCCATTGATCCATAGATAAGCAAATTTTTAAAACCGTGATCGTGCATAGTATAACTTATCCCCTGCCCTTTTGGGCCTAAGACCCCTATCCCATGAGAATCATCAATGATAAAGATTCGATCATCCTTTTCGAATCGCTTTAGTAAGCTAAAATCTTGTGGTTCCAAGTTTAGTGGATCAACGGCGTTGAAGCAAATGGCATTAAGACCTGATGTAAGTTCAAGTGTATTCATCCAATTATTGAAATCTTGACTATGTGCATTTTCGCTCAGAAGCGCTGGATGAGTATTAGATGCATAATGCCATTGGACATCTTTTTGTAAAACCTCCATTATGATCCTAGCGGCAAGCGTACCAGAGCTGGCGCAAACAACGAAAGGTAAGTCAAGCATCTTTGCTAGATTATTTTCTAATTGTTCGTATACATCTATTTGGAGATTCCCATTCCTCGAACTTCCAAAATTATTACCATAACTTGAAAGTCCTTCCTTAAGCTTTTCAGTAAAGCATGCATCTTGAACCATCCCAAGGTAAGAGGTCCCTGAAAAATGCAAGTATTCTACATTTTTATGTCTAATGTTTCTACCAGGAACTTTTGAAAGTTTCATCATGTACTATTGCTTCCCTAAGTAACAAAATTTAATCCGATGCTTTTGAATTTACCGGTGATTCTTGAGGATAACAGAAAACAAAGGTCATCAGGTGCGTTTATCCAAATAATACATATTAAATAAAATTATATGTTTTTATCCACACATCTTACTATATAATGCAAAATTATTTCCTGTTTATTTGTATTAAGAACAATTTGAAAACAATTGATCCGCTTTTTTAGATGATTAGGAAAAATAAAATAATTTTGAGCCATGAACTTAAGTTGATCAAAGCGATCGACTTGATAGAAAATTCTGGATGTAAAAATTCAGTATTTTATGGGGGATTAGCTCAGCTGGCTAGAGCGTTTGACTGGCAGTCAAGAGGTCACCGGTTCGACTCCGGTATCCTCCACCATTTTTTCTTTTTTTCTGGCTGCGTCGATCAAAGAAATATTCCAACACTTATGTTGTCTTATCTTTTTGCCTTCTTAAGATTTTTCATCTTGATCATTGCGATGATCTTGTTTCTCATACCATTATTCCTTATTCAATTAATATTCGGACATAATGCTTCTAGAAATTTTGGATACAGAAGGAATTATGTAAAACTATGCAATGCAGTTTTAGGCATCAAAATAGAACAGGATGGTACAGCAATCCTACCAGAAACTAAGGCATTATTTGTTGCCAATCACAGGACGCTTTCTGATCCCCTTTTAATATGTGGTATTTTAGATGCATATGTGGTTGCAAAAGCAGAGGTCGCTAGTTATCCTATTATTTCCACAGGAGCTACTGCTACGGGTGTACTTTATGTCAACAGAGAGAATAAGGAAAGTCGCACGGCAACTAGGAATAGTATTTATGATGTCGTAAAAGAAGGTAACAATGTTTTAATTTTTCCAGAGGGCACTACCTCCGGTTTACCATTGACCAAGGAATTTCACAAAGGTTCTTTTTACAAAGCTGCTGAAGCGGGAATTCCAGTCATCCCAATTGCAATTGAATATGACAATCCAGCATTAGACTATTGGACCGGAGGCTCACTTGCTGTTCAATTTTTAAATCAATTTGGCAAAGCAACTACACGAACTAAAATAGCTTTTGGGCAACCCATATATTCTAAAGACGGTCAAGAAATTCTTGATCAAGCACAATCATTTATAAATAAGAAACTTCAACAATTCCATACTGAATGGAATAACTAAACTACTTCCTAAAATGAATTTATTTAAAAACATCATCAAAGTTATACTTGGCTTAGTTAGAGCCCTACTCCTAGGTCTTGCAGCAATAATAGTAGTGCTTAGTTTATTTGTGCTACACATTACAGGATCCAGAAATATGGACATTCGCTTAAAAATCCGCAGAGCATGGTGCAGACTAGGTATTGCTGTCTTAGGTGTGAGAAAAAATGTCAAAGGAAACATCCCTGAAGGTGGCCCATACCTTTTTGTATGTAATCATAGAAGTAGCTTGGATCCGATGTTCATTTTGTGTGACGTACTTGCCTACCCAATTGCAAAGTATGAGGTAAAGAGTTGGCCAGTCATTGGTTTTGGAGCACAACTTTCTGGAATTCTTTACGTCAACAAATCAAATAAGGAAAGTAAAAGTGAAACTAAAGATGGAATTTACCATCACTTAAAAGCTGGCAATAATATTGTGCTCTTTCCAGAAGGAAAGACTCATGGTGATCCATTGACCATCCAATATAAAAAGGGATCCTTTGAGCAAGCTGCGAAAGCTGGAATTCCTGTAGTTCCCATAGCGATAGAATATAAAGATCAGAGAGACTATTGGAGACATATTATGAATTTTGCTAAGCACTTCCTATTGAGATTCGGAAAGCCAGTTACTCATTTGGATTTGAGCTATGGTAAAGCTTATTATGACAAGGATCCTTTAAAAATGCTAGCATACAGCCAACAATTTGCAAACCAAGAGATTAATAATATAAGAAGTGCTTACAACGTTTCTAATAAAACTAGCTCGAGAAATTTAGTGTCAAGCTAGGAATTTACTTATCTTTGTATTACAAATAATTGTTATATGTACTTTCTAAAAAATTTAATGCTCTTAAGCTTTGTTGTTGTAGGTCTTTTTGCTTGCGGAAGCACAGCTAGTGAACCTGATAATTACACAGAAGTTCCATGGGTGAGCATCTCGGATGTTGAATCAAAGATTAATAAGAAATCAAAGAAAGTCATTGTTGACGTTTATACAGAATGGTGTGGACCATGTAAAATGATGGATCGAAATACTTTTACAGACCCAGCTGTTATTGATGTTTTGGGTAAAAAGTTTTATCCAGTAAAATTTAATGCAGAAGGTCCAGAAGCTGTAAAGTTTAAAGGTCAAGATTACACGAATGCCAACTTCAATCCTAACACACCTTCTAATAGAAGAAATTCTCCGCATGACCTTGCAAGGTTTTTCGCAGTGAGAGGATATCCTTCGTTGGTTATCATGGACGAAAATTTAAATATTATTGACAAAATCGTTGGCTATAAAACGCCTGCTCAGCTACTTCCACTTTTAGAGAAGTATTAACCCATAATTTCCTGTCCGTCTTCGGCTGATTTGAATACCATTGACAAGGAATTCACGCAATGTCTTGTGTTTTTTTCTGTCAGCCTCTCTCCTACAAAAACATGACCTAAGTGTCCTCCACAATTTTGACATGTGATCTCAGTACGACGTCCATCTGCATCAGTTGTCTTTTTTATGGCACCCTCAATTTCATCATCAAAACTTGGCCAACCACAACCTGAATCAAATTTATCTTTTGACTCATATAAAGCGGCGTCACATTGTTTACAATGATAAACTCCTTGCGTATCAATTTTATAAAGCTTGCCTGTGAACGCTCTTTCTGTACCTTTTTTATTTAGCACATAATCTTCTTCAGGGTTGAGAGATCTAAATGCTGTAGCATTCTTTTTGAGTAAGCTAATATATTTCTCCCTAAATTTTCTGAGCTTGGGTTCAATGACAGCTTGGCAATATCCTTGATTGGGATTTCTTTTAAAATAATTTTGATGATAAGCTTCAGCTGGATAGAATGTTTCGATTGGGCTCACCTCAGTCACGATGGGATCAGACCATAGTTCATCCATACGAGTTTTTACTTTTGAAATACTTTGAAGTTGTTGATCATCAAAATAGTACACGACAGAGCGATACTGAGTACCTCTATCATTACCTTGACGATTGAGGGTTGTTGGATCATGAGTAGTCCAAAATATTTCTAACAATTGTTCGTATGAAATAATCTGATTATCAAAATGGATCATGCATACTTCAGCGTGGCCTGTAGTTCCTGAACACACTTCTTTATAAGTTGGATTTTCTGTTTGTCCTCCCATATAACCCGAAACAACAAGTTCAACACCTTGCAATTCTTGAAACACAGATTCAAGACACCAGAAGCACCCACCACCAAAACAAGCTTTTTTTAAGTTTTCCATTGTAGCGTTTATTTCATGTTTATAACTAATGTAACAATCTTTTGTTTAGGATGAACTCAATCAAATTATCATTTAAAGCAGTTTTATGTGCTAATAATAGCTTTTTAAAACAAGCTTTAACCATAAATGACTAAGGTATTTTATTATCGAAATTTAACAAAAAATACAACATTAAGTCATTGATAAACAACATAATACATCAATACAATGTGCTTTAAGCATCACATTTTAAACACTAATTGGTCTAATAATGTATAGAGATTACTTTAGTTTCAAAATAGTTTTGAAGGACGCAAAAGTGCATAATCTTTCATTAAGCTAGTCGAAAGTATTTAATATGAAAAAATGGAAAGTCAGCTTGACTTTCCATTTTAATTTAAACTTCATAATTATTTCATGTTGATTCGACATTTAAAAGCCAGGAATATTCTTGACTTTTTTTTGTAGAATGTATATGAAAAATTCATATATATCTTATGACTATATTATTTTTGTAATTAATTTTTACTAATATCTTAAACCAACAAATTCCTTGAGTAATGTCTAGAGTTAAATTAGAGTACATATGGCTTGATGGTGGCGAGCCAACTCAAATGATGAGGAGTAAAACCAAAGTCATTGATGAGTCAAAATTTTCTACCGATGCTTCAAAACTTCCTATGTGGTCATTTGATGGATCATCAACAAATCAAGCACCTGGGAATTCATCAGACTGCCTTTTAAAACCTGTTCGTGTATTTACAGATCCAGCAAGAAAAAATGGATACTTAGTTATTTGTGAAGTTATGAATGCAGACGGGACTCCACATGTTACAAATGGAAGAGCTACCATTGATGATGATGATGCAGATTTTTGGTTTGGTTTTGAGCAAGAATACACACTTTGGGATGTTGATCATCACACGCCACTTGGATTTCCAGCTAGTGGATACTATCCTCCTCCACAAGGACCTTACTACTGTTCAGTAGGTACTGAATTTGCTGTAGGAAGAGAACTTGTAGAAAGACATCTTGATCTATGTATTGCTGCTGATATTAATATTGAAGGCATCAATGCTGAAGTTTTAAAAGGACAATGGGAATATCAAATTTTTGCCAAAGGAGCAAAAGAAGCAGGAGATCAAGTATGGGCAGCAAGATACTTGATGGAAAGAGTAGGTGAAGAATTTGGCGTAAGAATTAATCTCCATCCTAAGCCGGTAGATGGTGACTGGAATGGATCAGGTATGCATGCGAATTTTTCAAATACAGATCTAAGAGAATCAGGAAAGAAAGAAGTGTTTGAAGCAATCTGTGAGAAGTTTTCACCACAGGAAAGAATAGATGCAGCAATTGCCGTATATGGTGCTGATAATGAAAAACGATTGACAGGTTTGCATGAGACTCAATCCATAGATAAATTTTCTTATGGCGTATCGGATAGAGGAGCTTCAATTAGAATTCCTATTGCGGTGCCGGAAAATGATTGGAAAGGATGGTTGGAAGACAGAAGACCAGCCTCTAATGCGGATCCATATAAAGTAGCTTCTATGATAATAAAGACGGTAAAATCATAATTGCGACTAAAGATATTTTGAACATACCACTGAGAAAAAAAGCCAACTTTTAATAAAAGTTGGCTTTTTTTATTGCTACTATTTTTTTATTGCACTAAGGCGTTCCCGTCCAAACACAATCTCCAATTTCCGCAATGAATGATCCTCCTTGTTGAACAGAAAAATTTGGGTGAAGAATGATTTGATCTCCAGAGATAAACCAAACCAAGCCTGAATTATCGACGGTTTTAGAAGACTCAACAAGAACTGTGGCTTGATGTATTTGATCAGGGATGGGAGAAGTTGTGACATTTAAAGTTGTGGTACAAGGCGTACAAGTAGTGCATTGATAATTACATGCTTCACTTTGAGAGACTGGATCTATCAAATCAATGATTAAAATATCAGCATGATCAGAGCCTTGCCAAGGACCTCCGCTTGCGATGCCAATCCCTAAGTAGCCTTCTTCACCTGGATATCCATAGTCATCAATTAAGCCCCAAGGATCAAATGAATGAGCGGTAAGATCATCGTCTTGCAAAAGAATGAATTCTCGAGACCCGGAACTTCCATTATAGGTCATTTTATACACCATTCTTGGAACATAGTAAGTTGCTACGATTGTATCAGTTGTAATGCCATTCCATGTAGAGTATACCCGATTTTCAACTCTGGGAATATGCTGATGACAACAGTCAGGTATGGTGCCAAGAATATTGGTACAGCCTGTCCCTCCTATTGATGGGTCATCATCAATTCTTGATTCCGCAGTCCCATTTGCATTACCACCAATAGCATTATTAGCTAGCAGGAAATCTGCATAATCCTGTGCAACTTGATCGAGTGCTGCATCCACTCCAATAAAGGTCCATCCTTTTACCGCTCCATTGCCGTAGTCGATACCTTCTCTTGAGCTTCTTTCATTATTGATAAGAAATAGAAATTTTTCATCTATACTCATATTATCCCAAACTGTCTGAGAAGGTAAAACTAAATCAGCTATTGCTCCATTACCTAATCCTAATTGAGCCTCTTCTTGTCGTCGAGCATTATTAAAGCCCTGAGCTATAATTGTCAAATCTGCCCAAGATTGTTGATTCCCAGATGTTCCAGCATCTTCGTCATAAGGTATTGTAGCTGATAAATTTGCTGGGGATTGCGCTTGTACACCTGAGACTAATAAAATAAAGAGGGATACGAGAAGGGGAAACCTTTTGTAAGTTTTCATTGCCATTTTCAATAAGTTTAAAGGATGCGAATTGCTAGTTATGGGAAGCTGATCTAAGTTAGGAAAAAAAATGGATTGATCTGTTAACAAAAACATGGTATCCGAAATTCTTATTAGTACTATTTAAGTAAAACCCTATGATTCCGTAACAAATAGCTTTAAGCTTTCAACAATTAGCATAAAATATTGGGAGATATCATTGAAAAGTATATTTTTGCAATCCAATATCGCGGAGTGGAGCAGTTGGTAGCTCGTCGGGCTCATAACCCGAAGGTCGTAGGTTCAAGTCCTGCCTCCGCTACAAAGAGCCTTGTAAGTCATAGATTTGCAAGGCTTTATTTTTTTTAGCCCTCTTGTTAGTTCTTTACATTACATCAATTCTATTAAATTTATGCTTTGCTAATTGATTATTTCTCATGGCTATTTTCTGCAATAATTTATGATTCAAGATAATATTCACCTCCTGCATAGATCTAGCTTTGGATTAACGGTTGATGATTTTCATCTCGCAAAAAAGTACCATTTGACCGAATTGGTTGATCATATAATCCAGACATCAAATACACAAGTAGACCTACCTGTTAATATCAATTTCAGAAAAAAGTTATTACAAAGCACCAAGGGTAAAAGAGTACAGCATCGATTAGAAAAAAGAGAAATTACCATGCGATGGCTTAACCAAATGGCTTTTGCCAAAGAGCAACTTAGAGAAAAAATGGGACTCTTTTGGCATGACCATTTTCCAGTAAATATAGAAGAACCAGAAGCCAATATCTCTTATGTAAATCAAATACGATACCATGCACTTGGCAAATTTGGAGATCTAATAAAAGCGGTCTCTAAAGAAAAGGCTATGATCAAATATTTGCATCTCCATAAAAATGTAAAGGATCAACCCAATGAGAATTTTGCTCGAGAGCTGTTAGAACTTTTTACGCTTGGCATAGATAACTATACAGAGGATGACATTGTTGAAATTGCAAGAGCTTTTACTGGTTGGACCATTGTAGGTGCAGCAAAATTTAAGATTAGACCAAGATTTCATGATAAAGGTGTAAAAACCATTTTTGGTCAAAAAGGCAATTTTAATGGAGAGGATGTTTTGGATCTTGTTTTAGAAAACAGGAAAACGAGCATCTATATAACAAAAAAAATATGGACCTATTTTTCCGGGAATGCGATTTCAAAACCACTATTAAAAAAGCTTTCTTCAGATTTTTACGCTGATGATTATCATATTGGAAACTTAATCAAAAAGATCTTTCTTTCACCTGAATTTTACCAGGAAGAAAATAAACACAATAGAATAAAGTCTCCAACTAATTTATTGGTGAGTCATCTACGATTATGTCAACTTACATTGAAAGTGCCTGCGTTTGTAAATCAAATGCAAATTAAAATGGGTCAGGTTTTACTTGTCCCACCCAATGTATCCGGTTGGACTCAAGGTACTTCTTGGATCGATTTAAATAATGTTTACTTTAGACTTGAATTAGGATCCTATCTACTAAATAACACAGGCTTAAAAATTAAAAAAGCAGTCTTAAGCCTTGAAGGAGATGAAGAAGATTCTTATAAAAGCACTAAAGCTTCTTTTAATTTTTCATTAGATCAACTTGAGACATTTTACAAAGAACATTTAAGAAATGACGATTCTTATCTAATGTTACTATTATACAATAAGCAACACGCTCACTTGCAACCCCTTCTCGATTTGTTATCATTTAAATATCAAAAGAAGTTGATAACATTTCAAAATGTATATGAGACTTTATCAGCTCAGCCAGAATTTCAACTCAATTAACATATGCAAAGGGACAGAAAACTTATTATCATTCAATGGACCGGAGGCAATGATGGACTTAATACCTTTGTCCCAATTGAGAATGATATTTATTATAAGGCAAGGCCAAAATTGCACCTCAAGAAATCTCAAGTGTTGTCTTTGAATGACTTGTATGGATTTAATCCACAATTGAAATTTCTACATCAATTATATCAACAAGGACAACTCAGCATCGTCAACAATGTTGGTTACCCTAATGCCACAAGATCCCATTTTCATGCTATGGATATTTGGCAATCTGGCATCGTCAAAAATGACAAAAAATTAACAGGTTGGCTTGGCAGGTATCTTGACAAACATCAAGCATATTTCCCTAATAAAGTCGGTGCCATAGAAACGAGTAGTATATTATCGACTGGCCTCAATGGAAATGAAACTAGTGGAATTTGCATTGATAATTTTTCACAAATGTGGTCACAATTGCAAAATCCTTTGTTCTCGAAAATTTTAGAACGTCTGCCCATTGTAAATGAGCATTCCAGTGAAGGACTTCAACATATCTACCAAAAAATACATGAAGGTATTAATGGTATCGAGTATTTACATAAAATGCATCACAAAAGTGCCAAAGCCATAAAGCCTAATAAATCTGAACTATCCCAAGACTTGAATTTCATAGCTGAATTAATAATAGCTCAAGCAGAGACACAAATATTCTATGTTTCTTTTGGTTCATTTGACACGCATGCGAATCAGCAAAAACACCATGAAAAATTGTTGCGAAAATTTAATTCATCTTTCAAAGAATTTATCAATCGACTAAAAACTCATAATGCTTTCAAAGATGTATGCATCTTAATATTTTCAGAATTTGGTAGAAGAGTTCAAGAAAATGGAAGCTTAGGGACTGACCATGGACAAGCAAATAATCTTTATGTGGTAAGTGATCACCTTAATCAAGCTGGTATTTATAATGAACTTGATCATCTCTCTGCGCTTCAAGATGGTGATATTCCTTTTGAAATAGATTTCAGACAAGTTTATGCTAGCATTCTTGAAGACTGGCTGGCCGTAAACAGTGAAAGCATACTCTATCAAAAATTTAAAAAATTAGACATATTCAATAGTGCTAAAATCTTGACATAAGCATTATTTCCAGCATGAAATTTGCTGTAAAAAACATATCCAACTTGAGTGATTTTTTTTATTTAATGCAATTAAATGAATTCATTCGACAATCATTCTGTAAGTCTACTAGCACTCATAAGCTTTATCTTGTTGCTCCTTCTTGCTTATGCAATTTTCAAATTATTATTAAAAAATAAATCTGAGCAAATCGCACTTTTTAAGCAAGAAAATCAAATACTCCAAACAGAATTAATTCAAGAACGCTCTTTGTTAAGTGAGACTAAACTCTTCAACCTTCAATTAGAAAAAGAAAATGCGGTTTTAGAAACCCAATATAAAAACCTCAAATCGAGTATAGAAAAACAGACAAATGATGACAAACGAGCAGTGGAAAAATTTGAAAATATTGCCAATAAAATATTAGAACAAAAGTCTAAGAGTTTTGATATTCAACAACAAAAAGGGATTAGCCACTTATTAAATCCTTTGAAAGAAAGACTTGAAAAATTTGAGCATAAAATTGAAAAAACGCATCTTGCCTCGATTGAAAAACATGTTGCATTAAAAGAACAAATTGCACATCTATCTCAAATGAATAAGAAAATTTCAGATGAGACCATTAATTTAACTAAAGCATTAAAGGGAGATAATAAGCAACAAGGGAATTGGGGCGAAATGATTCTGGAGTCGATTCTCTCTAAATCTGGATTAGAAAAAGATAGAGAATATACGCTTCAACAAAACTGTAAGACTCAAGCTGGCAAAAAAGACAAAAGACCTGATGTCATCATTCATCTTCCAAAGAATAAAAAACTCATCATAGACTCCAAAGTCTCATTGAGTGCATACGAGCGTTTTGTAAATGCAGAAGATCAGGAGCAAGGTACACAAGCTTTGAAAGCACACTGTTTATCGATCCAAAAACACATTGATGAGCTTTCTGAAAAAGCTTATCATGATATTTATACTATGGCTTCTCCAGATTTTGTATTGCTATTTATTCCAATAGATCAAGCTTTCTCTTCATCCTTAAAACTGAGACCTGATTTTTATCAGTACGCATTTGATAAAAACATCGTAATCGTCACTCCCGCTACTTTATTGGCTTCTTTAAAAACTGTGGAAACCATGTGGCGCAATGAAAAACAACAAAAATATGCGATTGAAATTGCTTTAGAAGCTGGTAAGATGTATGACAAATTTGCTGCCTTTGTTAGCGATATGAAAAACTTAGGCACTCGTATTGATCAGACTAAAGTCGCTTGGGACAATTCTATGAATAAACTCACAAATGGACGAGGGGATTTAATATCTCGAGCTGAAAAATTGAGAAAACTCGGAGCTAAGGCACAAAAGAAAATCACAGTTAAAAATTAACATCCGTACCTGTAAGGGCGGAAATTTCTGGAGCATAGGTAGGAAGGCTTACATAAAAAGTACTACCGTAACCAGGTTCAGATTCAAGCCAAATATCGCCATTCATTTGTTCTACAATCTCCTTACAATTGGCAAGGCCTATTCCTGCTCCTTTGTACACATCGTTTGAATGTAATCTTTCAAAAGGATTGAAAATTTTGGTATGATATTTTTTATCAATACCAATTCCATTGTCATTAATTGCTATTATGGTTTTTCCATACTCCTTTTTAAACTTTACTTGTATTTTTGGTTCCTCACTGATGTTATATTTTATCGCATTATCAATAAGGTTTTGAAAAAGGAGCCCCAGTTTTTGTTTGTCTGCATATACCGTCCCAAAATTATTGCTCATATATATTTTGGCGTTTTTCTTTTCTAAGTCTGTGAATAGCCTTGTTTGGATTAAATTAAATACTTCTTCTAAATCTATATTCTCAAAACTATCTTCTGGATTTAATTCCATAATCTTTGAGTGATCCAGCAATTGCTCCACCAAGTTTGAAGTATCATTTACACTCTCAATTATTAGATTGAGATATTTCATGCCATCTACATTTAAAGAATCCGGCATTTTAGCTTTTAACAAAGTGGCAAAACTTCCAATATTTCTTAATGGTGACTTCAAATCATGAGACAACATCTTAGTGTATAGATCAAGCTCTTTGTTTTTCTTATTCAAAAGTTTATTGGTATCTGTAGCTTCAATTAATTTTTTCATGGTAGAAAAACTGATGATCGTAACAAATAGCACAAATACTGATCCACTGAATAAAATCAGAGCTGTTAAATTTTCAAATAATTCTTTACGGTCAAATACAAATAGATAAATGGCGAATGCATAAAAAAGCATAAAACCAATTACCATCCCATAGAGCAACTTCCATTGCTTTTGCAAAGCATGGCTGTTTAGGAGTTTTATAAGCTTATCCGAAAAACTTAATGATAAGCCTAAGAGTATGATTCCTAGTGAAAAAAATATTATGGGGACATTCATAATTCTCTAAAAAGTTTCGACAATGTTTTAATGCCAGCTCTGCAGTATTTGTTCGTGAGAAATTGATGATTCATGCTTATTTAATCTTTATTTTTTCATTTGCAAATGAATTGAAATTTGAGATTTTCATTTATTTCATTCTAATCACATAAGTTTTTGGTTATCAGCATGTTTAAAGCCCTTAAAAATCAATCAAAAACCCGCGAACAAGAAGACTAAATATCATCTTCTTAGTAATAGAAACTCTTTACTTTGTCTATTAACACTTCAAAATATTTCTACGCAGCTATTGCGCTTGGTTTGGTATTTCATGGTGTATGTATATTTTTCACTTTTGATAAGACCTATGATGCCTTTGTGCATATGTTTTTTGCAAGTCACTATGCTGAATCATGGTTTGAAAGCTGGAATTATAAATGGTACACTGGATTCACGATTACCAGTTATCCCCCTTTAGTACATCAAATCATTGCGCTTTTATCAAAAGTATTCGGATTAAAACTTTCCTTCATTCTTTGGGGAGCTATAGTGTCTGTATTATTTGTTAGAGGGGCTTTTCATTTTTCTAAAATTTGGGTCTCCGAACAAGCGGCGCTTGTTGCTGCTTTTGCTGCAGTTTTCAGTTTTTCATTTGTAGAAGCTTTACACGTTTTTGGTCAACTACCCAGTCTTACAGGAGCAAGCTTTCTATTAAATGCTTGTCCAGAGATTCATAAATGGTTTGTAAAAAGGAAATTTAGCCACTTTCTAATGGCGATAGGATTCCTGTCTCTGACGACTGCTGCTCACCATGTAACTACAATCTTTGGGATGGTCTTTTTTGTACTCCCTGTAATGGCAACAGCTATTATGGATCGAGTCGCCATAAATAATAAGACTTATCGATTTTCATTAAAAGACTTTTTACTAGAAATCAAGAAAAACCTTCCCACGGCTATTATTTTTGGAGTACTCGTAATTTTCTTAGTCGCCATCATTTTATTTCCATATTGGTACTGGTCGAAAACCGACCCCATTACACAAATCCCGATCCCACATGGATCTAGAGGTAATTTTTTTGAAGAGCTCAACTTGGGTATTGTATTTTTTCTAATCCCTTGGGCCTTGATGCTGCTAGCCTTGCCCTATTTTGTATTTAGACTTTTTAAAAGGAGAAATATATTCCTTGGCTTATCTTTTTCCTTACTATTCGTATTGGGAACTGGTGGAACTACTCCCATACCTAAGATGCTTTTAGGAGAAACGGCATTCAATATTCTGACCCTTGATAGGTTCACTTTCTGGGCGACACTCATTGCAATTCCTTTTTGGGGAGAATTCCTTTTAAGTTTTTTCAAAGGAAATATAAAAGAAGGCTTGATAAAAAGTATCGGTGTAAGCGGTCAAAAACTGATCAGTCTTGTATCAGTAATTTGTTTTATACTATCGATCATTTTCATTATCAACTTAAATTATTTTAAACCTTTACAGCCCAAATCGATCGACATAAAACCCATTGCCAACTTCTTGAATAGTGACCAACACAATGAATGGAGGTATCTCACTTTAGGATTTGGAGATCAGATGGCATGGTTATCTGCGAATACAGATGCTTATACGGTTGATGGTAATTATCATTCAGTAAGAAGGTTGCCTGAACTTACATCAAGAGCGGTTGAGCGAATTGAAAACTCAAAATATTTAGGCTTGGAAGGCCTCGGAGCACTCCAACAATTTTTAACTGTCCCCAACAAATACAATCTGAAATACATTTTCTCTAATGATAAATTTTATGAACCCTTATTATTCTTTAGTGGTTGGAACAAAATTAATCAACTAGAAAACAACATCATCGTTTGGGAAAGACCGGACGTCCCTAAACTCTCTCCTATTCTACCCAAAAAATCCATTCCAAAATATCAAAGTTTCATGTGGGGAACCCTTCCCTTGGCTAGTTTTATCATAACCATTCTCATCTATCTTATAACATTGAAAAGAAGGAATACTTTAGAAGAGCATTTTAATGCGCTCAATGATTATAAAAATATTGACCTTGGAAATACACGTAAATTCCTTTATGTTTTATTAGCCATTTGGGCCATCCTTCTGTCCATAACTTTTATAAGCACAAGCAGTGTTGATTTTTATAAATCACAAAAACAAATAAGTCCAGAAAATTGCATACTCAATTATTTCAAAGCGCTAGACTTAAAAGATTTTGATATCGCTCATGGATTTTTTAATCCTGACACAAGACCAAGTATTGATCAGTACAGACTTGAATTATCATTGGAAGATGGAATTTTGGCTTCTTTCGCAAAACTGGACAGCTTGGATAAAAAAATAGAGATGATCAGTGATACAGAAGCCAAAGCAAAAATATCAGCCTATTGGATTACCAGTCTCATGGCTTACACATCAGAACATCAGTTTGATTTAAGTAAGATTAATGGCAAGTGGTACATTGAACCTAAGGAGTTTGAAAAATTTATCCCAGCTGATAAATTTATTTCAAAACCCAGCATTGATTACTATCAGCATGGCCGACGTAAAGCTGTACCTAATAAAACTTTCAAGGAGGATATTCTTGACAGACCTAATGTATTTATAACTGATGCAAGTCTCGTAAAAAAAGATCAACATTATTCGATTGTAGGACAAATAAAAAACATCGATAATGTGCCAGCTTACTTGAGTATAGAGGCCATACTTTATAATGATAAAGGCGAAGAGATCACTCGATATAATGCGAAAGATGCATTTAAAAATCATCTTTCACCCAAAGAATTTACGCCTTTCAGAATAGATTTTGAATCGATCGCACAAACAGGAGATTTAGGCGATCATCAGTTCAACCCTGATCAGATGATACAATTTGAAACTAAAGATTCAATCGTAAGTTTTTCCCTATTCATTAAAAGTATGGTGAGTAGCCAATCATCATATAAAAACATTGGCATTCAGAATCTACTTTTAAATGAGTCTAGTGAATTACTTGGAGAATTACACAATTATGGAACAGACGAAATAAATATTCCACAAATCTTAGTTAGCTACTATGATGAAAATTCAGACTTATTCTGGGTGGATAAGGTGTATTATCCTATCGGGATTAGACCACAAAGAAAAAAATCATTCTCATATAAAATCTCATCAGATGAATCTATAGATATCATCCTAAAAGGAGGCCGAGACAATTTGTTTGTAAATGGTGTGGCAAATGATGCTTATCAAAAAAATCAAATTAGTGAGAGCTTATTAAACACTTTTAGGATACAAGACTTAAATAAGAATTATGAATATTCTGTCCTTTGTAATAGCTATATTTTTAAAGACCCTGTAATTAACCAATAATGAGAATGGTTCTTTACATATCGAGTTGTCTTATATTTCTGCTTTCTTGTTCTAAGCAAAAGGAGCCTTCTATTTCAGTTATTGACAAATCAATTTCGATAGAAGGATTTTCATCCATTTACAAAGCAGGAAGCTTAACAGAAATCAAAACAAACACTTCAGAAAACATTGAAGCAAGACATTTAAAGCTTGTATGGATCAATAGCTATGGTGATTATATTTTACAGGCTAATCCATCATACAACTTTGATATTCCAAAGTCCCTATCCATCAAATCTGGAGCAAGCAAAATATTGCTCTATTATGGTACTTATCTCAAACAAGAAATTGATTTTTACATTTCACCACTAAAAGCAAGTGGAACGCTGAGCACTTACACAGGTCCAGAGAGTCTTATCCTAGACCAAGAAGAAACCACAATGATGGTGAGTATTCCAACGGATATCTATAACAACCCAATGGAAGACAACTATGAAATCACCTTCCAATATAAGCACCCAAAGAAAGATGCATCTAAAGAAAAAGCAAGCGTTAAAAATTTATTCAGCCATATTATATTGCCCTCAAAAAATATTTCAGGAAAACTCTTTCTTGCTGCTCAGGCAGGCCAATCAAATTCAAAAGAGCAAGAGGTAGTCATTGGCCCTGGATATGCAGATAATTTTTTAATAGAAATCAAAGATCTACATCCTTATGCCGATCAAAGACAGCAAGTAAAAATTCAAACTAGTGTATTAAAAGATGGATTTGGAAATACTGTTACAGATGGCACCCAGGTCAATTTCATCCTTACTAACTCCGATGGTAAAAAAAGTGTATTCCATGCGTATACCATATTTGGAATTGCTTCCATCGAAATTCAAAATCCTATAAAACCAGAATCATGGGTAATCTCTGCAAATGTGCCTAATGCAGGATCTTCCAAAGATTTAAATATAAAGTTTAATGCCTCTAACAATCAAAAGATGCTACCCTATTACTTCAAAGAGCATACTTTAGTCATTGGACCATTAAAAGGTGCGCTGTCTCAGTTGATTACTGATGGCACGAAGATTCAATTAAAAACGGGAAATCAAATCGAAAGTCAATTTAGCGAAAATGGGATGGTCAAATTTGACTTGAAAAAATCCAACATAGAAGCTGAAAAGAAATTTGAAATATTTATTAATGGAAATACTTATAATATAAGACGATGAGTTTTTTCCATAAATATCCCATAGCCAAGTTGCTGTTAAAGCTGTTAATATTTTCATTCATTATATTAATGGTTGTCCTATTTTCTAAGGTCTTAATTTATTTTAATTCAGGAGCTGACAGAAATAATTTACTCAATATTGGCAAAGAGTTTTATCAAGAACATTTACCTAATCTCAAATGGGATCAAAGTTCAGATTTTGTGGGAGTGGAGTTAAATGCTTATCAAGAAGAAATCATTAGTCGCGATTATTTTCTAGCTTGGCATTTACTAAACCGCTCCATAAAAGAAGGCTCAACGGATCAACTTAAAGCCTATTTCACTGATAGCCTTTGTTTACAAATCAAAAACCAACAAGAGCTACAAAAGACTTATTCCATAGAGCAAATAGACCTCAATCATGAAATAGAAATCCATCTGTATTCCTATGATAGACAAGTAATATCATTCACTGATAAATGTGTAAAAATACATAAGAAAGCCTATGACAGTGAAGGACAGTTGATGTATCAAATTGAGACGATCAATGATTTTGAAGTGATCATGATTTTAGAAGATGGCAGGTGGAAGATCAGTCATTTACTTAGACAGGAATCAAAGACTTGCGCCGATCCAGAAATAGCAGCCAGCCCCTTTGTGCAAATGAGTAAAGAAGGATTTGTTGAACAAGGAAAAACTTATCAATTAAAGGGTTTTAATTATTACCCCAAAGACTTTCCTTGGTCAGATTTTTGGAACAATTATCAAGACAGTATCATCACCAAAGATTTGGAGATCCTTCAAGAGCTTGACATGAATTCGCTTAGGATCTTTATCCCATATTATGATTTCGGAGCAGAAAATCCCTCTGAAAAAAGAATGAATCAATTAGAACAGCTTTTAGATTTAGCTGAATCTTATGGTGTAAAAATCATTGTTACGCTTTTTGATTTTCCTTCTTCATATCATTATGATCATTGGACCAGATGCGAAAGACATCTTAAAATTATACTTGAGCGCTTTAAAAATCACGCTGCGATATTGGCTTGGGACTTAAAAAACGAAATTGATCTAGACTATAATTCCTATACAAAGTCAACGGTGAATGAGTGGCTAGCCTATATGTTAAAAAGGGCAAAGGTCTATGACCCAAATCACCTTTTTACCCTTGGATGGAGTAATCCGGAAGATGCCATCCAATTTTCGGACGAATTAGATTTTATTAGTTTTCATTATTACAGACCTCTTTCACAATTTGCTGAAGACCTTAGCCTGCTTGAGTCTTTGGTCCCAAACAAGCATCTTTTACTAGGAGAATTTGGTCTTAGTACCTATAGTTCTTGGGTATTCCCCATCAACGGAAGTCCATACAAACAAGCAAAATATTATCAAGAAATCTTTAAGCAAATAGATGCAAAAGGCATTTCTTACCTAGGCTGGACGCTCCATGATTTCAGTCACATCCCTGCAAATATTTTTGGCATGAAGCCTTGGATCAAGAACACTCAAAGGCATTTTGGTATTATAGATAGTGAAGGACAAAAAAAGGCGGCATTTGAGATTTTTAAAGACAGAAAATTAAGTGTACGAAAATCCTGGAATGATTACATTCCTCCATATGTGCTGAGCATTTTAATTTTCTTGTTGATGTCCTTTTTGATTTTGAAATATTTATTCAGATTTAAATAATACTTTAATGAGAATTGCAATCGTTTCTGCTTATCCTCCCAGTAAAGGTACACTCAATGAATACGCCTTTCATCTAGTTGAACAGTTTAAAGAAAAAGAAGAAGTGACAGAGATCATCATTCTTTCGGACAAATTACCTGAAGGAATGAAATACAAATCTGATCATCCGAAAATCACTATCGAAGAAACTTGGGAATTCAATAATCTTTGGAATATTAGAAAAATCACAAAAGCACTTAAGAGACAAAAGCCTGATGTGGTATTATTCAATATTCAGTTTTTATCATTTGGAGACAAAAAAATCCCTGCTACGATAGGGCTATTGACTCCTTTGATGTCTAGGCTATCAGGGGTACCTTCGGTTTCTCTTTTACATAATATCATGGAGACTGTAGATTTAAGTTCTGCAGGAATTACAAAAAATCCATTGTTAAAATGGATATATACTGCTTTTGGAACTATCATTACCAGATTCATTCTTGCATCTAATTTGATGACAGTTACCATATCTAAATACGTAGAAATATTAGAGAAAAAATATAAAGCAAAGAATGTTGCACTCGTGCCACATGGAAGTTTTGAAACGCCACCAAAACCAAACCATAATCAAGTCAATGGTCATTTCAATGTAATGAGTTTTGGAAAATTTGGCACTTATAAAAAGGTAGAACCTATTATAGAAGCTGTCAATCTTATCAGAACAAAATTTGACAAGGACATTCAAATAACCATCGCAGGAACAGACAGCCCAAATGTAAAAGGATATTTAGATGGTGTAGCCGATAAATACAAAGAAACGCCAGGATTGCACTTCACAGGATATGTAGAAGAAGAAGATGTTCCAAAAGTTTTTGACGAAAGTACCGTAGTTGTTTTCCCTTATACGTCTACGACAGGAAGTTCAGGTGTCTTGCATCAAGCAGGCAGTTATGGACGAGCTGCCATCCTCCCTAATATTGGAGATTTAAAATCTTTAATTGAGGAAGAAGGATATGCTGGTGCATTTTTCGATCCTGACGACATTGATAGTTTAGCGCTAGCTATTGAAAAAACTTTAAGCGATGAAGATTATAGAAATCATCTAGGGACGCAAAACTATTTGGCAGCAAGTTCTTTACCAATGTCTGATATTGCAGATTGGTATTTGATACACTTTAATTCCGTTATAAAAAAGAAGTAAGTTAAACGATTGTGACTATAATGAGCCGCAGGAGAGCAATCTCTTGCGGCTTTTTTTTTTCTACATATGACCTTTTTAGTTTTCAAGTTATAAAGAGCTATAACATAAAAACTTAAAAAGCAAATCATGAAAAAATTACTCTATTTATTGTTATTTCTTGGAATCGTGAGTTCTTGTCAAAAAGAAAATCTTGAATCGCAAAATATATTAACTACTGAACTGGTCAATCGATCTAACTTGGATGCTAATGATACTCAAGAGGAAGGATTACTCGGTTGTTGTGATTGGGTGGATATATCTTATGTATCCCTTGGATCTCCAACGAACTCTTCAATCTGTGTTTACGAAATTACTGTTGTGAATGATGGACCGTGTGACCTATATGTATACAGTGGGTTCACCCAATTGAATATTACAATTCCATCGGGAACTACACTTACTTTCAACATTAATGTAAATCCAAGCAATGGATTATTTACTAGAATTGCTATTGGAAATACATTATATGAAGCCTGCGAAGTTTTGGATCTTCCAGCTGTTTGTCCTGAAGATTGCTGCGAGTCTGGAGACATTAGCATTAACTCAATCATTTCTCATGGCCAAATACAACCAGGCCCATGCAGGTATACTGTAAACATTACCAATAATTCAGAATGTGATGTTTTTGTATTTGACCCACAAGGAAATATTGTTGGAACAATACCAGCTAACAGCACCGTTGATGTGATGATAGGTGTACCTCCAGGTGGAAAAACAATACCTCCAGTTCCTCCAGTTTTATTTACTGTTGGAGAAACAGCGGCTACTGCTTGTGGAAATTTTGTACTCTCCCGATATTGTCAAATTGTTGGCTAATGCCACTTTAATATAAAGAAGTATTCTAAAGGGTCTTCTTACAAAACAGAAGGCCCTTTTTATTGAAATAAAATATTGAAACATATCGTCATAATTGTAACATCAAAATGTCGCTATTCTTAAAGCAACAGTGTTACAGTATTAAGCCATATCATAATTTGGGAAATTATTATAAACATGGAGTTAAAGCACAACGATAAGAACCCAATAAAGATTAGATAGTTTGCTAAGCAAAAAATTACTAAACAACACTGATTAATTTAATGAAGTTACTGAGTCCGTAGCCAAGAGCTTTGCCGGGCTTTTCTTTTTACATTATGAGGCCAGATTAAATTTTGACATTTGCAATCTTATCCCAAAACCCTTCCCTTCTGTATATTCGATTTCACCTCCAAGCTTTGTGGCAAAGGCCTTAACCAAAGATTGACCAAATGATTTTTCTTTCAATTGCAATTTGTCAGGTGCACCTACTCCATCGTCTTTAATCTCAAGGATGATAAATTCATTTTTTTTATACAAGGCCACTTTCAATTTTCCATCAATCTCATCTGGGAAAGCGTGTTTCAAAGAATTGCTTATTAATTCATTTATCATTAGTCCCATTGGGATCATGGTGTCTACATCTAATAATATGGATTCAATATCCATTTCTAAATCAATCTTCCCTTCCGAAATATTATAGGATTCAAATAAATTATTGATGAGTTTTTCTAGATATTTTTTGGTATCAACACCTTTTAGATTATCATGTTGATATAAGTCTTTGTGAATTAAGGCCATCGAGTTGACTCGACTCAAACCACTCTTTAGGGCATCAACTGCATTTTCATCCTTGATATACCGACTCTGCAGTTTCAACAAAGAGCTGATGGTTTGCAGATTATTTTTGACTCTATGATGTATCTCTTTAAGTAGTATTTCTTTTTCTTGATTGGCCTTAGTAATTATTTGATTCTTCTTTTGGAGT
The DNA here is from genome assembly GCA_937961455.1 of uncultured Saprospiraceae bacterium. Lineage (GTDB taxonomy): Bacteria > Bacteroidota > Bacteroidia > Chitinophagales > Saprospiraceae > CALGNN01. Next base: position 42,300 of record CALGNN010000028.1, read on the forward strand.
CTATCGTAAAGCCTTTTGAGTACAAATGATAATATGCCAAAAATCAACAAGCCTACACTCAATCCAACATTTCGCAAGTTTGAAACTTTTAACTGCGACTCGGCTAGTTGCTTTTCAGAATCAAGAATTTTAATTTGCTGTTCTTTCTGAATGGTCAGGTATTTGGTTTCTGTATCTTTTAGTAACTCTTTATTTTTAATATCGGCTTTTTCAGATCTTAAGCGATTCAACTCGATTAGATGATTATATGCTTCTGTATCCTTAGCCATCTTGTGAGCATAATTAGATTTGAGCTCTAATAATTCAATTTTGTAATCAATTAAATCAGAGGCCAATATTTCATCTCCAATGAGATTTAAATAAGGTGCCACATTTTTTAGATCATTCTTCGCTAAATAAATCTCAGCAAGTCCTAGGTACAAGTTTGCCTTGTTTTCAAATTTAAGTGGAGGATCTTTCATTTTCCCAATGGGCGCTAGGACCTTTAAAGCCTTATCTAATTGTCCAAGTTCTTGTAAGTTGGTCCCAATGACAATGTCACATAGGAAAACATCTTTTTCACTCTTTAAAATTTCATACAAAGTTCTCGCCTGATAAATACTTTCCAGGGATTCGTTCGGCTTTTCTATAAAACTATAAGCTACAGATTGGTTAAGTAAGGTATTTGCCATACCCATAGTATCCTTCAATCCTTTTCGAAGAGTATAATTTTCTTTGTAAATAGCTATTGCTTCTTCATATCGTTCTAATGCTCTATAAAATATCCCTAGATTATTCAATAAGAATCCACGCTCCTTATCAAAGTTATTTTTTCGGCATAATTCACTGGCTAAAATATAATCTTCAAGTGCCGCATTAATGTTGCCCGAAAAGTAATACGATACACCCCGATTGGTTAGGACATCAATTGTACTTTTGTCTCTTTGATAATCCTTGGCAATCTTTGCTAAGGCTTTATCATAATATCCTATGGCAATACTATCATTGGCCATATTCCCATATACATTTCCTAAATTATTCCAAGAGTCTATGATGCCTTTATGATCATTTAGTTGCGTTGCCATCTTTTCTTCCATGAGAAAATAGTGCTTTGCGGTATCATTTGATGAAGCATAATAATACTTAAGACCAATTTTATTTATGATCCTTACCTGATTGGTATCTATGATTTCTGGATCTAAAAGCTTAACTAAAGAGTCAACATCTTGTCCAATTACTAATAAATTAGCAAAGGCAAAAATTGCAATAACTAGGGCTTTAAAAGGGCATTTCATGTTTTCAACTTTCCACAGAAAAATAAGGGAAACAATCCACAAATAGGCGAAATTGCCTAAACTTCGCATACATAGTGGTTTCTTGGCTAAAATGTTGATAAAAATCCACCTGAAACTAATTTTTGATTATTTTCTCAAAAGCTGATTTTCTTACTTTAATAGACTATCTTTGCATGCTTAAATAGTAATATTTTTTTTTATACATATAACAATACAAATGAGTAACGGTACAGTAAAATTTTTTAACGAAGAAAAAGGATTCGGATTTATCACACCAGATGATGGAGGTAAAGATGTTTTCGTTCACAAGAATGGCCTAACAAATTCAATTTATGAAGGCGACAAGGTTAGCTACGACGTTGAAGAAGGAAAAAAAGGATTGAATGCAGTAAATGTTAAAGTAATTTAATATTTCCATTCAGTAAATCATATAGCCTGTCAGCAAATTGTTGACAGGCTTTTTTTATGTCCTTATTGAAATAGGAGTCCTCATCCTTGATTAATATTTAACTCAGTCTCGATATAAAAGATGCGAATATTTGTAAATTGTACATTCAATGATTCGTATGAAAAAGCACATCTTATTCCTCTTCATTTTTACCTATTTCACTGCTCAATCCTTCAGTCAAGATATTGACACCACACATGAAAGCTATGCTACAGCTTTAGCCTCACTTGAAGAATTGAAGGAATTGCTTGCCATCCCAAATGATGCAAATTTTCCAAAAGACATTGCTCAAAATGTCAAATGGTGCGAATCCAAATTTCAAGAATATAATTTTACAACAACACAACTACCCACAGAAACCGTCCCATTGCTTTTAGCAGAATACAATAATAAAGTAAAAAGAGCTCCAACTTTTCTATTCTATTTTCACATTGACGGTCAACCTGTAGACCCTTCATTTTGGTTTCAAGAAAACCCATACCAAGCTGTTCTGAAAAAACAAGTAGAAGCTGAAGGCTGGGTAGACATACCCTGGTCAAATTTTCAAGCTGAAAGTATTGATCCAGATTGGAGAATATTTGCTCGATCATCTTCAGATGACAAGTCACCCTTCGTCATGTTTTTAGCTGCCTTAAAAACCCTGAAGTCATTAAATAAAGATCTTCCCTATAATCTTAAAATCATCTTGGACTTTGAAGAAGAAAAGGGATCACCTAGATTAGCCAAGGCAGTACTTGAATACAAAGAAGCCTTGAAAGCTGATCAACTCATTATTTTCGATGGACCAAAACATTTATCAAATAGACCTACCATTGCTTTTGGAGCAAGAGGTATCACTACCATGAGTTTGAAAGTTCATGGACCAACTTTCCCTTTGCATAGCGGGCATTATGGAAACTATGCTCCCAATCCTGCCTTGCGCTTAGCTCAGTTATTGAGTAGCATGAAGGATGCAAATGGTCGTGTTTTAATTCCTGGTTATTATGAGGGTATTCAATTAACTGACGAGATCAAAGAAATCATGGCTGAAGTACCCGATGTACAAAGAGAAATCATGGCTAAAATTGGAGTTGGTGAAATGGATTTAGTAGGAAGCAATTATCAAGAGTCACTTCAGTACCCTTCGCTCAATATTAGAGGCATGGCTTCTGCTTGGGTAGGTGATGAGGCGAGAACCATTGTTCCAGCAACGGCCTTAGCTGAAATCGACTTGAGATTAGTCGTTGAATCAGACGGAGACAGACTTAAAAAATTGGTAAGAGATCATATAGAAAGACAGGGCTACATCATCCTCGATAGAAAACCCACTTCAAGAGAAAGGGTTAAGCATCAAAAAATTATTGAAATAAAAGAACGAGGTGTAACAGACGCTTTTAGAACAGCCTTTGACGCTCCTATTGGAATCTGGGTCTTTGAATCAATTAATAAAACATTTGAAGAAAAACCCATTAGACTTAGAACTATGGGTGGAACACTTCCTACTTCTCCCTTCATTAACACCTTAGATGTTCCTGCTGTCATTATTCCGCTAGTAAATAGTGATAACAATCAACATAGCCCAAATGAAAACTTAAGAGTGGGAAATTATTTTGATGGAGTGAAATTAATCTATGGTCTGTTGTCTAGTCCCTTCAAGTAGAAAACTTTAAGAGCCATGAAGACAAAGATAATTTCAATTTATTCAAAAGCTAGGACCTTATTCTGCTTGGCTACAAAATTCACGTAGAAATAATATAGGCTCATACTTACAAACAATAGTAGCATCAAATAAATTTGGACCCAGATTACTTCAAGTAATGAACCGTGGTAAAAGTAAATCAAAACCAATTGTAATATTCCAACGATGATACTAATCAGTACCGGAAGATATTTACTTAAAGACATAAAGTAATAAGCAAATACATTTGCGCATGCAAACAATGTAGTAGCGATTGCGTAAAGGTATAAATAAGGAGCAACCTCCATATATGCTGAACCATAAAGTAGTTGGATGATCAGCTCATCCATAAAATAACAAGCTGCAATGATGAATAGGCCTACTGAGCCTACTATGGCCAAAGACTTCCAAAATAAATCAGCATGCCTTAGTCCCTTTTTTTCACGTTCAATGACTTTTGGAAATAGTAAGGTTACAATAGTCCAAGTTGCAAAAAAGACGACTCTGCCAATGAGTGCTAATGCACTGTACATTCCAGATTGTTCATTATCAAAAAAGTGCTTAACCAAAATAACATCGCTATTATTTATCAGTATTTGGCTAAACTCATAAAACATGATTATAGAAATAAATTTGATCATGGCATTAAGCGTATCCGTATCAAAACTTTCTTCCAAGCTCTCTGATTTTGTACGCGAGACCCACCATGATGCTATAAATGAGCAAGCAAATCCAATGGCTATTGATTCAGAAGCTCCAAAGCCCATCAAGTAAAAGACCGCATACAACAATACAAATGTGACGATCAACCTAGCAAGCATTTCCACAACATAGGTTGAAGCCATTTTCTTAAAACTTTGAATCCCTTGTAGGTATCCCCTATTTATACTCATCTCAATGTAAAAGGGAATGGATGCAAACAAAATGATCAAGGGTAAGGCTGATTCAAATTGCAAATAAGATTGAATATATCCAGCACATAAAATGAATCCTGCACTTAAAATAATGCTAAGCCATCTAGCTTTTTTGGCAATGAAATTTTTTAATAAGGCAGTATCTTCTTGATCTACCTCGGCGGCGGCAACGAATTTTGCTGTTGTTAATTGAAATCCTAAAGCTATGAAAGATAGCATCAAAACAGCTGTGGCAAGAACACTTGCTTCAGCAAATATTACTGGACCTAGGAATCTTCCAAGTAGTAAATTTAAGGCATAATTTCCAGCGTTAACAAGAATGGTGGCAAGGAATAAAATCCCTGCATCTGCATTCTTCAAACTTGAAAATTGATTGAGAAGATTTTTATAATACTTGCTGATAGTCTTGCTTGCCATGAATGCTATTTGAATTGCACATTCAGAAAATCATTAAACTTGGTTAGCTTAATAAGTTCAGCAACTGGATTTTTCTTAGACACATGAAGCTCTACTTGTTTTCCTCTAACTTTTAAATACAATTGAACCTTGATTAAGGCATTTAGACCACTTAGGTCCAAGCTCTTCAATTTGGCTAGGTCAAGAATTACACGATCAGCATATCCCTTCACATCCTCAATAAGTTTGGATCTAAAGTCATAAGCGTTGAATGCGTTCACAGTTCCTTCAATAAATATGGTTTGGCTTTTTGGGTATGCAGGGGACTCATTTGGGTTAAGGGTAAAACTTGGAATACTTTGGTGAGTGTTTACAGTACTATTTGTGTTTGTCATAATTGATAGAATTTTAATTGTTAATTATTTATAGAACAAATATGGACCTAAAAACAGCTCCTTTTTAATCTTTTCGCTTAACAGCAGAATATTCAGATTTTCGGTAGTAAATGATAGATTTTTAGAATTTAGCCATTTCCCTTACTGCTAAAATCTTTCCTAGACTTCATAAAACAAAGCCCAGTCAAGAACATTAAGCCCTGGAAGTGAATTATTGTTTTATATAAGCAAGATTTTAATGAAGTATTTTTTATTCCTTTTCCTTTTATTCTTTGAAGCTCAGATATTCGCCCAAGACTTTTCTGTTGGCTTTGAATATTTGGAGACGGGTGCATTCGCAGATGCTGAGAATTATTTTGAAAATCAATTGCTTGAATTCCCTGATAACAAGACTGCCAGACTTTGCTATGCTAGAGCTATTGGATTAAATGGAAGACCAAGCTTATCGACTCAATTATTTTCTGATCTACAAACAGATTACCCCAATGATTATGAAATAAATCTCAATCATGCAGAATCGCTGATTTGGGACAAAAATTTAGACAATGCGCTAATCTCTTACAGAAAACTTGTCATTGAAAAGCCGGATAACAAAATAGCAAAACTTGGACTAGCCAATACATTATCTGGCTTAAAGATTTATGAAGAAGCCTATGAAATCATCAGCACGCTTTCATATGAGGAACCAGATTTTGAAGCTGCAAAAATTTCAGAAAAATATATTGCACTTGGATTTGCAGATCTACTTAAATCCCAAGGCAATTTTGAAAAAGCACATAAGCTCATTGATCAAGTCTTGCTTAAAAACAAAAATGATCATCAACTAAGTTTCAGTAAGAGCATCCTTTACTTAACCGAGCAGAGATTTGAGAAAGCTTACAAAATATTATACAAACTCTACGAGGATCAGTCCGAAGATCTTGAAACCATTTTATTACTTGCTTATAATAGTTTTTTACTGGACAAAAACAAGCAATCACTCCAGCTCTCAAAGAAAGCTTTGTCTTTGTCATCAACCGAAAAAGATAGTATCAGAGCTGCGTTAAGTATTATTGATACATATGGAAAAACAAAAGATTGGAAGCAAGCAAATTCTGAGATTGACGCTTTTGCCGCCAAATTCAAAAACGATAAAAGTTTTCTCTTAGCCAGAGCAAAAATGCTTTTTTGGAGCAGAAACTATGAGGAAGCAAGAGCATCTTTAAATGCCATGCTTAAAGCTGATCCTAGCTTTCAACAAGCAAGAGTACAATTATTAGAACTTTCTATTGCAACGAATAATTGGACTGAAGCCAAACAACAATTGGATCTAATTGATCCCATTCAGAGAAATGGAATTGATATTCAGAGGATGGAACAAAAAATGAATCGACTGTCTTCTCCCAGCCTAGCGGTTCATGCCAAACATCAAAAAGATCAAGCCGGAAATATTTCTGACATAGCTACCCTTGATTTTACCATTCCTATAAATGAACATAGTTCCATCAATGCGGGTTTGTCAAGAGTTAATACGCAATTTGACCCACTGTCAATTAAAGCCAATCAAAATATCTTACATGCTGGATTCAAAAGAAGGATTAGCCCTTTTTTATCATTGAGTATTATTGGTGGATTAACCAATTACCAAACTCTAAATGAGGCATCGAAAAGTGATTTCACTGGAGGGCTTAAAATTGAAAAATCTTTAAAAAGTGGACACTATTTTGAATTGAATGCCAAGAGGCACTTGCAAAACTATTCCTCTCAATTGATCTTAGCGGGACTGAGCAATAATGAATTTTCATTAAGCCATAATTACTTGCATAGATCAAACTTGGGCATCTTTAGCCAGTTGAATTTGATGAGTCAAAATGATGCTAATAGAAGAAATTTAATTTTCAGTTCCATATACTATGTCATTAAAAATGAGCCTAATATTAAAATAGGTTTGAACGGAATGAGAATGGCATATGCCTTACAATTTCCTGAGCTATATTTCAGTCCAGAATCCTTTCAATCATATGAACTATTCGGAGTATTAGATAATACTCAGATGGAACGCGCAAAAATATTATACCAATTACAACTAGCTGCAGGTAAACAAAAAGTTGCATCTCTTGAACAAGAGAACACCTTTAGAATTAACGCAGAATTGGGTTACCGATTTAAATCTAAGATGGTTGTATCAGGGCAGTATCAATTGACGAATGCATCAAGACTTTCTGTTGGAGGGTTTAGATTTCAAATGTTTGGTATAAAACTGTCTTACAACTTTACCAACTTATAGAATATTAAGTGACTTCATTAGAATGGGCTTATGAGCCCTACTTACCGGAATGACTTTCTTATCAATAACAATGGTGTTTTCTTCTATGTCCTTTATTTTATCCATATTAACGATGTAAGATCGATGCACTTTTAACAATCTTGGGTTACTGATTTTTTCATCTATGGCTTTCAAGGCTCCGTAGATTACAAAAACCCCTTTCGCACTTATAACTTTTACATAATCCCCTACATTTTCAAAATAAAGAATGTCATCATAAGCTAATCGAACATACTTTTTATCAGACTTAATATAAATCTCTTTTTCTGTTGATAGATGTGCGGTTGTATGTAAGCGTTCTTCAAAATCAACCACCTTTTGAATGGCTTTTAAAAATCTGCTTTGGCTTACTGGTTTTTTTAAAAAATCAACTACATCATATTCAAAGGCATCATAGGCATAACCAGCTTCAGAAGAACTGATAATGATCTGTGGAAGTACTGTAAGTTTATCTAAAAACTCAAGCCCTGTCATTCCAGGCATTTCAACATCGAGAATAATGAGGGAAACATTTTCAGTTTCTAGGTACTGAAGAGCTGTAGGGGCGTCTTCAAAACTTTTGATCAATTCTACCTGTGTAGATTTCCCACATAAATGTTCAAGTGATTTTCTTGCGATAGCGTCATCATCAATGACAATGGTGGATAGTTGCATGTTAGGAGTTATTGAATACTAAGAGTCTTTGTCGTTCATTTGAAATAAGTGTAAAGGCTTTATCAAGTTGAATTTTAGTTAAACTATATTTTTCAAAACCTTCGTCAAATTTACTTTCCTTGAGTAGATTTTCAACTGCATGCATATTGGTATGTAATTGATTTAAGCCAATCATTTGCATAGAAGGTGCAATTTTATGTAATATTTTTCCCAGTTGATCTCCGTCCTTAGTTTCGTATGCTGTTTTAGCCGCTTCAATATCAGCTGGCAGCGTTTCTACTAAAAGGTTAAATACGGTATAAGCATATTCTAAATCTTCTCCGAAATACATATTTAGGGTTTCGGCATCAAAATCTGTAGCAAAACTAAATTCTGATAAATCCTCTACTATTGCTTCGTTTGCATCACCTATGGTATTTTGATGCTTCATCATCATCTCCTTCAACTGGCTTGGGTTAAAAGGTTTTGATAAAAAGTCATTCATACCAGCTGACATGCTTTCTTGCATCTTAGACAGTAAAGGACTAGCTGTTAAAGCTATAATGATGCTATGCGCATTTAAGCCCTCTTTTCGAATTTCTTTGGTTGCAGTGATCCCATCCATTTCGGGCATTTGGATATCCATAAAGATCAGACCATAGCTTTTGCTTTTACAAATTTCAACAGCTTCTAAGCCATTGTTTGCAATATCATGAGTGATGCCCCACTTTTGCATTAATCGGGAAATATAAGTCTGATTGATCAAATTATCTTCAGCAATTAAAATAGGATAATCTGTTCTAAATATATCTGTGGAACTCAGTTCGCTAGCAGCCATCGCTTCTATTTTACTGCTTGCTATTTTTTTAGCTTCAAGTTCAAAAAAGAATTGACTTCCCTTTCCAACTTCACTTATTACTTGAAGTGCGCCACCCATTTTTCCAACTAGCTTCTTTGATATGGCAAGACCGAGACCTGTGCCTCCAAATTTTTCTCGCATATCATTGTGAGACTGTTTGAATTCTTCGAAAATCAAGATTTGATCTTCTTTAGTAATTCCAATTCCAGTATCATTTACTTGGAATCGAATGATGTCTTTCTCAGTGCCAGCTTTTATTAATGAAACAACAACTCGTATTTCTCCTTCCTCCGTAAATTTTGAAGCATTACCTACCAAGTTGATTAGGACTTGATTCAAAAACAAAGGGTCTAATTCATAACTTAAGGCCAGGTTGCTATCGATCTCCCACATGAAGGCTAAGTCTTTACTATCTTCTTTAGTTTGAAAAGTATTCATTAGGGATTTAACCAAGGAGCCAATTTTACAAGGCTTTAAATTCAACTCCATAGATCCTGAATCGATTTTACTTAAATCCAAGACATCAGAGATTAACGATTGTAACAGTTTAGATGAGCTCAATAGAATTTTTACATATTCATCTTGCTCTTCTGTCAAGGAAGTATCATCCAAAAGATGTAACATTCCGATAATGGCATTAATAGGAGTTCGAATTTCATGACTCATATTTGCCAAAAATTGTGTCTCTGCATTTCGTGCTTCTTCGGCAATGTGTTTAGAACGCTCTAATTCTTCTCTTAATTTTTCTGCTGCAAATTCGGCCTTCTTTCGAGAGGTAATATCTCTAGCCATTGCATTGAAAGAAATTTGGCCATCTTCATCTTCTCTTCTTTTAACATTTTGTCCAATCCAAACACTTGAGCCATCTTTTGCCAATACAGGAAATTCATTGTAAGATTCGTCAATAGCAGTTTGAAGCATCTTCCAATAAAATGCACCAACTTCCTCTTGATAATCTTCGCGGACAAAATTTAAAAATGATTCATTTATGAAGGCCTTTTCACTATATCCAAATTTTTCTATTGCTGTGGCATTGATAAATGTAAAAGTTCCAAACTGATCTGTTTGATAAATAATGTCTCCAGCAGTTTCTACAAGCTGACGATATTTTTCTTCACTAGTTGCAAGCTCTAGTGTCCGTCTTTCTATTTCTTGTTGTAAATTTTTATTTAAATCAGATAAAGCTTTATTGGCATTGAAAAGGTCAAATGCTTTTTCCTCAAGGATTCTTTCAGCTTCTTTCCTTGATGATTTTTCTCTCTCTAACTTCCTTAGTAATATTTCGGGATCCAAATTCTTAGCTAAGTGTTATGATAAATTCCACTATTGAACCTTCCTCATTCATAGGTGTCATTTGTATTTCACCTTTTTCTTCGTAATGTTCTAGTGATTTCTCAATGAGACCTTTAGCCAACATAGACATACTCCTCTCGCTTTTATAGACCATTTTCAATGATTTCTCATTGAGCATCTCTGTATCAAAAGAAGGTAGTGTTGCATCTGGGTACAACTTTTTCACTTCGACGTGAATGTATTCTTCTACGGAGGTTAGCAATTCAAAGGAACTGGTTGGTTTTTCAAAAAACATTCCATAGGAATTTTTAAATGTATCAAACAGTTTGTGTCCAAAAAGCCGAAGCAATTCTCCTGGAGACACTTTTGTTTGTTTACTCAATTCCATGAGTAGTATTACAATCTCTGTGTGGGAGTAAGTGCCCACCGCGGTATATACTCCTTTAGAAGGTAAATCTGTATTAATGATAATCTTGTCTACCATTTCGTAACCAAAATTATCTTCGACTAATTCAAAAAACTCTGTAAAAACTATTCCTTTCATGTGACTATTTGACTTAAAAGTATTTCATTATAATAAGACCTAATCAACAACATATGTTCTTTTAAGATAAGGTATTTTTCAAGCTTTAATTTTGAATAAAAAATAATGCAAAAAATCTACTTGATTCAAGACCTTTCTAAACTTATATAAATCAACTTGGGCTTGGGATTCTTATAGGATTTGAGATTATTCCAAATTGAGAATTTTTATCTCAACTCTTTGATTTTTCTTTCTGCCTGCAACATTATCGTTACTAGCAATTGGATTCCTTTTGCCATAACCTTTGTATGCAATACGACCCTCTTCAATTCCAAGATCATACAAAAATTGTGCAACACTTTTAGCTCTTGCAGAAGACAATCTATCGCAGTATTCATCTGGAGGTATGTTATTCGTATGCCCTCCTATTTCAATAACAACTCCTTTATTGGTGTCTAAAAATTCATAGATCTCTTCTAAAAGACCATAATTTCTTTCAGTAATACTGGTACTGTCTGCATTAAAAAATAGATTTTCTATTTGTAGGGTTTGCCCTAATTCCAGTCCTTCCATACTGAGGTCAGGAAGTAATTTAGGTTTTGCAATTTCAATCGCATTTCTCCAAATACAATTATTGGCATCTACGACAGTAAATTCATTTTGACCATGTGAAAGTTTCTTGGCAATGGGTCCTTTTTCACCATTAGCCCACGTAATCGAATAAGGGTAGCTTCCTCCAGAAACACTGATATTAGCAAAACCATCTTTTTCACTGATATCTGAAACCGGTTTTCTATCACTTATGGTAAAATCAAACTTTTCTGGTGCATTCAGATTGATCTCTTCAATCGCAGTTTGACCAATACTATCTGTAACGGTCACTTGATACATCCCAGCAACAAGGTTTTGTGGGTTGTTTCCTTCCAAGGCTGGATCAGTCCATTGATAAGTATAAGGCGCTGTTCCTCCAAAAGCTTCTACCATGATACTCCCCCCAGAATCACCTATACATTTTATTTCATTTTCGATAAGGCCTAAAATTCGAAGCTGCTTTAGCTTTTCTACACCTTCATAGATTTTATACAGACCCGCGCTAGCGGTCCCAACATAAATAGCACCGTCGTCATCCGACTCAAGTGCTAGACATTTTTGTGCAACCAAGCCAATGGTATTCCCCCATTGTTCAACAATATTATCATAGGGATTAAATCTTACCAAGATATCTGAGGCAACATATAAATTGCCACTTTTATCTAAGATGATATCATTTACTTTCCCTTGAAATAGGCCTTTTTGCAGTGCAGCAGGATACCACCGATTTCCGCGATCTATTAACCATAATTCTTTGTCTGCTACGATCCAAGTTCCCTCATCATTCTCTGCAATTGCAAGGAAAGAGGCATCATCTTCATAAGTTTTCCATCGATCATTTTTCACCCTTGTTAACCCTTTGTCAGTCCCTATCCAAAGCACATCATTCGCATCATTAAAAACGAAATTAATTTTGTTGGACAGCAATTGAGAGTTGGATGTTGTATAATGCTTTAACAATTTAGCCGTTGAACCATTGATACAAAATACTCCATTAGAACTGGCGATCCATAATTTTGATTTATGAATGGCGATATCTTTTAATGCTATTTTCCCACCTTTGACATTATAGATTTCATCTTGATTCTTGTAAACGCGCTGATCTGCATGAATCGAAAATAAATCTCCTGATCGAGAAGTGGTAAGAGCAATCGTATTTCTTTTTTTACTAAAGGAAGATGCAAAATCATCAGATCCATAAAGTTGATAAACGCCCTTATCACCTCCAATTATTAAGCCGCCATCCTTTTGCTTATGGATGTCACTTACATATTCTGAAGAAGAAACTCCAGAAATTTTGTCCACGACTAAATCCTGGCCCGCTAGCGTGAAAAATGAAAATAAAAGTATAAGAAAACTGAAATTACATTTCATCTGCAATATTAAAATAAAATCATAAATAAACCGCTCTTTAGAAACGTTTGTAAATCCTAAACATTATGAAATAAGCACAAATATTCTTTACTTGTTTACAATTACAAATTGCCATAATTATGGATAAAAAGATTCATGTTGCCATTTTATATGGTGGCAAATCAACGGAGCATCAGATATCCCTTTTATCTGCTGAAAATATTTTCAAATCGCTAGATAAAGATAAGTATCAAGCTGTGATGATTGCCATTGATCAAGATGGAGTTTGGTATTACCATGGATCTGAAATAAAAGTTAATAATCCTGGAAATGCACATCAAATCGCATTAGAAGATTTAAGTTGTCCATGCACGCTATCTGTGATTACCAACGACCATTGTTTATTAGAGCGAGCCACTGGTAAAACCCTTGCAAAGATTGATGTGCTTTTCCCAGTCTTGCATGGAGGAGCTGGAGAAGATGGCTCCATACAAGGTCTTGCTAGATTGGCAAATCTCCCCTGTGTCGGACCAGATGTCTTAGGCTCTTCTATGGGCATGGATAAGGATATCATGAAGCGTTTATTGAGAGATGCAAATATTGGCAATGCTAATTTTGTGACTCTTAGAAAATCTGTAGGTGATATTCCTACATATGAAGAGATAAGTCAGCAACTAGGTCCTGAACTTTTTGTAAAACCTGCAAATTTAGGTTCTTCTGTGGGAATCACATTTGTGAAAGATGAAGCCTCTTATCAAAAAGCCATTCCTTTTGCATTTGAGTTTGACGACAAAGTCCTTATTGAGTCTCGAGTCATCGGCAGAGAAATTGAAGTAGCTGTTTTGGGTAATGAGAATCCAAAGGCTTCCATTGTTGGGGAAGTTGTACCAAAGGATGGCTTCTATTCTTATGAAGGTAAATACTTGTCTGATGATGGAGCTTTATTAATGATTCCAGCAGAATTAGATGAGGCAAGCTCAGATCGAATTAGAAAGTTTGCCGTTGAAGTGTATATCCAATTGGAGTGCTTTGGACTCAGCAGAGTGGATATGTTTTTGCAAGAAAATGGAGAACTGTTTGTAAATGAAATCAATACCATTCCAGGTTTTACAGGTATAAGCATGTATCCAACATTGTGGAAAGAAACAGGAATTCAAAATGATGACTTAGTAGACCAGTTGATCAACTTGGCTATTGAACGGCATCAAGCATTTGATTCTTTAAAAAAACGAATGTAAAAAAGACTGGCTGAGCACATTTGCTCAGCCAGTCTTAACGTATAGATAGATTTATCTTGTAGGCCTTAAAGAGCTCCTGATTCGAATGCTCTTCTTACTAAACCAGCGGTATTTTTTGCGTGAAGTTTAATTAATAAACTTCTTCGGTGCGATTTCACTGTATTTGCGCTGATGTACAATTTTTCAGCAATTTCATCGGATGACATTTCTTGAGAAATCAATGTTAGAATCTCAAATTCTCTTTTGGATAAATTACTAGTCATATCAATTGTTTTTTTTAAAAATCTGGAAGAAATCACCGTTTGAGATCATTTCTTCCAGTAAGGGTTTAATGGATTGGCTTGTTACAGATTCGGTTATCACCGAATTTGGGGCATACATATATTTATGTTGGGTTTTATATTTGTTGTATACGCGCTTGAGCACGGCTTTCATATTTAGCACACTCCCATAATAGATTTCTCCAGTATTGAGCCATACTACCACATCATAGGATTCTTCATCTCTAGTGGTAAAGTTCACTTTGTCAATAAGTTTGTAATCATCAATTTGATTCATTTAGCTCCTTTGAACTAAAATTGCTTATTTTTTAATTGTTAGGTGCACCCTATTGAACCATCGGTATGATTTGGGACATAAAAGGTCATAATGATTTATTTTAAACACTCATTGCCATCGTCTTACTAGCTATGATTTGGTCAGACTTGAATAATATGTGATCTCTATGGTTTAAATTAAATATTACTGCATGGACCAATTTAAAAAACCCAAGAGGAGAAAGGATTTTATTCAACTCACCTAAGCTATAGTCACAGTAAATGATTTCGTCATTATGCAATGTCAACTTCACTTTTTTATGTGCCCTTTCACAACATAAAATATCATTGGCTTGGACAAATACAATTCCGGTTGAGCAAGGAAGTCCAATTTTTTTGTAATGGTCTGAATGTGCTACATTATGCAGTAGCACTTTATTTCTAATGGAGGATACTCTTAGTTCAATCCTAGCTCTTGCTAGTGTAATGGCTGTTTCAAGATCATCTTTATCAATGGGTTTTAAAATATATCCACAAGCTGAAAGCTTAATGGCTTGCATTGCATATTGATCATAGCCTGTGATAAAAATGATTTCAAATTGCGGATTAATAAGTTTTGAGAGAAGATCAAATCCAGATAGGCCAGGCATATTTATGTCTAAAAAAATAAGATCTGGTTGGAGTACATTCAGAACATCAATCGCCTGAAAAGGATCTCTTATGAGGTCTGATATATGGATATTTTCATCAATTTCTGTGACCAAATTTTGAATAAGTTTCAAAGATTTTGGTTCATCATCAATGATAACAGCTGAAATGGTTTTCATGATAAAAGTGTTGTTCCACAAATTTATCTGATCCAGCAAGAATTATAGGGCCTATCGAACGAACGGTAGCCATGCCTGTATATACGGGAGTGTTTTAGTTGATTTTATTTATGACTTCTAGAAAATCATTTTTACGTCTACGAGCTAAGGGCACCGTAGATCCATCATCCATAGTTATCGTACCATCCTTATAGTACTTTTTAATTTTATTCAAATTGATAAGGTGAGACTTATGAACACTAAAGAAGGAATGACCAGAAAGCAGCTTAACAAACTCGCCAATATTGTATGAACTTATTACACTTTGCTCTCCTTCAATAATCACTCTTGTTATTCTTTGTAGTGCTTCACAACGAACGATCTTATCTACTTCGGTAAATTCTAAGCCATCCATTGTTGGGATGCCAATCTTTCTATGTTTCTTTTTGTGGTCAGCTAAATTTTCGATTAAAATGCGATTTTTTTCTAAGCTGATTTTTTCTTTTAATCTCAACTTTGCTGTAGTGATGGCCTCTTTTAAATCATCTACATCTACAGGCTTTAAAACAAATCCTGAAGCAGAAAATTTGAAAGCTTGTATAGCATAGTCATTATGCCCAGTGACAAATATGATCTCAAAATCTGGACGAGCAACTTTTACTAAAAAATCAAAACCTGACATTTTAGGCATATCGATATCCAAAAAAATAATCTCAGGCTTTAAGGTATCAATCTGATCCAAGGCTTTCTCAGCTTCGGTAAAAATCTCTAACACTTCAATTTCTGGATCTAAGTCAATGATGACCTGTCGCAAAAATTTTGCAAGCTTAATTTCGTCGTCTATTATTATCGCTTTAATCATATATGCTTAAGAAGGAATAAAAATTTTCACCATGGTTCCTAATCCTTTTCCTTCTTCATCTAATTTATCTATGTATTTAATGTCGATTTCTAAGTCTTCATCTTTTTTCAACACGGCCAATCGTTCATTTATTATTTGAGTGGCTCGAGATTTATGCTTTTTTACTGATTTTTTCTGAATCTCCTCAGTTTTAGCTCTTCCTACTCCATTGTCATCAACCACACATAATATCCCTCCCTTTACCTTATCAATAGACATTTGTATAAAACCTTGTCTGGTCTCCAAATGATTTACTCCATGTAAAAGGGCATTCTCGATAAAAGGTTGAATAAGCATTGAAGGAATTTCAAAATCATATAGATCTATATCCTCGTCGACATCTATATCATATTCAAATTTGTCTTCAAACCTTAACTTTTCTAATTCCAAATATAAGCTAAGCGTTTCAATTTCATCATGTAACGAAACACGCTCATGTTTGGATGCCTCTAAAAACTGCCTCATAAGCTTTGCAAATTTTGAGAGGTATTTAGCTGCTATATTTTTTTCATTGTTTTGGATGTAATATTGTATCGCCCCTAATGAATTAAAAATGAAATGCGGATTCATTTGTGATCTCAGAGCTTCCAATTTAGTTTCAGCAATTCTTTGATTCAATTCTGTCCTCTCTTGTGCTACTTTATTATTCCTCCTGATAATTTGCCTTGCAACAAAAAATGAGATTGCCAAGGTCAATATGGCGATTAAAATATTTTGTAAAATTTGATCCCAGTTTCTTTGAATTTCAAGTGTTGCTAACTCAAATTCATCCTTATTCGATTTTCTATTCTTAGCAATTAACTGAAAGGATCCTTGCTTTGGATGGTTGATTACAATCTCATCCCCTTCTCTTACAATCTCACCAATATTGGGATTGGTGAAAACTTCAAGCTTTTTTAGAATATTAAAATCCTTCGATTCACTAAATCCGAATTCTCTTAAATTAAAACGTATTTGATCTGGAATACCTTTAACACTGTAGGTGTTTTCATTCTTAGAAAATAGCAATTCATTATTGTTTTTAATGGATCTCAGTGCTGTAATAAAATATCCCTCCGGAATGTAGCTTTCATAAAAAGCTTTGGGATCAATTTGGCATACGCCATTGATGGATCCAAAGTAAATTTGTCCATCAAAACTACAATATGCGCCTCCATTAAACTCATGCGAAGGCAAACCATCCTTGGCAGATAAATGGGTTATATTTTTAAAATCTTGGTTTAATAAATCAATACCATTAAATGTTGAAACCCAATAATTGCCTTTGTAATCTTTGACAACTCCAGCTACTTGATTATTATTCAAAGAATTATTAATGTCTGCTTGCTTGATCAATTTACCTTCTATATCTAGATTTAGTAAGCCAGTGCCATAAGTACTAAGAAATAAAGATCCATCAATTTTTTCAATATTTTTAACATGAAGACCTTCAGTACCTTCGATCGTTTTCATACCTGCACGTTCATTAAAAATGGGTAACTTAATTAAGCCTTTGCTCGATGTACCAAGCCACAAACACTCATCTACCACAACAGATCTAAATACGGTATCAAGACCAAACTCCATATGCCTTTGTTCTTTTGTTTTGGTGTTTATCAAACTGACATATCCATATCCTCTATCTCTAACATTGTTCTTAATGTAGTATCCAACGATTACAAGATGATCCTCATCGAATCGCTTGACATCTTCTGTCCTTCCTCTGCATGGATACTTTTCAAAAGTATTGCTACTATGATCATAAGCTAAGATGCTCCCCTCCCTTCCTTGAAATTCCAGAATCCAGCTCAAATTAGTTTCTGGGTCATAGTACGATCTTGTGTAACCTTTATTCCTTTGGCTGTTGTCTAAGATGCTTACATCATTGACACCAGCTGATGACATTTCATGTAGACCAGCAGTTTCATTTATATAATAAATAGTTGAATCATTGTTTCCGTATACAAATCTAGTCATCGCTCCAAATTCACTTTTACTTCTAGCTGGATTTTGTCCAAATTTCAATATCCCAGAGTTATTAAATTTGTAATGGTATACACCATAATGACTGCTGCAGAGTAATTCATTAAACATATCTTCAGAGTATACATCAATGAGAAATTCATTGCGCTCTAACACATTTGGCAAGTGTATGATACTGTCAGCTTTGCTCAAAATTTGCAATTCTTTCACCCTCTTATCACTTGTATTCCCAAAAAGCAAAATGATATTAGACTGCAAGTCTTCGCTTATATTGATCAATTGCTTGTCATTTGGGACATGTTCGATCGTCCTGTCAGGAAGTAATTTATAATAGCCATATCCATCGCGAAAAGAAAAATAAGTCTTTCCCCTTTTTGTTGTTTTTAGAATTGTGGGATAGCTATTAAGCTGCGACTTTTTATAATTTGGCTGAATGAGTTGATGCGTTTTTCCTTGGTTGATTCGAAGATTTGCATCAACTAAGAATATCCATTCTGATGCATTTTTTGTGAAAGTTTTGAATGATAGGGTATCTGTAAATTCATGAACAAGATCAAAACTATCAACTGCCATATCATAACGATAAATGCTGTGTTGATTTTCTCTCTTTATAGCTTTTCCTTTAGCATCTTTTTTGCCATATTGATCTTCTGCACAAAGCACATAGAATTCATTTTCTATGTTTAATAGATCTCGAACATTATTTTGAATACCAGAGCATTCTTTAAATCTCCCCTCTTCTTTTTTTAATTGAAATAGTACATCTCCTGTTTGCGCAAACACCTCATTTGCAAATAAAGAAAATTTAGCAATGCTCCTAGGCAAATCATTACCAAAGGTTCCAATGAATTGATCTCCATCATATTCTTGAAGTTTACCTCCGTTTAAAAACCAATACTGACCACTTTGATCTCTGTCTAATTGTTTGACATGTCTGTCCTCTAATCCATCTTCTGAAGCGATCACCTTTTCTTGGATTACTTCGAAACGCTGGCCAAAAATGTTGCTAAGACCTAAGAAAAAAAACAATGATGTGAGTAGTAAAATATACTTCATAAAAAAAGGATACCCCTAGCTAAAGAGGTATCCCAAGTTAACAAAATGGGCCTAATCATTTTACCTTATTGCTAAGGATTTAAGTTGGATAAATTTGGAACTTGGGGTTCAATGCTTGTTTATACATCAAAATAACGGGAATTGTACCGAAGGTGTTGAGATCATTCAACCAACGGTATATAATTTAACATCAACGGTTTATTATTTACCTTTTCCTTGAATTAGGACTAAAATGGTGTAGAATAAGATTTTAAAATCTAAACCAAGACTCATGTTTTCTATATATAAAATATCAAACTTCAGTCTTTGTATCATTTGCTCGACATTGGATGCGTAGCCATACTTTACTTGTCCCCAAGATGTAATTCCAGGTCGCACCTTTAAAAGATGTTTGTAATGAGGCGCTTGTTCCATAATCTTTTCGATGTAATAGGATCTTTCCGGTCTTGGACCAACAATCGACATATCTCCTATGATGACATTCCATAATTGCGGAAGTTCATCAAGACGCCATTTTCTCATAATTCGTCCAAAAGGTGTACATCGGTCATCTTCCTCACTACTCAGTGCTGGACCTCCATCTTCAGCATCCAGATACATAGACCTAAATTTATTAATGGTAAAAGGCTTCCCATTAAATCCTATGCGCTCCTGACGGTATACAATGGGACCATCTGATGAAAATTTTACTCGGATAGCTATATAAATGAATAAGGGAGACAAAATCAATAAGACAATAGCCGAAACAAATATATCCATCGATCTCTTGAACAATGCTTGCCATCTAGGCAACAAATTGGGTTCGATCTCAATAAGAACAGCTCCGTATAAATAATTCATTTTCACACTGCCTAATAGGATATCATACATATCAGGAATGATCTTAATAAGTAATTGGTCAGAATAGTCAAAAAGTATGTTTAAGATTTTTCTTAGACTCTGATGTTCGGAAGTTTCAATCGCAATAATGATTTCTTCTATCTTATTTTCGACTATGATTCGATCCATGTCCTGAATCTTTCCCAATTTTGGAAGATGCTTGAGCAATAGGTTTTCACTATTTCCATTAGAATCTATAAATCCTAAAAAGCGATGTCCTAAACGTCTTTCCCTACTTTGT
>CALGNN010000029.1 GCA_937961455.1 uncultured Saprospiraceae bacterium
GTAATCATCGCCAGTTGTAGATCTGTGTGAACCATATAAAATCCCAGTTGATTGTTGTATTGACAAACCATCAACATCAGTAAAAGCAACAGGACCATTAGGTCCATTACCTGTTCCTATAGGAGCACCACAAGCAGAAAAAGCTCCTGTTGCAGGATCTAAAGTACCAAAGGTACCTCCATCTACTCCATATATAACTGTACCATCAGGGCTGTATTCTATTGCTTCAATTTGATCAATTCCAGCACCAAAAGAACCTACAAGACCATTGTCTCCATTTCCAGAATCAAATGCCCACAAGTTTTCACTTGTACCATCAGCCCCTGCATAACAATCAGGATCTAGTGGTGGGGTCAAATCTATTTTACAAGAAATAGCTTCAAAATCTCCACCTCCATTGAAAGTACCCATTAAGGCGGTACTTGCATTGGTCTTGTCAATTGTGAAATAGCTATTAGGGCTATTACCATCTTCACCGGTAACACCAATAAGATCTCCATTTTGTCTAAAAGTAAGACCTTCCATGTCATCTCCCAATTGACCAACAATAGTAGCCTGTCCGGTATTTATATCAATTGTAACCAATTGACTAGGCGCTTGATTATTAGTAATAACATTAGCTGCATATAGAACTCCTGTCGCAGGGTCTACCGCTAAATCATCAATGTCTTCTAATATTCCAGCACCTGAAATAACAACATAGTCATCTCCTCCAAATGCACCAGGCACAAATGAGCAGGTAGCAGGATCAATGACTAATAAAACATCATCGCCACCAACAACTCTGTGTGAGGCGTATAAGTTTCCATTAGTTCTGTGTAAAGCAAGACCATCTATGTCTGTAAATGCTATGTGACCTAATGCACCACTTCCTGTACCTATGGTATTACCACAAGCAGTAAAGTTACCAGTCTGGTCATTGATTGTACCAAAGGTACCAGCATCTACGCCATATAAGATTGTGCCATCAATGTTCCATTGAATAGCTTCTACCTGATCAACCCCATTGTTATAAGGTCCTACTTGGATATTATCTCCAGTATCAGGATTTAGATTCCATAATGTTTCATCAAGATCTGAACTGCAATGGCATTCATATCCTAATAAAGCCTCGAAAGAAGTTGGATTAGATTCAGCATTTAGCTGAAGTGAAAGCATCAAACCCATTAGAAAAAATAGGCTAATGTTTAAAGACCGAACGCGGCTCGCGCTCAATCCCAATTGAAATTGTTGCTTCATAAAATAGTAGTTGTTTATTTAAAAAATTAAACAGAGTGAAACTGGTTCACTTAAAATATAATAATTTTGTTTCAATTTTTTTTGAAAAACGGGTTGATAATTCTTAGAGGTGAGATGGGGACAACGTCACATATATAGCTCAAATATAATAAATAACCATCATTAATTTTACATAATTTAATTATAATGTATTACATAATATAAAATGTAAACTGTAGGACAACATGAATACTAAGCGTGAGACTAAAATAGCTACAAAGGAAAAGTACCACCATCTTTTAACTTGCCCTAATTGTAACTTTTTTGTTGCAGCAAAAGATATCAATATTTCAAAAACCATTGCTAAATGTGAAAATTGCAATCATGTATTCAGCTTTGAAGATGATTTTGACTTTAGAGAGGGCAGACCAGAAATGCTTATACCTGAAGGGATGGAGGTTTTAAATCTTAGATCGGAATTAGACATTGAAGTGAAGTGGACTAAATCCATTCAACCTATGATGGTAGTATTTACGCTAGTTTGGAATCTCTTTTTATTACCTTTTGTGATTGGTGGCATCATGGCTGGACAGGCTCAGATTTTGCTTTTTGCGGGAGCACATATTGCAGTGGGCTTAGGCTTGTTATACAATATTTTTGCGCAGCTTTTTAATAGGACAAATATTTCTGTGACGGACAAAAGAATTGAAATTAACACCCGACCCTTTCCAACTCCTGGTAAAAGCAAGATTGAGTTAGATGCTGACGACCTTGATCAATTGTATGTGACAAAATATGTGTCAAGCACCACCAACGGGGTGCCTAGCTACGCGTATGCTTTATATGCCATTGATAAAAATGGAACTAAATTCATCTTAATCAAAGGCTTGAATAAGGAGTCTCAATTATACATCGAACAAGAAATTGAAAGATATTTGCAAATTAAAGACAGGCCAATTCAGGGCAGCATAAAGGCTTAGAATAATTTAGCTATCCCAGTTGACAGTTGTATTCCATAATGCTTTTGCGTGAAGCCTTCTGATTCATTAATTCTTGAAGAAAGATCAAAACCACCTTTAAGACCAAAATGGAAGCTACTGGTTTTTCCAATCGATTGCACATAAGAAACATTTGCAAGAAATTGCACTGGACCATTTTTCTTAAAAATTTCAGGATTGATGAGCTCAATTCCATAATCTGTATTTGACCTATCTACAGTTCGCCCAACGACAGTTCTATAAATTGGAACTTGAACACCCAATGCTAGATTTACACCGGATTTTTGATCAAAAGAAAAATGACTTCCAAATAAAATAGGCACAGAGAGGTAATTTTGCTTTTGCCAAACTGTTGCAATATAATCTTGGGATTCTGTGCCATCGACGGTCCCCAACATTTCCTCAATTGTCCCATCACTTAAATATTTGATTTCAACAACAACATCTTCCACACTTACCATTCGTTCTTCGGTATACTCATAGTTGAGTTGATCAGTCCATCTGGTATAATTTAATCCTGCTGTGATAAAGAATCTTTTTGTAAGAAACTTTTGATAAAATAATTCTACCCCATACGCGTCCTTTGCTTGCTCTAATTGATTTCTTTTTTCAACCCAAGTATCATTTGCATTATCAGTACTCTCTAGTGCTCTGATATTTAAACCATAAGAAAATGATAAGCCCAAGGCGTTTCGGGGTTCCTTATTAAAATCAAATTTAGCGGAAGGTAGAGCAAGATTTGAGTTATGCTTGTTTACTTCACTAGGATTCAAAAAAGGAATATGATAAGCAGATGTTACATTACGAATTGACATCTTAGCATTTTCTTGTATAGATTCATTTGTAGCATTCAAAACTGCTTTGTTTGTGATTCCTATAACAGCAATGGGTTTTTCATCCGTTACTACAATTGATGAATTTGATGCATTAACATTAATGGACCTTGTTGTATTATTATTTATTAAAGCTTCCGAATTTATGTTTTGATTCTGTGTGTATTTTTGCTCCTTAATTAAGCTCGTAGTTGTTAATTTTTCTTCATTTGAATTACTCCCCGCAATATCATTTTTAGATACTTCAATTTGTTTAGGTTTTTCAATAATTCCCTTCTCAGCCTTTACTATTTTCCTTTCATGGTGATCAATGCCAACAGCTTTTACTTCAGTTTGGCCTGATGGATTGTTTATCTTATCAAGCTCTAATTGCGTAGTTACATGCTGAATCATTGCATCTTGAGAAAAATACATGGATACAGAACCAATAAGCAACAATAAACCCAATAAGAGCCAATAGTATTTCCGATTAGCTCCACCGTTATTTTCTCGACTTTGGCGTTCGGCTTCAAGAGAAGACCAAGCTTTTTCAAGATCCATAGAAGGGCTATCATCTTGAAATCTATTTTGTAGTTTATGCCAATCGTTGTACATAATTTTCTTTTAACTGTTGAGATAATTTTTGCTTAATCATTGCTTTTGCCCTTGTTAATTGAGAACGCGAAGTGCTAGCTTTAATGTTCAGTTCTTTTCCAATGTCTTCATGAGTCCAGTTCTCAATTATTGCTAAATTGAACACTGTTCGATAACCGATAGGTAGCTTTTGTATTATAGCCACAATTTGATCGAGGCTGGCTGATTCAAGTAAAGATGCTTCTTCCTTTTTTTCTGGAAGAAAGTCTACATAAATTAATTGAGTACTTCTTTTCTTCTTCCTTAAAAGCATCAAAATAGTATTGATAGAAACTTTGCACATCCAGGATTTGAATGCACCTTTATCAGAATCAAAAGAAGTTATTTTTGAAAAAATTTGAATGTAGCACTCTTGCAGAAAGTCTTGCGTTTCTTCTGCATTAGATGCATACCTTCTACAAATACTTTTGACCAAAGGGGCAGTGCTGAAGAAGAGTTCTTTTTCAGCACTGCTAATTTTCTTTTTACAATTATCAATAAGTGATTGCTCTATCATCTTTATTGAATGACTCCAGAAAATCTGATCACACCTCCTGCATAAGTAGTAACCTCACCTGTTTGAGTATTTTCGATTGTTGCATTTGCATTAGTCATTTCTATAATAAATGCATCACCAACTTCTTGCCCATATTCTAAGACTTGAATATCTCCACCTGCAGGAACTAAAATTTCATCAGGTGCACCAAAAATTTCTGTACTGTATGCACTTGCCCAAAGTGGATTTGTTGCACTCG
This sequence comes from uncultured Saprospiraceae bacterium, assembly GCA_937961455.1. Taxonomy (GTDB): domain Bacteria; phylum Bacteroidota; class Bacteroidia; order Chitinophagales; family Saprospiraceae; genus CALGNN01. The sequence goes on from CALGNN010000029.1 coordinate 4,417, forward strand.
CTGTCCAATTTATGAAGGTATGTGTATAAATTACTTTATTAGACCCACCGAAATCAGCGGTGTAAACAAACTCATATGTATGAGCTGAATCTTGCGGGTTTTGACTTGGTCTTGTTAAAGTCACTGGAGTATATAGTTGGTTGAAATCTGGTTCAAAATCAAATTCTACGCCTATGGTAATTTGGTTTCCACAGGCAGCAACCGTTCCGATATCAATGTTAGATTCCACAGGATAAGTTAAGGCATCTGATTCAATTAGATTTTCCAAATCAAATGCTTTGATGATAATTTCAGTTGAGTTACACACTGATATAAGCGATGAAAAACTTCCATCTGCATCTACAGTGATCATTTGAGCTAAAGGATCATTATCTAACTTCACGTAAACCCTTCCATTTGAAACTGGATTTCCATCGCAGTCAACTACTAATCCACTAATTGAGCTAACACTTGAATTGGCACTTACGGTGATAAGTCCAAGATTTGTGTTTTCGCTATATGGACCAATATTAGCCGTGTATAAAGGTGTACGACAATGGTCATAAACATTTAAAATGAGATCTTCATCATTAGGAACAAAGCCATCGAAGTAACCATCTTCTGTGGTATGTGTGCATATTTCAGTTCCTGTAGAAACACGAGTTACACAAACTTGAAAAACGCTTTCAGCTCTCGGATCTACAACCTGCCCTGTTAATTCAATAAAATCATTGGGAACATCACAATTCCAAAAAGTAAAATGTGAAACGTCACCGACATACACTCCATTATTTAATTGTGCTTTACCTTCTTCAACCCAATATCCACTTTGCTCGTCAAAAAACCACAAGGGGATTTCTGATGGGGCATTAGCTATTAATGCCTCTGGAATATCAAATACCAACTGAGCATCTTGATTTATTTGCAAAGCTTCTCCAGCCTCAGTCTCTAATTCAACATTCAACATGGCAAAACTTTCTAACAATTGAATTTCACTTTCTTGATTCACAGCAGTTAGGTTACCTGGCATAACTTCATAAAGATCTTCTCTTGTTGGATCTAGGTAATAACTATATACATTCACATTACCCGAATATGCTGTACCATCTATTGTTTCAAAAGCATTCGCTGCAAAACTCACTTCTGAACCATTTGACAAAGTTGCTGTCCCTCCTGTTTGACTAGATAGGGTCTTAGTAAGTTCACGCCTTTGCATTTGTATGTTAAGTTGATGGGTTTTTTCTTTAATGGGCCTAATAGACGGAAATGAGCTAAAGAAGCCATTTGCTTCAACTTTAAAAGTTGCTAGATCATCTCTCGTAAGTGCTTTAATTTCAAAATACCCTAATTCATTCGTAAGGGTATTTTCAGCTCCTAAGCTCACACTTGCACCTTCTATACCATCACCATTTTGATCAAAAACAAATCCATGCCCGTCTACTTCGACACTTATCGTTGGTTGAGGGATATCGATATTTGTATTCACTAATTCTATATTGTCTTTTCTACATGAAAAGAGCGTTAAAAGAATAAAGCTTAAAATTAGATATGGTCTCATTGTATTTTCTTTAATTAATTATCAATTTGAAAAATGGGCTGTACATCCTCACTTGCTAACTAATATGTCAATTATAATTAAACGCTGCATAGAAGTATATAGAATTTGAAATTAATTTTACAATTCTGATAGGGACAAAAAAAAAGCAAGCCAATTCTCATTTGAAATGGCTTGCTTCAACAAATTATAATCCCATGAACATATCCGATATTATAGTCAGGATCTCAAACCCGACCGAGGTTTCCCTCTTAAGCATTGTTTTTTATTAAACAATGTCAACTAGATTCATTTAAGTTGTTATGAGTAAGTTGTACCTGGTTAAAGCACAACTTACTATAACATTTATAATCCCATGAACATATCTGTATTGATACCGAAACTTTTATTCGGTAGTGTTTCAGCTTGGTGGCTTACTAACACATTACAATAATAAGTAGAGAATTAGCTGAATTCAAATACAAAATATAAACATTGTAACATATATATATTTTATATATGTTATTTTAATTATTTATAAATCATTGATATTCAAATACAATTGTAATTTATATTATAATTTATCATTAGAATTTGTGTATTTTTTGTGAAAGTTTTATTCACAAAACCGTGTACAATGCCTGTCACTTTTAACACAAATTATTCAAATGGAGAGAAAAAATGTTCGTTTTCGTAGTAAGAAGTATCCGTGAGGGTCTTTAAAAAGGCGATAATTTGTTGTTTTTGTTCTTCAGTTAGGTCTAAAGGTGTTATCAATTCGTCTTCATTGATCAAACCACTACCTCCAAGATCATAATGATCAAGGACTTCTTCTAAAGTTTCAAATCTGCCATCATGCATGTAAGGTGCTGATAATTCGATATTTCGAAGACTAGTAACTCTAAACTTGCCATTATCAAAGGAATTACCAGACACTTCTCCCCTGCCTTTATCTTCAAATTCACTTAAATCTGAAATAGGCTCTATCCCATTGTTAATGTACTCATTCGTTGTAAACAATGGTGGAGGATGGCAATGGGCACATTCAGCATCAGGGAACAAAGCACTAGAATCAAAAAACATTTGAAACCCAATCCTTTCATCTTCCTCTAGAAAAATCTCGTTACGAGAAAACCTATCAAATTTTGAATTCCCGACTAAAAGTGTTCGCTGATATTGCGCTAGAGCTTTTGCAGCTAGCTGCCTCGTTATCTCTTTTCGATCATCAATGCCAAAGGCTTTTCTAAACATTTCTGGATAGAAGGAACTTCTACGCATTTTCGCTTCAACATTTTCCCAATCATCATTCAATTCTTTGGGATCTTCAATAGGTAAAAGCGCTTGATCTTCTAAACTTGGAGACCTTCCATCCCAAAACATTCCGGTATTGAAATACACACTATTGATTAAGCTCATTGAGCTCCTTATTCCACGCTCACCCGTAACACCTTCACTGGTCATTTCACCATCGGTAAAGGCCAATTTAGGATCATGACAACTGCTGCACGATAAAGTGCTATCTACAGAAAGAATAGGGTCGAAAAATAAGTGTCTTCCTAGTTCTACTCCATCCTGAGTTAACGGATTGCTGGCTGGAATTTCTACAGGTTGGAGTGACTCTGGAATTACCAAATTATAGCTTATTTGTTCAAATGGAATATGAATTAGATCACCCTCATTCTCGGGAAGCTTATCTAAGGTGCAAGAGCTATTGCATAAGTATAAAAAGAGTAAAGTGATCCAAACAAGTGCTCTCATTGATCTACTGAATAACTTTCATAGACAATTGCAAATTACCAGTCATTTTTTGAAGTTGTTCAAGATCACTAATGTCATGCTGCCCAGGATTCTTTTCCAAATCTAAATAATTAGTTCCTTCTCCTAGAATGGCTCTATGATCTACTTCTAATTTTAACTGATTGCCTTGTTCATCCGCCACTTCAAAATTAATATCAAAACTAAGTGTTTCGTATAGCGCTTCTGAACCTGTGTGATAGAAAAAATCAGTCTCTAAAACCCCGTCATTATCAGCATCATACTTTCCTTGAATTTTTTGAAAAATGTAAGAACTCCAGGCTGACCAATAATGACTTGATCTTGATAATGGATTTGAATTTGGATAATCACTTGGAATGGTACTATTTAAATCAGCAGGCACTCCTATGGAAATTTTCAACTGCTTATAGTTCCCTACTGGCACAGCTGATAAATTTAATGTATTTCCAATCTTCGAAGATTCTAATTTATCATGAGTAAGGGAAATATCTACAAAACCAATATCTAAAGCATCATGTGTTGATCCGTCATCAGCAATTAATTGAATATCTGATATATAGAAATCAGATTTAGTGATTATGGCTGTACCAGCATCGAAATCGAATGAGTTACCAATGACCAGATGTTCTGAACCGACCATACCTAGCACATTCAATTCAACATCTCTATATTTTTCTTTATCTCCGCATGAGAACAAGATAAGGCTTGAAATTAAGGCGAAGAGTGCTGATACTTTATTCATAATATTGATTTTGAAGCATAACGGTTACAGGAACAATAAGTTGTCTATTATTGTAAAATAAAGCTAGTTGGCAAATTAAGCAACATTTTATTGCAGATGGTTTCATTGGTATCATTTTGAATGTCTGCAGTAAAAAGTAAAAAGAGGTAATCAATTAACAAATTGAGCTCAATACTAAAGCCTGGATTTACGCTGGCTTGAATATCAAAATTGATTATTTGATTGGATATATCTTTTTGCAATTGAATCACGATCGTGTCAGATGTAGCAATATCTGACAAAATAAAATAGCCATTCATCATATCACCTGCATCATCAATTAATAGACTATCATTTAAAGGATGATCGGCCGGCAATGAAGTCAAATCAATATCTCTATATTCTGACTTAAGACCTAAATCAAAAGAGAGACTTTCTAAATTACCAGAGGCATTAAATGAACCAAGACTATATTGAATATCTGATCGATTTACAACTGCAATGTCATCTTTGATGTAAAAGGCATTACTTGGATCGTTGCCTACAACTTCTGTAGAGTCTAATGCTTGATAGCTCTTTTGCTGATCGTCTACAAAGCTAAAATTACTCAGAATCAGTTTGTAATCGACAAACTGAAAACCTTGCCCTAGATCATTAAAATAGATGGAATCAAAGGAAAGTAAAACTTCATTAGTTTGATGCGTCACCCAAAGGGTAAGTGAGGGATAACTACAACAATCGTCACAGGCTATATCGGCTGTAAGATCATAGTTGGCGGATTGAATATCAAGGCAGCCTTCTCTTTCAACATAGCAGGATGAAACTAAAAAGATGAGTGCTATGATGCCTGCAAGAGGCTTAATTATTTTTAACCGTTTTCCTATAATCATTTAGAATATTTGTCACCATTTTCTTGACTTGATGAGAAAAATCCTTTTCCATGATCCAATTATAATATGCATTATCATGATAAAGGGTTTTACCTACAGGTCTGCCGATGTGTTTTCCAAAATTAAAAACGATGGTTCCCGTTTTATCGTATTTCAACCTTTGGGTGACATCTAGCGTATTTGGGTCATTTGTGAAATCATGAATGACTTGCATATCATTTTTAACTGGAGCTGGAATAATTTCTCCTTCCGGATCAATCATATCTACGCCCTCATACTTAGTAAGTTGACCTTTAAAAACTTCTACAGTAGCTCTCACATCTGCCAATGCATCATGTGCACCTGTTAGTTCCTTATTTTGATAAAAACGCAATGCAGCTGAAAGCGTACGGGGCTCCATCTTATAGAATATTTTCTGCATGTCCAAGGTGCGTCGATTATCTATTTCAAACTCAAATCCTGCACGAGCAAATTCTTCCATTAATATAGGCACATCAAATCTATTTGAATTGTAACCTGCCAGATCTGAATCACCAATAAAATCATAGATGCGATCAGCTACTTGCATAAATGTTGGCTTATTCTTTACATCTTCATGCGTGATTCCATGAATTTTACTTGCATCTTCTGGAATAGGTATACCTGGATTAATTAGCATTGTCATCTCTATAGGCTCACCTCCTTTCGCTCTATATTTGATTAAAGCAATTTGGAGAATTCTATCTTTTATTACGTTTAGACCTGTTGATTCAACATCGAAAAAGACGAGATCTCTTGTTAAGTTAAATTCCATTTTTTAGATTAATTGAGAATAAATGCTTCCATTCCAGAAGATGATAATTCTTTTACTTCACCGTTTTCTGCAAGATACAATATTAAGACTTCCATTTCTTCATCCCTTTCTGCCAATTCAATGGACTTTTCTGGATCCATTAGCATAAAGGCGGTGCAATAGGCATCTGCATGGATACATTTTTTATGAATGACTGTCGTTGATAAAACTTTGGCAACAGAAGGAAAACCAGTAAATGGATTTATCGTATGACCATATTGCTTACCTTCTATGACATGAAAATTTCTATAATTTCCTGAGCTTGCAACTGCTCGATTACTCAAGTTTAATTTCTTATACAATTCTGTAGGCTTGGCTTGTGGATCTGGCTTGCTGATCCCAATAGTCCAATTTTCAGACCTGGGATTAACTCCTTTGAGGACCAACTCTCCTCCGATCTCAACCATGAAATTATTGATCCGCTCTTTCAATAAAAAATTGGCTATTTCATCAACTGCATAACCTTTGGCTATGGCACTAAAGTCTATTGAAGCTTTTGGATGTTCTTTAATTAAAAAAGCATTTCCTTCTTTAGTCATTTGATATTGGATCTTATCCATACCCACATAATTCATTAGTCTTTCTATTTGAACTGAATCAATACTACTTGGCTCCAATTTCCCTTCTGTACCAAAACCCCAATAATTTACGAGTGGCATTACTGTGGGATCAAAATACCCTTGAGTCTTTTTATAAATATCTTTTGCGACTCCATAATTTATGCGAAAGTGTGGTTTTGCTCTAGCGATATTATTAGTAACATTCCCAGGAATTTGAAATTTGTCAGTTGTTTTATTAAACTGAGATATGGTCGACTCAGGAATATAAGTAGACAATTCTTGGTTGAGTTGGGCAAAGATGGCTTCTATCTCTTTTTGCAATTTTGCATTCCTATCCAAGCTATCATAGTAACTTATTTTATAATAAGTACCCATCGTTTCACCTTGCATAGATTTGTAAACTCTGCTAAGACTTGAAGCTATAGTTTCAGTATTTTGCTGGCTATCTTGTTTACAGGAAAAAGATACAATCAAGCAGAAAAATAAAAGAAGATTCTTAAGGTATCGGGCCATTCGATATACTAGCTATTTCTCTTTAACAAGTGATCAATAGAAAATTTACCAGAACCAAGTAAAGCTATTACCACATAACCTGCTAAATATATAAGCGCCATTTCTTTTTTACCAAATGGGTCTGCGCCATGTATCATGAATGCGGCTACTATCATGGTGATAATCAAAGGGATGCTTGCCCACTTTGATTTAAATCCAATCAATATTAAAAAAGCACATAACACTTCAGCAAAAACCGTCAAGCCTAGCGAAGCCTCTGCTCCAAGACCAAAAGGATTCGCAAATTTTATAGGATCATCACTAAAAAATTTCATCAATTTTCTCCAACCATGGCCGTAAAGCATGAATCCACCAAAAACAATTCGTAGAATTAAAAGTGCCCAATCTTTATTGTTACCCTGCATAAGTAGCGTATTAATTATTAATCATATAAATTTGTCCTCAAATTATCACTTAAAACTAATATATGATAATGCAAGAGGAAACTATCTTTGCATTATTTCGTTTTACTTTTGTCGACTTTCCCTGAGTATTTCTTAATTATAATTTTTAAATAAATGAGATCAATTTTTACCTTATTCTTATTGACTATCAGTGTCAGTATGTTTGCCCAAGAAACTAAAAAAATGGTTTTTCTAGAACATTTCACAAATACGAGATGTGGTATCTGTGCTAATAAGAATCCAGCATTTTTTGATTTAATAGAACAATATCCAGATGATGTGATACATGTAGCTTATCATCACCCATTCCCTTACACAAATTGTGAATTATATCTATATGATAAAGATGGCAATAGTGCTCGCTCTTCATACTATGGTTTTTCTGGGTCTCCTAGATTAGCAATGAATGGGTCGGCCATACCAGTTGGAGGCGCTTTATTAAGTCAAACAAGTTTAGATACGGAAGTAGCTCAAATGAGCAGTGTCTCCGTTTCACTAGATATGGTAAATGATGGCACCAATCTAAATAGTCAGGTTAAAATTGAAAATTTAAGTCAGGCAGCAGCAGCTGAATTTAGACTATTTGTCATGGTAATCGAAAAGGAACTAGCCTACAGTGCTCCTAATGGCGAAGATGTTCACTATAATGTCTTCAGAGCCTTTGCATCTGACTTAGGTGGGGACATTGTTGATATGAATATTGCAAGCCAGACATTAAATTATAGTTTAGCGATTCCAGTAAATACTGAGATGGACCAATTAGAGATGGTTGCATTTGTTCAGAATATGGATACAGGAGAAATGATGAATGCAGGTTCTAGTGCTAGTGGCTTGACTTCTACACAAAAGGCCTTGACCGAAGATCTATTTAAAGTATTCCCTAATCCTGCGTCTGATATTATTCGAATAGATTTAAATAATTCTAGAGAGGCAATGAATTTGGAGATCATGAATATAGAAGGAAAAGCGCTATTTCAAGAACTAATAAATACAAGTCAAAGTATCAGCTTAGATTTCTTGTCTTCAGGAATTTATTTTATAAAAATGGAAACTGAAGATCAAATACAGAACACTAAATTGATTGTTGAATAACTACAATAATAATATCAAGATATGATGGTGGGTAAGAAATTATCCACCATTTTTTTTGCCTTGTAATAGGATTTCAATTGAGAAAGGAAAATACCGGACATAAAAAAGCCCCTCCGGAGTCGATACACATATTTACATAGCTGTAGTCCCAGAAGGGCAAATGGCTGCAATCAACACTTTCAAACAATATTAATTAGCATTCACAACATTGCAAATGTAAGTTATTTGGTCACTTATTCAAAAAAATAAAATCATTTTCTTGCGGAAAAGCAATGAAAAAAAACCTCCAAACACACATATGAAAAATTGTGATTTGTAATCCCTTAAAATTCACTTTGTAGTTAAATCAATTGCAGTTTCTCTAATTCTGTCTTAACATCAGTTTCTTCTGTGAAATGGATAACTTGAATGCCCATTTCTTTGGCTGCGACGATATTTGCTTTAGAATCATCAATAAATAAACATTCTTCCGGAATTAAATTGAATTTATCTAATAATAAGGCATAAATCTCTTTACCAGGCTTTATCAATTTTTCTTCACCGCTGACAATGATACCTTCAAAATAGTTTAAAAAATCAAAATGATTTTGAGCAATAGGAAATGTCTCAGCTGACCAATTTGTTAATCCATAAGTTTTGAATTCACTTGAATTATAGAAATATTTTAATATTTCTACATTTTCCTGAATGGCTCCATCCAACATTTCAACCCACCTGTCCTTAAACATTTGTATCTGTTCAGCATATTTGGGGAATATCACTTTTCTCTCTGCTATAGATGTATCAAATGATTTACCCTTATCCATTTGGGCATTCCAATCCAAAGTACAAACCTTATCTAAAAAGAAATGTAATTCATCTGGATCAGAAAAAATTTGACTGTACAGGTTTTTTCGATCCCACCTGATTAATACATTCCCAAAATCAAAAACAATATTTTTAATCATCCTTCTACGAGTTGTCTTCCTGCTTCCGTAAACGCTTCCAGATCCTTCAAAAGTACTTTTGCTCTTGCTGATATGACTTTTAGTTCTTCAACATTGCTTTCTAATTTCTGCCTGATGGAAGAAGCCACAAGCACCATGTGAAAATCTTTTCCTGAATTTAGCACCTCAGTTATTTTATCAACACTAATCGCTGCTTCGTTATAGGATTTCTCCCACCTTGAGCGCAATGTTCGATTCTTTGCTAATTCATCATTACGCAAAGTTTGATCACTTATGGCTGTGCTGAGTTCTTCGAGCTGATCAAAATAATTTTGCGAGCTTGAACCTACGTTTTCAAAATCTGATTTTAGTTTATCGTATCGATTATTAATTTGAGTCCATTCTTTTTCCCAATCTTTAGAAATTTTGCCTAAATCAGCCCCTTCCTTTGCTAGTTCTTCTTCAGCAGTTTCTATGCTGGCTATGACTTTTTCCGAAAGCTTCAATCTATTTTTTTCAAAGCCTTCAACATTTGACTTCAATACGTCACCGTGTTTTAGGGATTGTTTAGTAACTTTCCACCTGCAAGCAGACATAACTACGAGCAAGCTCAATGGCAAAAGTATATACTTCATTGTGCTTTATTTTGGAATAAAACTAAGCTATTTCCAAAAGAGTTTGAAAACTTGCTAAATAGAATTTAAAATAATTTTTAATACAAATGGATTTCATTCTTATGGTAAAAAAAATTACCCAATGTATTGCCCTCCTTTTCTTCTCATTAACACTAGGTGCTCAAGATGACATTGAACTTATTGAACTCGCAAGTGGCTTGGATTTACCCGTAGACATTACTCATGCTGGGGATGATAAATTATATATAGTTGAGAAAACTGGAAGTATCAAAATATTCGAGAATGGTAGTTTGTTATCAGAAGACTTTTTAAATATCCAATCGCAAGTCTATTCTAATCAAGATGAGACCGGATTATTAGGCTTGGCTTTTCATCCAGATTTTGCAACCAATAGAATTTTTTATGTGAACTATATGAGCTCCGCATCAAAAACTCGGATTTCAAAGTTCATGGCCAATTTCACTGACCCAAATACAGCAGAACCCAATTCAGAACAAGTCCTTATGGAACTAGACCAACCTTTTGCAAACCACAATGGAGGCTGTATTAAATTTGGACCAGATGGCTACCTCTATATTGCATTAGGAGATGGTGGATGGGGAGGTGATCCTCAGGACCACGGACAAAACCCAGAAAGTTTATTGGGAAAGATGCTGAGAATAGATGTAGACAACTTAGATCCCGGATCATTTTACGGAATACCAGCAGATAATCCATTTGTTAATGACCCAGATACCTTTAATGAAATTTGGGCAACAGGCCTAAGAAACCCATGGAGGTTTAGTTTTGATAGTGAAAATGGAGATTTATGGATTGCAGATGTAGGGCAAGATGATTGGGAAGAGATAAATTACCATGCAGCCGGAGAGGCCTCAGGTATAAATTACGGTTGGAGATGTAAAGAAGGTTTTGAAAACTATAATAGTAATAATTGCAATAGTACCTATGAAGCTCCAATTTTTGCTTACGCCAATAATTTAGGTTCAGGTGGTTGTTCAGTCACTGGAGGCTTTGTTTATCGTGGATCTGAATTTCCTTACTTCGCTGGAAAATATATTTACGCAGACTTTTGCACAGGAAGGTTTTGGTCCATTAGCAAAAGCCCTTCTGGAAATTGGGTTAATAGCTTATTAGCAAATCTTCAGAATAATGAATTCTCTTCCTTTGGTGAAGACATCAATGGTGAATTATATGTCTTAGCATACGAAGCTGGAAGAATGTATAAAGTCACAACTCAATTAACAGATACGGAAGATGTCGAACTATTTTCTGAGACTCGTGTATTTCCTAATCCAACTGAAGATGCATTTCAATTAAACTTGAATTTTAAAACACCTGTAAATTGCAGTATCGAATTATTCGATCTTGGCGGAAAACTTTTACTAAGCAGCGACTTTGGAAAAATTGATAACTTAAGCACATCTTTAAATATTAAAGAATTTGAAGCAGGTACTTATATATTAAATATCTATGCTGATTCTCATGCCACTAGTAAGAAAATCATTAAGCAGTAAACTAAGTTTCGCATCTGAATTTTATAAATAGAATGATCCAATTACTATTAGATAGCTTTGGGTATTTTATGTAGTGATTTAAACTATTCAGATGTAAAAGAGTTAATATGCTGATTCCTATTATAATTTAAAATATTTCTATCAGCACAAAGTCCCATAAAAATAGCACAAGCTTTAATGAGTGGTTAGAGAGTTTTGTATCTCTAAAGAATCTTCCTCGATTTTTAAAACTCATTTATCAAGCTCATCCTGTTCTTTTTATCACCAACTTTAGTTTAAGAATTATCAAGTCTGTTTTTCCTATCATTATGCTTTGGGTAGGGAAAGAAATCATTGATGAGGTCATCTCATTGATCAATAATAATGGCTCTGAATTATTTCGGCTGTATTATCTAATTGGGATTGAATTTGCCTTAGCCATTTTTAGCGACATTTTCAATAGACTTATTTCCTTAACAGATGGATTACTTGGAGATTTGTATTCCAATAAATCTTCTGTGAAGTTGATTCAAAAAACCTCTCAGGTTGAGTTGGCAGATTTAGAAGATGCAGATTTTTACGATAAACTGGAAAGAGCTAGAAGACAAACAACGAGCCGAGTCTCATTGATGTCGAATGTCCTATCCCAAATGCAAGACATCATTACTGTGGTATCATTGATTTCTGCGCTCATATACTTCTATCCTATTTTAATTGTCTTATTGGTAATTTCCATTATTCCCTCTTTTGCCAACGAATTAAAATTCAGCAAATCTAGTTACTCATTGCAACGCAGTTGGACTACAGAAAGAAGAGAACTAGATTATATGAGAATGATCGGTGCAAGTGATGTAACTGCCAAAGAGGTAAAATTATTTGGACTAGCAGATTTCATTAGCAACAGTTTTGAAAAAATCGCAGACAAGTACTATGAAGCCAATAAAAAATTAGCCATCTCTAGAACAATCTGGGGTGGCGTGTTTCACATCATTGGTGATATTGCTTATTATGGTGCATATGTTTTCATTGTTATCAAAGCGGTTAGTGGATTTGTAACTGTTGGAGAGCTCACCTTTTTAGCAGGCTCATTTAGTCGCCTGAGAAATCAACTACAAAGTATATTTTCTAGATTTTCTAAGATTACAGAAAGTGCTTTGTATCTGCAAGATTATTTTGATTTCATAGATGCTGAGTTTAGCGCTAATGAAGATTTTGAAAAATATCCCATGCCAAAAGCACTTATGCATTCCATAGAATTTAGGAATGTAAGTTTTTCTTATCCACAGGCAGATAAGGCGGTTTTAAAGAATATTTCTTTCAAACTCAATAAAGGTGAAAAATTAGCTTTGGTTGGAGAAAATGGCGCAGGTAAAACCACCTTAATAAAATTGTTACTTAGACTTTACGAACCAAGCGAAGGAACGATACTTATTGACAATGTGGACATTCGCCATTATCCAAAAGAAGAATTTCAACAATTCTTTGGAGCTATTTTTCAAGATTTTGTCAAATATTATCTCACTGCTAAAATCAATATTGCTGTTGGCAATATTGATGAAGTGGAGAACGATGAAAGGATTATTTCATCTGCAGTCAACGCTCTAGCAAATGAAGTTATTGACGAATTACCCGAAGGCTATGAACAAGGATTAGGCAAACGATTTAAGAAAGGTGCAGAACTTTCAGGAGGCCAATGGCAGAAGATAGCTTTGGCTCGAGCTTATATGTCAGATGCACAAGTTATTGTCCTAGATGAACCAACCTCAGCCTTAGATGCAAGGGCAGAGTTTGATGTTTTTCAGCGCTTTATTGGCCTAACAAAAGATCGAACAAGTATCATCATCTCTCATAGATTTTCAACAGTAAGAATGGCCGATCGAATTTTGGTCTTAAAAGATGGTAATATACTGGAGATCGGAACACATGAAGAACTTATGAATAATAAGCAATTGTATTCCGAGTTATTTTCACTTCAGGCGGCGGGGTATCAGTAAGAAAACATCAATCAATCTTGACCAATCGAACATGATCAATATAAGTACTTCCTTGAGTGGCTCCCAGTTGAAAATTGATAACACAATTACTAATATTGTTGTCCGCCGTAAATAAGAAAGTATGATGATTCCAAAACGGATCTACATCTATCGTTTCTGAAACAAAAACCGTTGCAGTATTGCATCGAATCTGCGCTTCCTTTCGAACATCCCCTTTAATAGCAAAAGACAACTCATACTTTTTCCCTTCTTCTAAGGTAATTCCTGTTTGTTGAAATTTCACTCTCCAAGGATCATTAGGCGCTGAAGTAAAGACATCTATTAAGGCTGCATTACTAGCCTCAAAATAATTACTTGAAACTGTGCTTGCTGAACCAGGTGTTGTACTCGAAAAGCTGCTGGACCATGGGTTTAAACTTCCTTCGAAACTAGGATTTTGAACGAGATTGGTTTGACAATCTCTAATTTCAGCAACAAAAATATCAGAAGGCTGAGCTTTAAATCCTGGACCTAAGCTAACAAAGTCTTCACCTCTAAAATTTACATTTTGACTGATTGCATTTACATTACCAATAGAACTCACACTATCCGCAGCATAAATACCTTCTGGAATTGGGTCACCATCAATTGCAAGCTGACTGTATCCACCACAGGGCAAACAATCGCCGCAGAATCTAGACTCACAACTTAAGACTTCAATTGTTCCTTGACTAATTTTAGTAACCCCAGCGTCTTGGTACTCATATTGGATATCATAATTTCCTGGACCCAATAAGTCTGCATTAAAATCAAAGCTACCATCATTATTATCTGTCACTCCTGCACCTGTATAAGCCCCATTAAGATCTTCCCCAAATGAGAGCTGTGAAATGACTCCGTCCGACTCGCAGACAGTTACAGCAAACTCCCAATCATCAAGCTCTTGCGGGCTGGTATAGATCTTAATTTCAGCGAGACCAAAACAGCTACCTCCATAGTTTTCAACTCCTGTGACTAATACATACCTAGCGTTAAGGCCTTCAAAATTCACACCCCGATATCCTTCATAGTACGAAGAAGATAGTGCTTTAGGAATTGTAAAGGTGCCTAATGTCGACCAACTAGATGCATCAGCTGAATATTCAATTTTCATTTTTTTAAATCCGTAAGTCACAAAGTCAGGATGATTGATATTCCATAAATGAACATTGTATAGATCGTAAGAAGCCCCAAGATCATACATTAACCAATAAGAATTGCCATTGGCAGGATTCGGGTTTGCGCTTTTATTACAACTAACCCAACTATCTGTAATATTTGTATTGTGGCGATCTGGGAAACACTGACTGCTTAACGCGGAGAATGAAAGAGAAAGTAAAAAGATTAATATATTTTTCATGATCTTCAATTCTGAGGATTATACATATGGTTTTAAAATTCCAACTGGATGCTTATCATTTATGTAATCATAAAATTCTCCAATGTTTGGAAACACGTAATTGAGTTCAGAGGCTGGAACACCAAACCACCGGGCTATTTCACCAAAGTACTCTTCAGTAGAAATACCTGGAATCATTCTTCCACGGGACTCTGCATTGTACGGATTATTTGGACCATAGACTAGAGAAGGATAATTGCCATGTACCAATCCACCGTTGATTAAATTGGTACCTCCTACTGCATACACATGACCTCCCCACGCATGATCTGTTCCATTATTATTACTTGAGATTGTCCTTCCAAATTCCGACATTTCTAAAAGTAAAACCTGATCCTCCATATTGATTTGTTCCATCGCATTAGAAAAAGCGGTTAAATCAGGATCCACCACGCTCAATAAATCGCTATGATCTGCAAGTAAATTACTGTGTGCATCCCAGCCACCAATACCAACAAAAAATATTTGTCTATTCAATCCTAAATCATCTTTTACTGAGATGGTTTTAGCTATCATTTCCATATTAGCCCCAAGTGGAGAACCACTAAATTGATTGAAGGTGCTGGCATTTGCAATGGCTGATGAAAAGATGGCATGAGCATCCCTTGAACTTCGCAACATATCCGCATATGTTTGTTTGAAAATATCATTATACTGATGTTCCATAAATCCATTCAAGCCAGCTGTCCTAGCTTGGTTCCTATCGTCAGAACCACCATAACCCGTATAACCAACACTCCCGGATGGGGTAATTGAATATTCACTTTCTACATTTCCTATTTGAAAAGTATTGATACCACTCAAAGAGATGGACATGCTAATATTGGTATTGGTATTTTGATCATTTATTAAATCAGCAATTCTTCCACCCCACCCAATCGCCGTTCGCCTATCAGTGATAGAAGTTTGCCACATTTCTTGCTGATCATTGTGAGAATATAAGCCAACTGGAATATGAAGACCGTTCTGATAATCAGAGACCGTCATATCGCTTTTCATCTTTGTGCCTACATTTGCGACAAACGCCGCTTTCCCAGAATTAAATAAGCTTTGCAAGCCTCCCAAAGAAGGGTGAAGACCAAATAATCTTCCATTTGGATCAGGACTTGTAAGGTTAATAGGCAAAAGCGTATTCTGTGCCAGGGCGACATTTCCTCTCGCACTTAAGTATTCATTATAATTTGCCGTGTCATTAGGAATTAAAGTATTAAAACTATCATTCCCACCAAATTTGAAAAGAACTACAATGGCCTTATAATCACCATTTGCATTTATGGAGCTATTCGAAATCGCAGAGGCGTTCATAGCCCTAAGTGAAGTCAAAGTACTCGCCAAGGATAAGTATCCCAAACCTGCACAACTAGCTTGTCCTAGAAAACTTCTTCTAGAGATTTTATTTATTTTTTTCATGTTCAGTTATCTAATGATTACAAAATCTGGTGAGATAAGCGTAAGATAAATTGCAAGATGAATTCTGTCCCTTTCAGTGGAGGATTGATAAGAAGCAGACCAAGATCGTGACAATGCATCTCGAATGGTTTGCCTGGTGTAATCACTCATGGTTCCTGCTGTAAAATTTTTATCAAGCCAATTCAGAAAATATTCATAATCATAAATTTCATCTACATAAGCATCTAAATCCAATTTGGTATATTCAGAACCACACCATCTGCCTGTAAGTGAATTTCTGAGTATATGACCTTTAGTTGGATTGGGTTGCGTCCATTGATCTACTTGATTGACATATCCAGGAGATGTCACTTGATCGAGCAACTTAAATTCAGGTGCCACCAATCCCATCGCTTCAATAGGGCCCTTTGGCTTGTCGTCTGGATTGTAAAAATTAAAAACACTTGGTGCAGATATAAATCCTTGTTTGGTACTATTAGCAAAGTAAGAATCTTGATTCCAATAGAATTGATCACCACTTTCTCGGAAGATGTCCATCATTCTTGTAAAATGTGTGTAGCGCAACAAAGGCTCTCTCATCTTGCCATTTTCTTCATCTAATTGATAAGCACAATCTCTAGCTTCTTCATCTAATAATATGGCTTTTACTACTTCAAATAAATCACCAGCTACACCAGATCCATTATCCTTAAATACATTTGCAACTCTATTGACATAAGCAGGTGATGGATTAGATTTTACCAATCTTTGAATCAAACGATAAGAAACGAAAGGAGCTGTATTCGGATGCAAGACCAGTGCGTCAACTGTATTTCTTATATCTTGCAAACCGTTTTGACCTGATGGAATCGTTACATTATTAAGCAGATATTTTTCTCCTGGCTCGTGTTGATTTTCATACATAATCATAGGGACTGTCTTATCGATACAATTCGGAGACATTCCAAAAGAGAGACTTGCGTTTGCACAATGAGCTTGAGGATATGGTGTCCATAAACCACCGTAGGATAAACCTGTAAATATTTTAGAATACTCTGCCACATCAGCATTGTCATAAGTTGGAATCGGATTATTATTACCATCCAATTTTTGCGTACCATCATTGTTCAACTCCCACAGACCCACAGTAAAAAGTTGCAAAATTTCTCTACCATAGTTTTCATCTGGGAAAATAAAATTAGCTACATCTGTTTTAGGATTATTCACATGAGTCAGATATTGTCCCATTGCAGGATTCAAACTAATATCAAAAAGCAAATCAGCATAATTACCTAAAGCGTGTGTTTGAATTATATCATAATACGCTGCTAGACCATCACCTTCTCCAGAAAAACTTCCTCCCGCTCTAGATACTACAATGATTTGTGAAAGCGCTTGCGCAACTCTTTGTCTTAGCAAATCTTCGGAAAGAGCAACCATTTCCCACCAACCGAGTGGCACAAATGACAAAGGGGTTCTTGCTGGATCACAATTATTTGGATTGCCACAGGCTAGACAAGAATCTCTCGCAATTTGTGCAATTTGATACATCCTTGGAGACAAGGAATCTATAGGCATATTTTTTTGATCATCTAACCAGCTCTCTAAGCCCATAGATAAAACATCACTAACATGCGTTTCACTAAAACCTAGTGTTGATTGCATCAAAAAACGAGATGCCTCAAAATAATCAGCATCCATACCACTACCATTCATGGTGTTATCAGCTATTGGATTCATCTTCCAAATGGTATCAGATAAAGTTGGACTACTGGTAATATTTACACCTGAATTATAGCCAGCGCCAAAATATTCTGGAGTTTGGGCTGATAGATTGATGAATGAAAATATTAGACAAGGAATCAAGAGGATACGCTTTAAACATATACAAATACTTAGCGTACAGAAGACGCTTTGCCTAAGTGTCATTAGTGCTTTCATATTATGGCAATTAATTAATAGTAAAAGGGAGAGTGCTCTTTTCAAAAAGAGCTTAAGGAATTTATTGTAACATACTAGAAGGATGTAACATGATTAAGTTACTAAAGAAATAATAAATCAACAATCATTCGCAATATTTAAATAACATCAAGAAACATTAATGCTTCTCAACCCACTTCCTAGCATTCACAAAAGCCTCCAACCAAGGACTTACTTCATCCTGTCTACCCTCTGGATAGTTCGCCCAATTCCATTGAAAAGTAGATCTTTCAATGTGCGGCATCGTAACTAAGTGTCTACCATCTTTGCTAGCAATCATCGCTGCATTGTAATCGCTTCCGTTGGGGTTAGATGGGTAAGCGTCATGGCTGTAAGTAGCCGCAATATGATAATCTTCTTTCTTTTGTGGCAATAAGAATTTACCTTCTCCATGTGATATCCAAACACCAAGATTCGCCCCTTCCAAAGAATGGAGCATAATAGAATTATTGGCTTCGACATTGACTGAGGTAAATGCACTCTCGTGCTTATGAGAATCATTAAAAGTCATTTTTGAAGGATGCTCATGTTCTGGATTAATCAAGTCCAATTCTATAAATAGTTGGCAGCCATTACAGATGCCAATAGACAATACATCCTCTCTTTCAAAAAATCGATCAAGACATGCTTTTGCTTTTTCATTATATAAAAATGCTCCTGCCCATCCTTTGGCAGATCCCAATACATCTGAATTGGAAAAGCCTCCTACTGCTCCCAAGAATCTTATATCTTCTAAAGTCTCTCTACCGGAAATCAAATCAGTCATGTGAATATCCTTAACATCAAACCCGGCTAAGAACATAGCATTGGCTAATTCTCTTTCTGAGTTAGAACCTTTCTCTCTTAAGATAGCCGCCTTGGGTCTTTCTTGATCCTTAGTTATAGCAGGCAATGTTCCTGTAAAGTGTGAAGGAAATGTAAAGTTGAGTGCTTGTTTTTTATAATTTTCAAATCGAGCTTTTGCCAGTTTATTGGCGGTTTGATTTTGATCTAACAAATAACTGGTCTCATACCAAACATCTCTTAATGAAGCCACATCTAATGATTGGTTAAAATTTTGATTAGACAATTCCAATTTAGCTTCTGAAGTGACAGCACCAATCTTAAAGACTTCTAATCCTTGTGCCAGCATCTCTTCTACAACCGCTTCAGAACTCAATTGCATTACTACAGATGCATTCTCTGAAAAGAGCAATTTAATGGTATCCTTTTCTCCAATGGCACTTAGGTCTATTTTTGCTCCAAGCGCTGTGTCAGCAAAGCACATTTCTAATAAAGTAGTAATTAACCCACCAGAGGCAACATCATGACCTGCCACAATTTTACCATCTCGAATGTATTCTTGAATAAGATCAAAAGCATTTGTAAATCTTTTGTAATCAGCTATGCTTGGACAGCTCTCTCCAATTTTATTCAAGCTTTGCGCAAAAGAGGAGCCTCCCAAATGATGAGACATTCCAGAAAAATTAAAGTAGACAATCGGTCCAGCATGCTTTTTAAATACTGGCTCAACAATACGATTAATATCATCACAATGAGCACCTGCAGTAATGATGACGGTCCCAGGAGATAATATATCTTCATTGGGATACTTTTGCTTCATGGACAAAGAATCCTTGCCTGTAGGAACATTCACTCCCAAAGCAATCGCCATATCGGAAACTGCTTTGACTGCTCTATAAAGCCTGTCGTCTTCACCTTCATTTTTGGCCGGCCACATCCAATTAGCTGATAGTGAAACCGACTTCAAGCCACCTTGAATAGGAGCCCAAATCAAATTGGTCAATGATTCTGCTATGGCATTTTTAGCTCCCGCTTCAGCATCAATAAGGCCAGATATCGGCGCGTGTCCAATTGCGGTTGCAATCCCATGAGTAGATTTATAATCTATAGCCATTACACCGACATTGTTTAAAGGCAATTGCAATGGACCTACACATTGTTGCTTTGCAACTCTTCCTCCTACACAACGATCCACCTTATTTGTCAGCCAATCTTTGCAGGCGACCGCTTCTAGTCGTAGGACATTTGAAAGGTAATCTTCTAAGGCTGATTGATCATAACTTAAAGCCGTATACTTACGATCAATTCTTTGATCTGTTAAAATGGTTTTCGGAGAGCTGCCAAACATATCTTCCAGTGCCAGATCCATAGGCTTTGTTTCATCCTTGGATGATACAAAACTAAATCTATGATCACCTGTCACTTCTCCAACAACGTACATAGGTGCACGCTCTCTTTCAGCGATTCTTTTTATAAGGTCCAAATCCTTCTCCGCGACTATTAAGCCCATGCGCTCTTGAGATTCATTGCCAATAATTTCTTTGGCAGAGAGTGTTGGATCGCCAATAGGTAATTTTTCAATATGAATAATTCCACCTACTTCTTCCACGAGTTCTGAGAGGCAATTCAAATGTCCACCAGCTCCATGATCATGAATAGATATTATGGGATTTTCGGCAGCTTCAACTAAGGCTCTAATGGCATTAGCCGTTCTCTTTTGCATTTCTGGATTTGATCTTTGTACCGCATTTAATTCAATGCCTGATCCATAGGCTCCTGTATCAGCAGATGACACTGCTGCGCCTCCCATTCCAATTCTATAATTATCTCCTCCTAGAATAACAATCTTGTCTCCAGGCTTTGGAACATCTTTTTGTGCCATTGTAGCCTTGCCATATCCAACCCCTCCAGCCAACATAATGACCTTATCGAATCCCAATTTTCTGGCATCTTCTTCATGTTCGAATGTGAGCACTGAGCCTGCGATAAGCGGTTGACCAAATTTATTTCCAAAATCAGAAGCTCCGTTAGAAGCTTTAATTAGAATATCCAGAGGCGTTTGATACAACCATGCACGCTCATCCATCGCTTTCTCCCATGGCCTATCTTGATTGAGCCGTGAATAAGAAGTCATATAAACAGCCGTCCCTGCCAAGGGAATGGCACCTTTCCCACCTGCTAATCGATCTCTAATTTCTCCACCCGAACCTGTAGCTGCACCACTAAAGGGTTCTACTGTTGTTGGGAAGTTGTGTGTTTCTGCTTTTAAAGAAATTACTGCATCAAAATTGGTCTCTTCATAGAAGTCAGGTTTATCTCCTGACTTAGGGGCAAATTGGGTGACATTAGGACCTTTAATAAATGCGACATTGTCTTTGTATGCAGAAACGATATTATCGGGAGCCGCTTTGGAAGTTTTTTTAATCATTGTAAATAATGAGTCTTCCTGTTCTTCTCCATTGAGTACAAATGAACCATTAAATATCTTATGTCTGCAATGTTCTGAATTGACCTGTGAAAATCCAAAAACTTCGGAGTCCGTTAATGGTCTTCCAATCTTCTTGGATACATCATTCAGATAATCAATCTCCTCGTCATTAAGTGCCAGTCCTTCCTGATCATTATAACTTGAAATGTCCTCGATATTTTTGATGCTTTCAGGTTCTGTGTAGATGGCAAAAATCTCTTGGTGAAGTCTCACATATTTCTGAGAGATCATTGGGTCAAAATCTTTATCTCCCGATCCAAAAAGTTCTATTCTTCTAATCCCTTCTATACCCATGTTCTGACAAATTTCTACGGCATTTGTACTCCATGGTGTAACCATCGCTGCTCGAGGTCCAATAAAGGTGGCAATGATTTCTTCTTCTTCAATTTGCTTTGCATTCGCAAAAAGCCAGCTTAGTTTTTCTAGGGATTCAGAGGACAAATCTTGTGTGGTTTCAACAACAAAAACGCTTTCGGAGGGCTTCCCAAAAAAGAGAATCATATTAAAATTATGTTTAATCTGAAGGATGCTGCAAATTTGACATTTTTAGAAATAAAAAAGGCATTGTCAGGCTAAAACTTCCAAAGAATCTTCAACTTTTCTAATCAAATTAAGATTCAAAATTCCATTGAAACATGAAAATGTGATTGAGTTTAAATGTTGGAATGAATACTTTACTAATAATTATTAATCGTAGCTGAAAAATAAAAATTGCGAATCAGTATACTGATTTTTTATTTAGAATTGCTACACAAATTGAAAACTTATTATGAAATTTATTTTGAATGCTCTACTGATAATATCAATGAGCCTTATTGTTTTTTCTACAGAGCTTTGTGCTCAATCCAAAGATCAAATTTATTTAGTTCAGATCTATAATGTTCCACTATCAAAATCAGCTCAATATGAATCTGCCATGGAAGCTACTGTTGCCGCAATGCACAGCGCTAAAGTTGGGGATGCTGAATGGTATGGATCAAAAATGGATGATGGTAGATATATATACGGTGTGCCGGTAGATAACTATGCTACTTTAGATGGAAACTATTGGAAAGAATCCTTAGAAAAAATAGGTCTTGACAATTTTCAAAAATTGACTGATAATATTAATTCAAATATTACTGAGCAAGAAAGCGCCATTTATATACACAATGCTGAAAATAGCTATGCACCTGAAGGTGCTAATATAAACTATGATGGCAGCTATCGAAGATGGACATTCTATCAATTCAAACACAACCATCAGGCGGAAGTCATGCAATTAGCTGCAGAATTAAAAAATGCCAATACAAAGCATAACTATCCAATCAAATATGATATATATATTGGAGGAATTGGGACAGTTAACGGAAGTATAGTGGTTTTGCATACCGCTAATAGTGAAGCAGAATATGTAAGAAAAATGGAGAAATTTTCAGAAAATTTTCCTGAAGAATTAATGCCACTTCATAAAAGCGTTCAAGAATTGACTGTTGATATAGATACAGTTACAGGCAGAGGTATTGAAAAGATATCTTTTTACTCACCTGAGGGATAGCTAAAAAAAGAAAGCCAATGGTCAAGTACATTGGCTTTCTTTTTTTGATTATTCTTCTTTCGAATTTTTAATATCTAAGGCCACATCTACGATCATATCTTCTTGCCCTCCTACCATTTTTCGTCTTCCCAATTCCAATAAAATTTCGCGTGTGTCTAGTCCATATTTTTCAGCAGCTCTTTCTGCATGCAACAAAAAGCTACTGTATACTCCTGCGTAACCTAAAGACAAGGTTTCTCTATCAACACGCACTGGTCTCTTTTGCAATGGACGGATGACGTCATCAGCTAGATCCATTAATTGAAACAAATCCGCATTATGCGGAACATCCATTTTATTTAAAACGGCGATTAAGACTTCTAAGGGTGCATTACCTGCTCCTGCTCCCATTCCAGCCAATGAAGCATCCAATCTATTGGCCCCATACTCCATGGCAACTATCGTGTTAGCCACACCCAAAGAAAGATTGTGATGACAATGGATTCCGATCTCAGTACTATCTTTGAGCTCATCCGTAAAAGCTTTAATTCTATCAATAACGTCATCCATAAGCAGAGCACCAGCTGAATCTGTTACATACACGCAATCCGCGCCAGCTGATTCCATAATTTTAGCCTGAGCCGCCAATTTCTTAGGTTCATTCATGTGAGCCATCATGAGAAATCCCCCTACATCCATTCCTAATTTTTTTGCTGCTTCTATATGTTGGGGAGCTATATCAGCTTCTGTGCAATGGGTGGCTATCCTCACTGATGCAACGCCTAAATCTTTGGCCCTTTTTAAATCTTCTATGGTAGCAATGCCTGGTAATACTAAGGTGGTTAACTTGGCGTGTGACAAATTTTCCGCAATCCCTTCTAACCAATCCCAATCCGTGTGTGAACCAAAACCATAATTGAAGCTCCCACCAGCCAAGCCATCTCCATGTGAAATTTCAATGGCATCTACCTTGGCTTTATCCAAAGCAATCGCAATTTCTTTTAATTTTTCTTTGTCGTACTGATGTCGAATCGCATGCATCCCATCCCGCAAAGTCACATCTTGTATGTAAATCGATTTCATAATTTAATTTCTATTCCTCTTCATTTGAAATGATATTCATGACCATTCTTTCTGCACAAGCAAGCGCCGCACTAGTCATGATATCCAAATTGCCTGCATATTCTGGTAAATAATGTGCTGCACCCACAACTTTCAAATAGACGGAGGTTTTTAATCCTGACTTCCATCCTAAGCCTTCAATAAAAACAGGATCAGATTCTGGAATATCATCAAATTGGACTTCTTGATGCAATTGAAATCCTGGAACGTATTTTTGTACACGGTCAACCATTCTGTGAATGCTTGTTCTGACTGCCTCTTTATCTGCAGGTGCACTTAAGGTAAATACGGTGTCTCTCATTACGAGTGGAGGTTCTGCAGGATTTAAAATTATGATCGCTTTTCCTTTCTCTGCCCTACCTAGTTTTTCAATCGCTTTGGAAGTAGTTTCGGTAAATTCATCAATATTCGCTCTTGTTCCTGGGCCAGCTGATTTACTCGCAATCGAAGCAACGATTTCCCCATAATGCACTTTTGCTATCTGGCTTATTGCCGCAACGATTGGTATCGTAGCTTGTCCACCGCATGTGACCATATTTACATTTTGTTCTAAAATATGTTCTTCTAGATTTACTGAAGGTATTACATAGGGCCCTATGGCAGCCGGTGTTAAATCAATGATTTTCTTATCTGGATACTGCTTCACAACAGACCAATTATAGGCATGTGCTTTTGCCGAAGTGGCATCAAATATTATCTTGATATCCTGCCACGCTTTCAATTTTACCAAACCATCAATACCTTTGGCTGTAGTTAGCACACCCATATTTTTTGCTCTTGCAAGACCGTCTGATTTTTTATCAATACCTACCATTGCGGTCATCTCTAACTGCTTAGATAGTCGCAATACCTTAATCATCAGATCTGTACCAATATTGCCAGATCCAACGATAGCTACTTTGGTTTTTTCCATCTATTATTCTTTGAAGTGTACAGACACTTTTGTAAACCCTTCGATATAAGCTTCAACGTGATCGCCTGCTACCACATCCGCAAATTTACCTAAAGACCCAGAAAAGATAACTTCCCCAGCCTGCAGCACTTCTCCTCTACTGAGTAATTTTTTTGCAAGCCACAATGTTGCGTTTAGCGGAGAACCTAGACAGGCGCCACCATAGCCAGAAGATTGTTCTACACCATTAACCGTAAGAGACATTTTACAGCCAACCATATCGAACTCGTCCAAGGTTCGAGGAGAATGACCTACAACAAAATGAGAGGAAGATGCATTGTCAGCTATGGTATCTGTTGCCTTAATATTCCAGTTTTTAATTCTACTACCTACAATTTCAATCGCGGGAAGTGCATAGTCAATCGCGTTCATTAAATCTATGGTGGTCAAGGATGGATCTTCTAAATCTTCTCCTAATACAAAAGCTATTTCAGCTTCGACCTTAGGTTGCATGAGTTCTGACATGCTAACTGACAAGCCATTTAAAACTTCCATATCATCAAACAAAACACCGTAATCAGGACTGCTAATTCCTAATTGTTTTTGAACAACTTCTGTGGTTAGACCAATTTTCTTTCCAACGATTCTAGCTCCAGAATCAAGTTTATTTTGTGTAAGTATGTGTTGGATTTCATAAGCTTTCTCTTCATCAGCATCTCCAATAATGTCTCTAATTGGATCAATGGCTTGCTTATTCTTTCTAGCATCAATTAGAAGCTTTGCAATTTCTTGTGCATTCATAAATAGGGTTCAATTTTCAGCAGTCTTGTTGATTTGTAAATTCTATTCATTTTTGATATCAAGGACAAATGAGTCAAAGAATTGCTTCATTCGTTCATTGTCATCTTTACTGGTTTCGCAAATGGTTTGCATGATATACATTGCATCGTTAACAAGGAAACATTTCATGGTAATAACATTTGCTCCATCTTGAAAATCGACTTTAACTTTTCGACCTGGAAAACTATTGACTTCGATGGGTTCCTCTGAAATGAGTTTACCACCAACATTAGAAACCGCACCATCTACGGCTCCTCTAAAGATTTGATCATGCATGGCTTCCATATCTGAATGAATGGTACCCTCTGGATATTGGGTATAGTTTACCATGTATATTAGGTTGTCTTCTCCTGAAAAACTCGCGTCATGCATGATAATCGCTAAATTCAAAGGACCTATTTCGGAAGGTATCGTTTGCGTTTGCTCAGTTGGTTCTGCGGGAAAATCAATTTTATATTTATGTTCTTCTGAGATATAAGTATGCCAATCATCAGCTTGGGCCATCGTTTCATCTTGAGCGAAACTCGTCAAGGAAACAAGCATAAAACTCATACACAAAAGAGAAATAATTTTATTAACAGTCATAATGTTTTAGTTATTACTTAAAAAATGTTTCTAAAGATAAATCTTATGATCACTTAAAGACTCAAATTAAGGATACTATTATCCAATAAGCGTATTTTTATTTTAAAAAATATACCTAATGACAATCAGAAATCTATTTGATCGACAAGGAGTTGAAGAAACCATCCAACGCATCAATCAATTAAATGAAGAAAGTCAGCCCCTTTGGGGAAAAATGAGTGTTGATCAAATGTTAGCCCATCTTAATGTTTCATACGACATGGATCACACAAACAAATATCAAAAACCAACGGGAGTTCGTAAATTTTTAGTGAAATTATTTGCTAAAAAGGTGGTCGTTGGAGAAGATCCCTATCCAAAAAATGGAAGAACAGCGCCACAATTCATCATTTCAGATTCTAGAGATTTTGCGTTCGAAAAGAAAAGACTTATTGAAAATATTCACAAAACTTTTGCTATTGGAGCGGAAGCGTATAATGGAAGGGCCTCTCATTCCTTTGGACCTTTAAGTACTATAGAATGGAATAATCTTTACTCAAAACATATCGACCACCATTTGACTCAATTTGGAGTATAAATGAAGTCATGATGGTTAAAACCAAAGGTGAGATATATAATACACGGCAAAGGCAAACATGGACAACAAGCCAATACCAGCTAAAAGATTCATCCAATTTGTTGGCTTATATTTAGCAGAAACCTCTGATGATAAAATCGCCTTCCAATTTAATATGGCAATTACAGGAGCTAGGATGAATGAAATGATCGTAGCAAATTCCAACATTTGAATTACACTATCCTTTGAAAAAACAAATAATAAAGTAGCTCCAACTCCTATCACCGGAACCATAATCAAATATGCTTTTTCTTGAGTAACAAAACTTGAATCATCTTCCTCTTTAAAACTCAATAAGCTTTTAACAAAGCATCTTGCCATCGCATCCCAAACTGTAATCAAAGTCCCATAGATCGTCCCAAAAGCAGCAAGTGCAATGAATGCAAAACTCCAAGAACCTAGGTTCTGCGTAAATACATTGATCAACTTTTGAGAAAATTGCATCGTATTTCCATCAAGCGTATTACCAGTACCAAAACTTACATAAGCTCCTATTATTAAAAAAATAAATGCCAAAATAGCTGTCATTAAATAGCCCACATTAAAATCCAACAAGACATCATTTAAGGATGCTTTATTTTTTTCTGACTTATTATTTTCAACAATCCACACACTCAGCATCGTTGATCCTTCCATCCCATTTGGCATCCATCCCAACATACTTATAAGCAAGATCAATCCAGCTCCCTCAGTAATCTTTGGTGCTTCAAAATTTTCAATAGCTTGTATAGGGCCTTGAGCAATGACTGCAATAAAAATGACAAGCATGGTGATTAACAATATCACAGAAACCCATTTTATAATAATCTCAAGCCAATGATATTTACCGATAAGAAGTATCATCATAGTGATCAACATCAATGAACCAAAAATCATCCATTGAGGCAATTGAATGCCTACACTAATACTTAATAGTCCCGCACTTACCGCCCCAATAGCTCCAGTAACAAAAAACATCTCAACACAGATAATAAAAAAGAACAATCCTAACGCCCACTTCCCTTGTTTTCGATAAGCATGAATAAGACTTTTTCCAGTTGCTGCACTATATCTTGGAGCAAAGGCGTAAAAAGGATATTTTAAAATAAGCGCCAAGAAAATAATCCATAAAAACATTAAGCCATGATGGGCTCCTGCCCTTGTGGATAAAACCAAATGTGAAGTCCCAATGGCTGTGCTGGCAAAGAGCAGCCCTGGGCCTAATTTGGATAGTATTCTTTTTATTCGCAATAAAATCAAAATGTATACAGCATATAGTACAATACAAATATCAAATTACTCCAATTCTTTGACTATCCTTTATCGGATTATTACATTTTAATGATGCAATAGCATTAACTTTAAGTTTGATAAAAAATTAGCACTCCATTGAATTATTTACAAATAGCTGAAGTACTAGACAATGCCTCTCTGTATGCAAAGGCAGTAGAGCAAATTTCCAAGCAAGAAAAATTCGACCTTAATGAGGCTTATGCGATACAGAGCATTTCGCTTGCTCGCAGATATATACGCGGAGAAAAACTCCTCGGATTAAAGCTGGGATTTACTTCCAAAGCTAAAATGGAACAGATGGGTGTCCATGACATGATCTGGGGAAGACTTACGGATAAAATGTTGTATCAAGATCAAGGGCAACTTATTAGATCAGAATTCATCCACCCAAGGGCAGAACCCGAAATCGCATTTAGGATTTCTAAAGATATTACTGAAAACATCAATTTATCTAATGCTAAAGAAGTAGTGGATGGTTTAGCGCTTGCTATTGAAATCATCGACTCTAGATATGAAAATTTTTCTTTTTCATTGGAGGATGTCGTTGCTGATAATTGTTCATCAGCAGGATTTTTAATTGGAGCTTGGCAGAGCCCAGAAAAACAAATTCAAGACATTGGAGTTCGTCTTTTAATCAATAATGAGCTTGCTCATGAAGGGAATTCCAATGCCATACTAGGCAACCCATGGGAATCTCTCGTAGCCGCTGTAAGACTGGCATTAGAAAATGGAGAAAAACTTAAAGCAGGCAGTATTGTTCTGGCTGGAGCTGCAACGGCTGCAAGTTATATCGAAGCAGGTCAGCAGGTCTCAGCAGAGGCCGATGGATTTGAATCCATAAGTCTATTTATATCATAAAGAAATTTGAAAAAGACAAATGAAAAAATCAGAAAAATATAGTTCTATTCACTATCACAAGTATTTGGAATTAGATAAATTATTGTCTGCACAAATACCGAGAAGTGGACAGTTTGAAGAGAAGGCGGCCCATGATGAAACCCTATTCATCATAATGCATCAAGTGTATGAGCTGTGGTTTAAACAAATCATTCATGAACTGGATTCCGTTTGCAATATGTTTCGTGAGAAGGCTGTCAATGAAGAAAACATGAACATGTCCGTCTTGCGATTGAAAAGGGTTTCAGAAATTTTGGAGTTGGTGATCAAACAGATATTTGTAATGGAGACATTGACACCCTTAGACTTCATGGACTTTAGAAATTATCTTTTTCCTGCTTCTGGATTTCAAAGTTTGCAGTTTCGTGTCATAGAATCAGTCTTGGGATTGAGAGAAGAAGATCGCTTAACCTACAATGGCCACTCATATAAAATTGTATTCAACGAAGAACAGAAAAAAAGACTCGATGATGTAAATGCTGGAGGAAGTCTTTTTGAACTTATAGAGGATTGGTTGGAGCGCACACCTTTCTTAAAATTTGAAAATTTCAATTTCTTGGAGGCTTATAAAGAAGCCATCCAAAAAATGTTAGATAGAGAAAAAGCAGCCATTGAAGCCACAGATATTCTTTCTCCCAAAATGAAAGAATTACGGCTAAAAATGTTGGGCACCAATGATAGTTATTTTAAGCGTGTCCTTTCAAAAGAAGAACACGAGCGATTGGTAGCAGAGGGCACATGTCGACTTTCTTATAAAGCAACCTTAGCTGCCTTGCTGATCAATTTGTACCGAGAAAAACCCATATTAAATGTTCCATATAATCTGTTGATGGAATTGATGAACATTGATGAGTTGCTGACC
Source organism: uncultured Saprospiraceae bacterium (assembly GCA_937961455.1). GTDB lineage: Bacteria > Bacteroidota > Bacteroidia > Chitinophagales > Saprospiraceae > CALGNN01. Next base: position 34,464 of record CALGNN010000029.1, read on the forward strand.
AGCTGGAGGTATCGACATGCACAAATGGTCATGAGAATGATCGGAAATAAAGTTGGTACAGGTGGATCAAGTGGTCATGATTATTTAGCCATGACAGCAGAAAAGCACAAAGTATTCAAAGATCTTCATAATATATCTTCATTACTTATTCCACGTTCAGACTTGCCAGATTTACCTAAGGAGTTAAATGAGGAATTGGGATTCTATTATACTTTCAATAAAAACAATTAAGACTTTTTCTTTTGCCACTGATAGCTTGCAGATACATAAAAAGATCTACCTCTTCCAACAAGTTGTTGGCTGCCTAATTGATTGTTGTGTCCTCCATTTTGGGAAGGACTATTTATACCAGTATAACTAACATTGAGTGCATTTTTGATACCGATTTGCATATTGACAGTATTGTTAAAAATGCGCTTTCCAAGGGATAAATCTAAGAGCTGATAAGGTTGTACTTCGCGCAGTTTTGTCACGCCTAATTCTTCATAAAAACTGCGTGTTGAACCCACATAGTTGTAATATAAGCTGGCTGTTAAACCCCAGTAATTCGCATAAACCCTTGAATTAAAATCAAAGACTGCTTGGGGTTTTAGTGTTAGATTTGTTTCATGAATTTCATCCTCCCAAAATCCGATATTAAAGTCTGTTTCAATACCTATTTTTTCAAAGGAATAAGAATTTGCAAATGACATACCGAAGACGGTAGAATTGGCAATATTTTGATAATGGTATTTTTGTGTTTCGTATTCTGTAAGTACGATTCTATCGCTTATCTGATTGTAATAGACTTTTAAATTACTTTTAAAATTTGCTTCATCTTTCATTTGATCAAAAGCCATTTCAAGGCTATAGTCGTTTGACAACTCTGGTGTAATATTAGGATTACCCACGATAAAATGGTTTACATCAATAAAGTTGATAAAGCGTTCTTTCAAATCAGGAGATCTATAGCCCCTTGCCATACTCATTCGTGCAGTCCACTTAGCATTGAAATCATACTTCATATGAAAGGAAGGAGAAAATTGAAACCCAAAAATAGAATGCCATGTTTCTCTAGCTGCCAATGAAAGTGATAATTTTTCCTTTGCCCACCGAAGATCGCCAAAGGCAGAAAGCTCTGTATTGGTAGCAATCGCCTGATCAGTATTAATATCAAATATCCGCTCTCCGGTCCCGATTTCTTGTTGAGCTTGAATACCACTCATTAACTTTATGTTATTGAAAAAGGGTCTAGCAAAAACAACTTTAGCAAAGTATAATTTAAATAAACTACTATCTATTGCAAGAGGCTCATTTAAATAACTAGACTCCTCAAACTCAAATCTTTTTTTAATCAATTCGCGGTCAAAAATATTATAAGCAAGGCTGGTATGAAACTGACTCTTACCCTTTTCTAGCTTATGAATTGCACTGAATTCCGTACGCAGGGTTTTATACATATCATCAAAGGAATAGGGCTTAAAATTCGCTCGCTTTTTTATACCATAAGCGAACACTTTAGCATCATTAAAATTTCCTTTCAGGTGAATGCTATGGCGATCACTGAATCTATACAATGTACTTAAGTCCAGTCCTTTTTGCCTTTTGGGATTACAAGGATATTTCTTTCTTTCAAATGTTGAACCATCTGACTGCTTTATTGACTCATAGATACGCAAGGAGTCAATTGGATCGGATTGATCTTGAAGATGAAAAGCATTTGCTGCAAAATGCCATTTTGACTTTGACCATTCAAATTGCACTTGATTTCTTTTTATGCCAATGCTTTCCCATAAACTTGAAGCTCCGATTTCAATGGGATATTCATTTTGGCTCGTGCTTATAAGATTAATAATACCACCAGCAGCTGAACTTCCGTATAAGACGGATTGAGGTCCTTCGATTATTTCTATTCGTTCAATATTATCAAGCGCAATTTGAGATAGATCAATCGACCCATTGATTCTTCCGATCATTGGAACTCCATCTTTTAATATGGCAACATTATTGGAACCTATCCCTCTTAATTTTATACTTGTCCCTAGCAATGGATCTTTTTGAATTCTTATCTGTCCATGCAATTTTAAGGCTTGCTCCAAATCCGTAAGTGCAAATTTTTCTAAGTGCTCCTTATTGATGGTGTGAACTTTGTGGATGGCATTTTTATAATGTGTGGGTTCGAATTGGGCACTGAGCACTACTTCATCATACAATATTTCCCATGCTGAAAAATCTAACGAATCATTTTGAGCATTAATACCATTAAAGAGACTAAGCATAGAAATGCCTGCTAAGAGAAAATTCTTCATTTTTTTTGCAGGTATTTTTTAGGAGTAATTCCAAATTTATTTTTGAAAGCTGAGATAAAATGACTTGGATTACTGTAACCTAAATCATAGGCCAATTCTTTAACATTGTAATTTCCCGAATCCAATAATCTTCTGCTCTTGTTCATTTTATAATCCAATAAATAATTGAACAAGGTAGTTCCATAAATACTTCTAAAACCTTCCTTCAATCTATGTTCATTGACTCCTACCCTTTTAGCAAGTTCCATCGTTTTAGGAGGGTCCTTCATTTCTGCAATTAGAATATCTTTAGCTTCCTTTATTTTCTTAATGCTGTCTTCATTATTGATATAAGGACAAGAGGCATTACCCTGTTGAGCTTCTTTTGAAAAATACAAACAAAGCAATTCTAATGCTTTGGCATACAAAAAGACTTGCTTCACATGACCTTGTTTTTTGACATCGATCATTTCCGAAATGACTATGGACATTTCAGATCTTAATTCATCTTTCTTGTAGAATTTCTTGTTCGCATTTTCTCCCTGAAGAAATTCTAGCTCATCCAAATCATTTAGAAACAATTTATGGATTTTCTCAAGAGAACAAAATAAAAACAGCGCCTTACAATCCTTGGTCATGGTGATACTAGGATTCAAGACCGTTGTAGGATTGTAAAAAAAATACGATTCGCCTGCATGTAAGGGAATCTGATAAGAACCTCCATGAAAGCCAAACTTTAAAGATCCCCTCAAGCAGAAATAATATTGAATAATCTTGTCATCAACAGAAATGTCAATCTGCGAAGGATTTTGATCTTCAAATTTCAACATACTTAAGCCCTCATCAAGCTTATTGACCTCAAATTTAGCTTGAGCGGTATTTTTTGAAGATGCAGCGTTACTTTTGAGCACTTTAATCATGGTTAATTAAAGGTAGCATACCTAGTAATCTCTCCTAATTATGTTTAATATCTTTATTTTATTTAGACGTAGTCTAAATAATTCATACTTAACTTGAGCTGTATTTTAATTGCGTAGAGCGGTATTTTTTGAAAATGATAGCATTTAGATTTGTGACATAATTTAGATCATTATGAAAAAATTTACCATTTTACTCGTAGCCTTCCTTTCATTTATAAACTTAAAAGCACAAGAGAATGTGCAAGTGAGTGTAGGCACTTCATACACGGAACAAAGCTTTTACGAACTTTCAAGCAATGAAATTACCAGCATTGAGAATGAGTCTTGGGATATTGCATTTTCCGTATTTGGACTTCAAGATGCAGCTATTTTTATAAATGAGTCAGCAGCCAGCATGGGTACTGAAAATATTTTATACGAAGTAGCCATTGTTGATTTCCAAGATCCTATTACAGATGAAGATTTAACAAATCGTGTATTGAATGATGAATTGGATTGGTCGAGCGGTGCTTTCAATTCGGAAAGAGACCTAAGCAATCCATTTGATTATGGTTGGGGGCAATATAATCCAGCGTTAAATTCTGTAACTGGGAATAAGTTCTACGTAATTGAATTAAGAGATGGCACGAAAAAAAGGATTCAAATAATTTCATTAATCGGAACCAGCTACCTTTTTAAGTATGCTGATTTTGATGGAACAAATGTCAAAGAAGTCCAAATTGATAAAGCACAATTTGAGGGAAAACATAGAGCTTATTTTTCTTTTACTGATGAAGAAGTAAAAGATTTAGAACCCAGCAATTGGGATCTACTCTTTACAAGATATTCTACACCCATAGATGATGGGACTGGCGAATTTTTAGACTATGTAGTCACAGGGGTATTATCTGCACAAGGCACAGAGATTGCAGAAGCCAATGGAGTTGATCCATTTGATGCGCAAGAAATCGATTTTCAAAATGACTATGAAGCATCACTTGATGTCATCGGATATGATTGGAAAGATTTAGACTTTGCGACCTTCCAATGGCAAGTAGTTGAGGACAGAGCCTACTTCGTTAAAACTGCTGAAGGCGAAAAATATAAACTGATCTTTTTTGACTTTGAAGGATCAAGTACGGGTGTGAGCAGTTTTGAAAAAACCAGCATCCTTTCAACTTCCGCAAAGGAGCTTATTCAAGAAGAAGAATTATTTAAAGTATTTCCAAATCCAAACAATGGTTCATTTCATATCGACTTACAGTCAAATGCAATGGATCAAAAGGGAATGATACAAATATTCGACATATCAGGATCTACCATATGGTCAACGGAGTATCATTCATTGAATAAACTTCAACACATCCATGTAGCTAATCATTTGACTAGTGGGACTTACTTAATACGAATGATCTTAAATGGGAAAACTTCTTATCAAAAATTAGTAGTTAAATAGTGTGTATAGGCTTGGCTCAATAAGTGAGTCAAGCCTTCTTTATTTAATTTAAAACCTTTCCAGGATTCAATAAATTTTTAGGATCGAGTGTAGCTTTTAAACTTTGCATTAAAGCAATTTCTGCTTTCGTTCTAGAAATGGAAAGATAGGCTTTTTTATGTACCCCTATTCCATGTTCCGCAGATACCGAACCTTGCAAATCTTTTAAGGGGCGATAAACTACTTCATTAATGGCCAATCGCAAATCGTCTGCTTCCGAATCTTTCCCCACAATAAAATGCATATTGCCATCAGCTATATGACCAAAAGCAAAACAATGCTCAACGCCTTTGACATTTTTCATCTCTTCTAGTACGCCTTTCAAATAGGGCCCCATTTTGTTGGGCGAAACGCTCACATCAAAATGCTGGTCATGGGTACACATAGATGCAATGACATCTACATCTTCTCTAACACTCCAAAACCAATTGAAGTCTGATTCTGTATGAGCCATTACTGCATCAAGAATAATTTCTTCTTCAATGGCTTGGGTCAATAAGTTCTCCATCAATGCTTTGTCTCGCACGCTATCAGCACCCATGGATTCAATCAATAAATAATAATTATATGATGGAGGGATCGGTGGATTATTCTGAGAGGTCTCACCCGTCATACTCTTGTAACAATATTTTTCTATAAACTCAAATCCACTCAAAGAGCCCGCAAGTCCTTTATCTACAAATCTCAAAAATTGTAAAATTTTATCGAAATCATTTAAACCGATAAAAGCACTATTCCTACTTATGGGTATTTCAATCAATTTTAACACAGCCTTAGTAACAATACCAAGTGTCCCTTCTGAGCCTATAAACATTTGTTTTAGGTCATATCCGGAGTTGTCCTTGATTATCTTCTTCATGGAATTAATGATGGTGCCATCCATTAATACCACCTCTAGTCCTAAAACTAAAGCACGTGTCATTCCAAATTTCAGCACTCTAAGCCCACCCGCATTGGTCGAAATGCAACCGCCAATTTGACTGCTTCCTTTAGCCCCAAAATTTAATGGAAATAATAAATCATTCCGCTTTGCTTCATTTTGGATTTCTTCAAGAATTACTCCACTTTGAACGGTCATGGTTCTACTTCCTACATCAGTCTCTTCGATCTGATTCATCAATTCCATGCTAAGGACCAATTCATCTCCACAGGTTTCTGTTGAGCCTACTAAATTGGTTCGCCCACCAAATACAATAATGGGCTGATTCAATGAGCTACATAATTTACAGATAGCTGAAACTTCTTCAGTGGTTTTAGGCATGACAAACACCTTAGCATTAAGCGGAACATCAGTCCTCCATATGTGATAAAAACGCTCTTTCAATGCCTCACCTACCACTACTCTTTCTTGAGGTAAGATTTCTACTAGGGCATCATATAGTGCATTGCTTGATGACATCGCTTTTATTTTAATAATTATATTTCTTAGCCTCTTCTGGGTCTTGTAATAATATTTTATTCTCAGCTAAATGCTGATTCCAATCAGACAAAAGTTCATTAAATTTCGCCGACTCAAGATCTTTAAGATTTTTCATTTCAGCTGGATCTTCAATAATATTAAACAACTCAAAATTATCTGGGTGATAGGGCTTTTGATAGTTCACCAATTTCCAAGGACCTTTCTTTAAAAATATAGAGCCATTAAATTCCAAGGCAAACACCTTATCATCATCATGAATTTCTTTTAGCTCACCGCTCAATAATGGTAAAATGGATGCACCTCTCATGGGAGGCTTCTTTCGCTCTTTATAAATTTTATCGTAGTCAATTCCTGCGAGATCTAAAAAACTAGGCGCCATGTCCATGATGTTAATGTACGACTTAGAAACCCCACGAGCCTTTACCGTTTTACCTGAAATAATTGCTGGCACAATCATGCCTCCTTCAGTTGCATAGGTCTTGTGCCATTTAAATGGCACCATGGAAGACATGGCCCATTCTTTACCATAAGAAATGAATGAGGTAGCCTTCCCCATATTCTCATAACTATTGTCATACTTAGTTCGAAGAAAAGCCCCCCTTTCTGGGTGGGCATAAAAATCTCTGTGAGCTGCGCCATTATCAGAAAAGAAAACGACTAAGGTATTTTCCCATTCTCCTATTGCCTCCAACTCCTTCCTTAGAGCTCCAATGTGATGATCCAAGTTTTCAACCATGGCAGCATACAATTCCATTTTTCTGGAAGAGATTTTTTGTTCTTCATCACTCAAGTCATTCCATGGTTTTATAGCTGTCGCATAGTCTGGCATTTCAAGATCCTTTGGAATGAATCCTTTTTCCTTTAGGGCTTTGAATCTATTTTTCTTCAATTGCTCATAACCCGAATCATACACTCCTTGGTATTTATCTAACCAATCATCTGGAACTTGCAATGGCCAATGAGGAGAAGAATATGCGGCGAAAGCATACCAGGGTTTATCATCAGTCTCTTTATTCTCTTTTATCCAATTAAGAATATTCTCTGTATGCAACTCCGTTGAATAACGTCCATCTGGATACAAAACTGTTTTACCATTTAAGGTCCATTCAGAAATCGTATCTATACCTTCAACTCCTAAGCCTAAGCCTAGAAAGTGATTACCTCCTCCATTTAATTGTCCGAATGACTTATCATATCCCTTTAGATGAGGCCAGCTAATTGAGTCATATCCCAAATGCCATTTCCCAGAAAGGCAAGTAAAATAGCCAGACTCTTGAAGTAACTGAGGAAAGGGAATAATGCGATCTGAGAGGTTTCTTTCATAACCTCTTTGACCATACCATTTCGAATCCCTTGGAACATCTTGTCTGCCTACTCCTGCCATGTGATTATCAGATCCAGAAATAAGCATGGCTCTAGAAGGCGCACATTGCGGACCCGCATGAAATTGGGTAAACAACAAACCTTCCTTAGCTAGCTGATCAATATTGGGAGTTCGAATTTCAGAACCAAAACATCCTAAATCCGAATAAGCCATATCATCCGCTACGATTAAAAGTATGTTGGGACGGTCATCAGATACTTCGGGTTTATGCGCGCTATTCGTACAGGAAATACCTAAAAAAACAAGGAAGATGATGCTGGTAATTTTCAAATCGGAAATTCGTGCAATAAATGATGACAAATAATATAATATAATCATAAAACTAAGCATAAATTAGCAATGTAAATGATCTCGACTATGTTTAAATATGGACTGGATGTACTGACAGTTAGTAAAGCACTTGCATTGATGTCAGGTGAATTGAAGGGTGAAATTAGTGCAGCTATTAAAGATAAAATTCTAGCATCTCATGAGATCGTAAAAGAAATCTCACTAGGCGATGAAGCCGTATATGGAATCAACACGGGTTTTGGCCCTTTGTGCAATACAAAAATTGCAAAAGAACAAACCAATGAACTGCAGAAAAATATATTATTAAGTCATAGCGTAGGTGTAGGGAATCCAATCCCAATAGAGATCGCCAAGTTAATGTTGATCTTAAAAGTCCATGGACTAGCTCAAGCTCACTCTGGCATTTCTATGGAAATTTTGGAACGCATACTTTGGCATATAGATCAAGATATTATTCCTTATGTCCCAGAACAAGGATCCGTTGGGGCCTCTGGAGACTTAGCTCCACTTTCCCACTTGTTTCTTCCCCTGATAGGAGAAGGAAAGGTTTATGAACAAGGCATTTTAAAAGAAACCAGAGATGTATTAGAATCTTATAACTTGGATCCAGTTCCTTTACACCCTAAAGCTGGCCTTGCTTTGATTAATGGCACTCAATTCATTCTTGCTCATGCTGTGGTACTTGTCGACAAATTACACAACTGCCTCTCTCATGCAGATATCATAGGCGCCATGATGGTAGAAGGAATGCTCGGATCTTCATCTCCATTTAAAGATATTTTGCACCAGACAAGACCACATAAAGGTGCCGTGCATGTTGCAAAAAGGATTGCTAGTTTTTTGTTAGACTCAGAAATTTTGGAATCACATAAAGATTGCGATCGGGTTCAAGACCCTTATTCCCTTCGTTGCATGCCACAGGTACATGGCAGCTCTCGTAGTGCCTGGCTTCACTTAAAAGAGGCTGTAGAAATTGAACTCAATGCAGTCACGGACAACCCTGTGATATTTTCCAAGGAACTGACCATAAGTGGAGGAAATTTTCATGGACAACCTCTCGCACTTCCAATTGATTATGCCTGCCTAGCTGCCTCGGAATTAGGAAGCATTTCTGATAGAAGATCTTATTATTCATTAGAAGGCAAGGTTGAAGGCACACCCAAATTACTCATGGATGACACAGGGGTGAATTCTGGCTTCATGATCATTCAGTATACGGCTGCTGCATTGGCAAGTGAAAATAAAGGATTGTGTTTCCCCTCAAGTGCTGACAGCATTCCTACATCTTTAGGTCAAGAAGATCACGTAAGCATGGGATCTATAGGTGCTAGAAAAGCCTTGCGTGTATGCAACAACTTGATCAAAATATTAGCCACTGAATTGTTATGCGCTGCTCAAGCTTTTGACTTTAAAAAACCATTAAAATCTTCAAAGGCCTTAAATGCCGCTCATGATTTGATACGAACTACAATTAGCTTCGCAGATAAGGACCGGATATTCGCCTATGATATTGAAGCTGCAATTGCGCTCATCGAATCAAAAGAACTTCTACATACGGTTAAAGAAAAAGGTGAGGCAATCAACAGTCCTTTTGAAACTCAGTTTGAAACATTTTAAAATAAAAGATGGAATTATCAATTTTCCAAGAAAGCATAAAAACAGGTATCCCAAGCAAGTTGCCAGCGTCTCGAAATATTCCAACAGATGCCAACAGAGCGCCCAAGCGAAAGGATATTTTAAATAAAGAAGAAAAGAAATTAGCCATAAGGAATGCTCTGCGATACTTCCCGGCAGGATGGCACGAAGCGCTAGCCAAAGAGTTCAAAGAAGAGTTAGAAAATTATGGCAGAATTTACATGCACCGATTTAAGCCTGAGTATAAAATCTATGCGCGCCCCATTGATGCCTATCCTGCCAAAATAAAAGAAGCTGCTGCTATCATGTTGATGATTCAAAATAATTTGGATCCAGCAGTTGCCCAACATCCTGAAGAATTGATTACTTATGGAGGCAACGGAGCCGTCTTCCAAAACTGGGCGCAATACCTGTTGACGATGCAATATCTTTCTGAGATGTCAGATCAGCAAACGCTTCATATGTATTCTGGTCATCCCATGGGCTTATTCCCTTCTTCAAAAGAAGCTCCGAGAGTAGTGATCACAAATGGCATGATGATCCCAAATTATTCAAGTCAAGATGATTGGGAAAAATTCAATGCCTTAGGTGTAACGCAATATGGACAAATGACTGCTGGCTCCTATATGTATATCGGACCACAAGGCATTGTCCATGGAACTACAATAACCTTAATGAATGCTTTTAGAAAAATTCTAAAAGAAGATGAAAGCTCCATGGGGAAAATATTTCTAACATCAGGCTTAGGAGGAATGAGCGGCGCCCAGCCAAAGGCGGGCAACATCGTTGGTTGTATCAGTATATGCGCAGAAGTAAATCCAAAGGCCGCCGAAAAGCGACACCAGCAAGGCTGGGTAGATGAGTTGATCTCAGATTTAGATGCGCTCATACGTCGAGTAAAACAAGCTCAGGAAAATAAAGAAACCGTTTCAATAGCATTCGTGGGTAATATCGTTTCAGTTTGGGAACGATTTGATGAAGAAGACATCTTCATCCATGTTGGCTCAGATCAAACCTCACTACATAATCCGTGGTCTGGCGGTTACTATCCAGTTGATCTTAGTTTTGATGCATCAAATAAAATGCTCAGAGAAGATGCGCTACAATTTAAAAGCTATGTGCAAAAATCTCTAAAGCGACATGCCGCTGCTGTCAATCGTCATCATGCAAAAGGCACCTACTTTTTTGATTATGGTAATGCATTCTTATTGGAAGCTTCTCGAGCTGGAGCAGAAATTATGAATGAAGACGCAACTGGATTTAAGTACCCTAGCTATGTGCAAGATATTTTAGGTCCTATGTGCTTTGACTATGGCTTTGGACCCTTCAGATGGGTGTGTGCTTCTGGCAAAGCTGAGGACTTAGATGCCACTGATCAAATAGCCATGGAAATTTTGCAAGAGATTAAAATGCAATCGCCTAAAGAGATTCAATTACAAATGCAAGACAATATCAATTGGATTGCAAATGCCAAGGAGAATAAATTGGTCGTAGGATCACAGGCGCGTATTTTATATGCAGATGCTGAAGGAAGAATTAAAATTGCTGAAGCTTTCAATCAAGCAATTGCTGAAAAAAGAATCGGCCCAGTGGTATTAGGTAGAGATCATCATGACGTAAGTGGAACAGATTCTCCTTATAGAGAAACCAGCAATATTTACGATGGCAGCAGATACACAGCGGACATGGCCATTCACAATGTTATCGGTGACAGTTTTCGTGGAGCCACTTGGGTGTCCATCCACAACGGAGGAGGTGTTGGATGGGGAGAAGTCATCAATGGTGGTTTCGGAATGCTATTAGACGGAACAGAAGAAGCAAGTCGCAGATTAAAGTCTATGCTTTTTTACGATGTCAATAATGGCATTGCCAGAAGATCTTGGGCAAGAAATGAAGAAGCTATATTCGCCATAAAGCGACAAATGGAAAGTCGACCAGATTTGAAAGTCACACTAGCTAATTTGGTAGACGATAAAATATTGGATTAAATGTAAGGGCACTTTATAGATTACATTGTCAATGGTAAAATTTGTACATTGGTCATCACTCCAAAACCCTTACTTAAATCTAGCTTCGTGAAAAGTTTATTTTATTTTCTTATCATTTTCGGATTGGCGGCTTGCAATACCAGCAAATCAAGTATAGATTCAAATTCAACTTTTGCTCAGAACAAAGCATTCAGTTTAGCCCAACCAAAATTTAGAGTGGACCAAACTTTATTTGATCAATCTGCCACTTTCACCTTAGAATTAGATCATGAAGGGACTGAATTATTTTACACCATTGATGGTTCTGAGCCAACAAGAAAAAGCAGAAAGTATGTAGGAAGGGTATCTGTTTATGAGAGTACAAAAGTTAAGGCCAGAGCTTTCCACAAAGAATTTAATCCAAGCCCAATCATTGAGCAAGAATTATTTAAGATAGCTCCAGCAATGAATGAAGTTAAAGCCATTTGGTTGACAGATGCTAATGAAAAATATCCCGGCACTGGATCTATTTCATTAACAGATCGAGAGCTGGGCACGATGAATTTCAGTACCGGAAATGCTTGGACCGGTTTTACAGAAAAAGAGGTTTTCATCCATTTAATTTCCAATCAAAAAACAGAAGCAAAAAATTTATGCCTAAGGGTTTTAGAAAATCATGCTGCTTGGATTTTCGCTCCAATTAAAATTGAACTGTATGCAGATGGCGAATGTGTCGCTTCTGAATTATTTACTCTTCCCGATCAAGAGCAGACAGCGAGTGCAAAATTTTTAAGTGTCGAACTTCCTGAAACTCATCACAAACTATACAGTGTAAAAATCATCTCTGCGGATACCATTCCGGATTGGCATCAAGGCGCAGGAACCAAGCCTTGGTTGTTTGTGGATGAGTTGTTTTTGTATTGAGCGCTTCTTAGCTACCTTAACACCACCACTTTCTCCCGATACACATTCCCTTGAACATCTCTTAAAACAAGCATGTAAAGTCCTTGGGCTTCAAGCCTAATCTGATCTGATATTAAACCCGAATTATTATAACGCACCATTTGCCCATTGCTATTATAAACAGCCATTTCTGCAACTGAAATACTTGGATCAACTTTCAAATTAAAACTCCCATAACTCGGATTTGGAAACACATCAATTAAATGATCAAGATTCAATGCATCAACTTTAGTTAGTGATCCTTCAAGCATTATATGATGGTAATCATCGTTGGGATTGTCATCAGAAGTCTGAATATTTGCTACTATATTATA
>CALGNN010000030.1 GCA_937961455.1 uncultured Saprospiraceae bacterium
TTGTTGCTAATTCGGGAACAAAATTTTTACTTGCATCAAGCAAAAACTTTTCTGCTGTTTCTTCTGTAGAATTTATTATTACATGCAAACCATCTGTTCCATTTTTAACAAAACCATTTAAATTGTAATCTATTGCAAGTTTGTAAATAAGAGGTCGATAGCCGACTCCTTGCACTAGTCCTTTAATGTGAATATGCCATGTCTTTATAGTAGAATCCATCTATACCTTTAAAATAAGACAATAGATTAATTAATGTATTATACACTTCATGATATCCCAATTACTCCAATCAGAGTATGAATTAAAGTTTAATTGTGCTGTAAACAATTGAGCACTAATACCCCTTCATCAAAAAGTTTTTCTTTAATGCAATTAAACCTAATATAGGTCCTAATGCTAATATCATATAGATGTAGTTGGAGCCTGTACTGTGAATAAGCCAAGTAATGCATTGTATACTAAGGATGGTGATTGAAAACCCAATACAATTAACTATAGTGAATGCGGTGCCTTTTAATTCTGAAGGAGCATTATTGGCAACTAATGTTGAGAAAAGTGGTGAATCTGCAATTACCACCATGCCCCAAAAAAGTAGAAATATTAAAAGTATTCCTATGGATGCTTGGCTTAAAAATATAGGAGCAATTATGCAGCACATGCAGGATAATAAAAGTGCCGAAAATGCTACTTGTTTTGTCCCTATTCGAGAAGCAATAAATGCGCCTCCGACACAGGCAATACCACCAATGGCAATTATAAGGAATGACCATAAATGTATATTGAGTGATTCATAAGCATGCTGCTCTTTATGCATTTCTAAAATAGTTGGAACAAATACCCAAAACGAATAGAGCTCCCACATATGCCCAAAATATCCAAAAGCCGCTCCTCGAAATTTTTGAATTTTAAATATGCTAAAGAAAGCAGATAAGTTTATTTTTTTTCCTGCTTTTCTGAAAGGACCATCAGGGACTAGGCACAACATTAAAATACCTCCAAATACAGCAAGCGAGGAAGTGCAAATGAACACATATTCCCAAGGGTAAAGTTTAATGCTGTTTTTTATTAAATGAGGGAGTGCCGTTCCAATTACCAATGCACCTACTAAAAAGCCCAGTGATAATCCCAAATCTTTTTCTTTATAATCCGAGGCTATTTTCATTCCAATGGGATAAATTCCAGCCAAGAAAAATCCCGCAAAAAATCGAAGAATCAATATACTCGTGTAGGAATTGCTATCGAGGATTATTCCCAAATTAAAAAGTCCAGCTAATATTGCACAAGTAAAGAATACTTTTGAAGGAGAAAAACGATCTCCAATCGTTAATATAGCAAATGATAAAGTACCTATAATAAAGCCTAATTGCACAGCAGAAATTAAATGTCCTAATGCCTTATCATCTAATTGAAAATCTATTATCAATGAATTAATAACACTATTCCCTGCAAACCAAAGAGAGGTACAGCAAAACTGTGCTATCACAATAACTGGAATAATAAATTTGGATGTTTTCATCCAATTAAAGGCTTCGATACCACATATTCAACAAACTATCGTCATTAATTTAATGCTAATAATAAATAAAATATTAATGCTCAAACTGTAATCACAATTTAAGTTTAATATCATCTTTAGTGAAGCTTTGCAAGATTTGATTGAAGGTAATACTCCAATAAAAGCTCTAATTGATTTGAAAAGTACCTTTAATAGTTGAATAAAATAATCTATTGATTTTGAATAAGTAATGGCTCTTTTGCAATTAATTGATGGTCTTGAATAATATGAAGGAAATACATTCCACTTGATAAATGGCTGAGGTCCAACTTAACGTTTTGCCCAGAAAAATTATATACTTCCTTGACGATTTTACCATTGTAATCATAAACAACCAAATTTCCCTGCTCGATATGATTTTCAAGTTGAACGTTTGTTTCAATAGCAAATGGATTGGGCTGAATTTTAAGTTCAAGCAAACTTTGGTTTTGAATACTATTTAAGGAGCCAGATAGCTGTAAAGAATCACAATTAATCGTACCATTAGTAATACTAACTCGATAGCTACCAGCAGCTGGTAGCTCTGTTGCAGTCGTTTCAAGAATATTAGAAACATGAGTGTCTAAAGGCAGAATAAAAGCATTAAATAATTCCTGCTTAGCAATAGTATCAAATGGGCTGAGACTTGAAATAACATAAAGATTTAAATATACATTGTTGTCACAAGTATTACTTAAAACCAATTCCATCGAATCTTGACCTGCGATATTTAAATCTTCAACGGTGTAGCAATTGCACTGTGCAATTATTTGCGATGGTAATAGGATTACACAAAGAACAAAGAATATTAATTTTTTCATTTAATTGATTTCTTGCACACAATTTGTAGAATTATTTTGATAAATGCTTATGTCTTTGAAAGTATTCTCATAAGGCTGATGAATAATGTAAACTATGTAAAATACTTTGCAGTTAATACAAGTACGGACTCAGAACATTTATAGTTTTAATCTGTCTATTTTACCTTCTACAATGTCCTTTTTTAATGCGCTTTCCAAGGCTTCAAATTGATCTTCTGTAACGCCTTTGTCCATACTACCTTCGTTCAATAAAAATATCTTATCGCAGTTCTTGCTTAGTGTTGAAAAAATATGAGAGGAGATTAAAACGATTTTCTTTTTCTTTCGCAATTCCTCAATAATAGAACCAATTAAAATATTACTTTGAATATCTACACCATTAAATGGTTCATCAAGAATAAATACTTCATTTTTTTGCAATAGAATACCCATTAAGGCCAGTTTCTTTTTCATACCTGTAGAGTATGTTTCTACATAATCATTCAAAGGAAGTTCAAAGATGTTTTGCTCATTAAAATCATCATCAGATATTTTTCTTGCTTGGCAAAGTAATTTCAAGTATTCCCAGCCTGTAATCCTTGAGAGAAAAATAGGGTTGGTCTCCAGTAGACCAATATGGTTTTTTAAATTTTTAAATTCCGAATCAATTTGGCCATCATAAGTAGTCATAGCAGCTATGCAATTAAACAGTGTGGTTTTTCCCGCTCCATTTTTACCAACGAATCCATACACATGTCCTCTTTCAAGATTTAGGTTTAAATCTTTTAAGACTTGATTGCTCCCGTAATTTTTTGATAAATTCTTTATGCTAATCATTCAAGTATGGATGCTAAGTTTTGTTTGCAGCGTTTGTAATACAGTGGAATCACAATAAGTAACATCGGAGGAAACCATATGCTAAGAGCGAATAAAATGCCCTGTGGTACATTCATCTCGTTTGGATAACTTGCGTATTTCGCAAAAATCATTGATACAAGAAAAATTAAACCGATTAAAGAAACACCTATTGGAAGGAAAAAATTTTTATGATCAAAAATAACGAGGCCGATCAACGCCGGAATCATTAAAATAGAGGAGCATATAAAAGCATCTATTATTTTTCTTTTTAAAAATCCATTGATATTATCATTGAAAATCCATACAAAGTATTTCTGCTCAGGTTTTAAATAAAAGCTCATACAAACTAAATAAATAGCTCCAAAGGAAAACATACCCAGATTATAATTATCTACTTGAATGGCTTTAAATAGAATAAAATATAATAGTCCAATCAATATAAATGATTTTCTAAAACCGATAATATTTTCAAAGGGCCTCTTTGAAAATGGAGAAGGAATGGTTTTAGTTGAATTGATATTTAAAGAAATCAAAGCAACAAAGAAGACGGCAATCCATAAAATTAGTGCGATGAGATATTCTTTTTCGTACAAAAGATAAAGTAAAAAGGGTAGTGCCACTATTCCATTTTCTACCATCCTGATGATACGCAGCTTTTCTTTATGATAAATGATTTTTAATAGTCGCTTATACTGACTGTTGCTAATATTCACCAAGATAGAAAGTGTAATAAATGGATAGATCCATTTTGCTAGTTCGGTTTTTATAAATAGCAATTTTGAAATGAAGATGAATACAAATATTGAAATAGCAATCCCTAAGATTGGGCTTATACCTATTTCTTTAAACCACCTTTTTAGTCTAATAAACTGTAATGAAAAATAGTATTCCAATATATCTATTTAATTCTGATTCATGTGGATGATCCATATTGTTGCTAATACGCTCAAACAAGATAGCCATTTACATATGGAGTAGAATTAAATTCTATTAAAATTCTACGGATTTTGCACCTCTAGGATTGCACCATCTTCCACTTCAAATGTCGCGTTGACATCCACTTGTAAGGTGTAGCATTCAGCAAAATTTCCACTGAGTATTTTTATGTCAGCTCCTGCAGGAATAACTACATCATCACAAATTTCAGGAATCACACCTTTGCTCCAGTTTGAATCAGCACCATTCCATGTCCCTGTCGAAGGGCCAATCCATGTATTTTGAGCGGTATTGCTACAAGGACTGTTTGGGTCGATAAATTCAAAAGCATGTTCATAAGTTTCACTGTTGAATGTGACTTCAAACTGCCAAGTGCCAAACGGCCCTTGAGAAGGCAAGGTCCATTCCCAATACCACCATGATGCATAGTAGGTGGCAGGAGATGTGTGATTCCAAGTTGCATAAATACTTCCGCTAGGTTGTCTTAATCTGTAAGTTGCAGTTAAACTTGGATTTTGATCATGATAATAAGCTGCCGTTTGAAATGCTTGACCTACCTCAATGGTGTTATCTAAATTTGGAGATTCATTTGTGCCAGGACAACCAAACTGAGGTATCGCACTATGGGTCAATAAAGTATTGATCCGTGGAGTCGATTCCGGTAATTGATTTTGCCACCAAGTCTGATTATTTAAATTATTGCAACTGCCTGTATAAGGGTCGATCAAGTCATTGTTTGCATCATAGATTTCAAAATGCAAATGAGGGCCAGTTGAACAGCCAGAGCTAGCCACAATACCTAAATATTCGCCAACAGCTACTGGATCACCAACCGCTTTATTCGTAAGAGAATTTTTCTTCAGATGTCCATACCATGCTATAGATCCATCAGCATGTTCTACATAGACAGCATTCCATGTGCCAAAGCAGGAGCAATGATCATCATCTTCTCCATCATTTTTAAGTATGATGGTTCCAGCCTCAGCTGCGACAACTTCTATCATATCATTTTCTACTAAATACCATCCAAAGGGCCAGGTAAAGTAATCAGTTCCTTTATGTCCATTGTAGGTGCGTGTCCCACAATTGTAATCCAATAAAGCTCCGCTATTATTTTGATCAACATAGTTTGATATGCCATAGTAATCATTCCATCCTAAGCTTGGGTTTTGTTGCAAGGGCCAATCAAAAAGAACAATCTGCTCTTCATTAGCTTCTTGAAGTTTACCTGATCGTTTAAGCGCTTGCCTACTTTCTGCGATTTGCGCTTTTATAATGATTCGATCTTCTTCAGATAAACATTTTTCATCATTTTCAGGAAAAATATATTGCCCACCACCTGCAGGTTGTAGTATTTGTCCAAGTGCTATTTGATAGATGCACATACTTAGAAGTGCAAAGAGATATCGTTTCATCTTTTTACATTTAATACTTAAAAAATAATGATTAATGCTTGGTATTTTTTAAGGATTTTGAACCTCTAGGATTCCACCAGATTCAACATCAAAATTTGCATTCACATCAATTTGGAGCGTATAGCATTCGGCAAAATCTCCACTTTGAATCACTACATTTTTACCGGCTGGAATAACTACAGCATCACACTTTTCTGGTACAACACCTCTACTCCAATTTCCTGCACTCTGCCCCCAAATACCATTAGCTGATCCAATCCAAGTATTTACCGGATTGGATACACAAGAACCAGAAGTGGCACAGGATGCCGTGATGCTAACATTATCCACAAACATGGTATTTCCATAACCTGTAATATTAACAATGCCTATGACAACATTTGATTGTCCTGCATAGCTGGATAGATCAATACTTGCACAATTATTGTTGCTTGAATCAAAACACCAGTCTGAAGCATTTGCCGGTAAAAATAAAGAAGTATTGTCAGGGGCAGTTGCAAAATTACCGCTACCGTCTTCATTGCCTGTGAAAAGTGTAGTTGGAAAAGTACTTCCTCCATCAGTTGAAATTCTAATTTCTAATTGATCAGCGAAACTTGCATTATACCTAGCATAAGCGTGCTCTATCTCTAATAAGGCATCAGATGCATTACTAAGGTCGACCACAGGGCTAATTAACCAATCAATTTGACCCGCTGCATTATAATTATAATTGTCCATAGCTGCCTTTACTGCACCTCCATTGCCAGTTCCACTGGTAGTTAAAATCCATGTGGTAGCACCATCAGGATTATCAACGGTCCAATCAGGTGCACCATTTTCGAAATCTTCAGAAAGTAATATTTGGGTACCACTTGTACTAACAACGATGTATCCATTTTTGGTTTCAGAATCATTCCCATCAGAATTACTACTGGTAAGTGTCACATTGTAAGTCCCTACCGTATTATATGTTACTGATGGGTTTTGATCTGAAGAACTTGAAGGAGATCCACCAGGGAAACTCCATGACCAACCCGTCGGTACTCCAGAACTTAAATCTGTGAATTGTACTTCTTGTCCAGGGCAGATGTTTGATTCATTGACTTCAAAATCTGCAACTGGAGGTCCACAAGTTGGTAAGCATGATACACTAGCAACATAGCTATTAATGGCATTAATAGAAGCTGACGACCATTGTGTTACATTTGCTACAGAAGGCGCCATGATAAAGGAGCTGCCAGCAGCGTCATGCAATGCATCAAAATTGTGTCCTATTTCATGAGCTGTCAACACTCGTATGAGTTGCGCATTAGAATTAAAGTCTTCTAGTACATTATACCTGTTAGCTGTGCAAACACTTCCTACCCATGCAAGACCAATGGTTCCACCGTCAAAATCTCGATCACTCCATAATGAGCCATCAGCATGTGTTGCAGAAAAACCCGTTGGCCCCCAAGCAGTAAAGTCATCAAGCAATTCACCTGAATCGGTTGAGCTCGTCCATGGGTCTCCTCCTGCAGTTGATATGACTACTTGTTCTACAATTTCTAATTCTAAGTCGTCATTAAATGAACCTGTATAATTTACGTTTACATTATTGACGATTCCTATATTTCTATTTTCAACATTTGCAACAGAGCCATATTTTGTAAACATAGAATAGTCATTTGCAATAGCATAAGGTACTTTTTTGCAAACCAGAAATTCACTTTGATTGGCATTACTGTCGGTGTCTTTTTTCAAATGGTGACTTCCTGTAACTCCACAACTGGCATGCTCAGGGTCTTTAGCATCTTTTACATTATAAAGAATGTAATTTTTAGAGTCTTTGATGTAATCACCTTCAGACTGAATGAAATAAGTCTCTTCACCGTCATTGATGAAGCCATATAAAAAGCCATCAGCAATAGTCAAGGCTACCTCAGAATGTAACTTATTGGGAAGATATCCATAATAAGTTTTTGCCATGTTTTGATTAAGGCTAGGTTGAAGATTTCCATCTCGTCCATTCGTTCTAAGGCTATAATTTGGAGCTGTCACTTTTCTTTCAAAAAGATAGATGTCAAAGTTTAAGTTTTCATTAAAAAATAGACTAAAATTAGCTGATCCATTTTGATCAGTAATAAACTGGCTAATGGCTAATTCATTAATGCTAAAATTTGAATATGCGTGATAATCAATTAGAATATTTTGATCAGTGCCGGACTTATGAAGCTCGGCAATAAAGGTTTTTTGGGCACTTAAAAAAGTAGAAATACAAAGAAGGGTGAAAATGAATAACTGTTTCATTTCAAGTTTTTTCAATTAATAAAATAGGGGTAGTGATTATGATCAGTATGTAAACAAACTTAAATATATAACAAAATGTTTAATAAGGAACTAAGTCTGCTACCGAATGAGATAGCAATAAAACGAATAAATTGAAAAATAGTTTGATTCCTTATTTAAAAACGCATTTTTTAAAGTTTGCGGACAATTTGATGCTGTCTGAAATTTCTTGATCAACTCCGTCAACAGTGATTGTAGCAACTTTAAAAGGCAGTCCAATTAATTTGATTTCAAAGCTTTTAATCTTAGATTCAAAATTTCCAACAGTCCTTTGATTTATAATTAATTCATCATCTGCGCCACTGCATTCGAATTGGGATAATCTGTAATCATCATTTTCATATTCATACGTTTCATTATCATCATCATACCATGCTCCCTTGCTGAGCCCTTTCTTGAAATAGTAATCCAGATAAAGAACTTCGATGTTCTTTTCACCCACATATTGTTGAACAGGATACCTTGGAATGATCGCACCTTCTTTTATGAAGAAAGGAAAGTTATTACTTTCAAAAGGCACAGTTAAATGATTTTTGCCTTCATGTTTTTCATTATTCCAGTAATTGTACCAGCCTCCTTGTGGTAAATACATTTTTCTGCTTTGTGCATCTCCATTTACAACGGGTGCAATCAACATGTCCGGACCACAGAAAAATTCATGGTCTCTATTATAAGTTTCACTATCCGTCTGATCATGAAAAACCAATGGGCTTACCATGGGAATTCCTTCAGTGTGATACTTGAAAAATTGGGTATACAAATAGGGGAGTATTTGATATCGCAACTCTACAGCTTCTTTAAATAATTGTGTAGTCTCATCTCCAAATACCCAAGGCTCTTGGTCGCCATGTTCTCCTGACGAATGTACTCTACAAAATGGGTGGAAGATGGCTAATTGAATCCACCTTACCATCATTTCTCCAGTGGGATCTTCTACAAAACCACCGATGTCAGATCCCGCAAATGAAACACCAGAAATGGCAAGTCTCTGTACTTGCACTCCTGCCAGCCAAAGATGCTCCCAGCTCGCAATATTATCTCCAGTCCATACGCTAGAATATCTTTGCAATCCTGAATAACCTGAGCGTGTAATAATCAATGATCTCTTCCCACCTGCAAATCTTTTTACGCCTTCTTGTGTTGCTCTTGCCATTTGCATACCATACACATTGTGTGCCTTTCGGTGGCTGCATAAATGTCCATCATAATCATGCATGACATCTAATGGGAATGTCTTACTTTCTACTTCGAAAACTGCGGGCTCATTCATGTCATTCCAAATGCCAGCAATTCCTATGTCTTCAATCAGTCCTTTGTAAAGTCCAGCCCACCATTCTCTTACTTCTGGATTAGTGAAATCTGGAAAATAGCAATCCTCCGGCCATACCTTTCCTTTAATAAAAGGTCCATCTGGTCTTCGGCAATAGTAGCCTTTCTCTAATCCTTCTCGAAAGACATCATATTGCATGTCTATCTTAATTCCAGGGTCAATAATGACCATTGTTTTGAAACCATCGTCACTTAATTCTTTTACCATCCTTTTTGGGTCAGGAAATTTTTCTTTATCCCATGTAAAACATCTAAAGCCATCCATGTAATCAATGTCAAGATATATGGCATCACATGGTATTTGCTTCTCTCTCATGGTAGAAGCAATTTCTTTCACTCTAGATTCTGGATAGTAACTCCATTTACATTGTTGAAAACCCAAAGCCCATAATGGAGGCATCTCAGGTGTTCCTGTGAGCATGGTATATTTGGTACAAGCTTCCATTAGTGTGGGTCCTGCAATGAAATAATAATTCATTTCGCCACCCTGAGCCCAAAAGGAACAAACAGAAGGTCGTTCTTTTCCAAAATCAAAATACGCTCTGAAACTATTATCAAAGAAGATCCCATAAGCTAGATCATTATGCAAACCATAATAGATGGGAATATTTTTGTAAAGTGGGTCAGTATTTTTTTGGTAACCGTATTGATCTGTACCCCAATTTTCAAATCGCTTTCCTTTTAAATTTAAATCAGTTGGCTTATCTCCTAAGCCATAAAAAGCTTCTTTTGATTGAAGCTTCTTTGTCATTTGCACAATGAAGCCACCATGTTCTTTATTCTCTTCCCAATGAAAACCCTTTTCATCTTCATTTAATAAATTGCCCTGCTTATCAAATATCGAAACACGCATATCAGCCTTTTGAATCTTGCATGTGATCTTTCGAGTATGTAATATATAATGTAGATCGTCTTCCTCTAATTCAATAAAAGGACTTAAACTTTCATAGCTGGTATCAATACCGTATGAAAAATCCTCTGGAAAATATCCATTAGGCGTATATCGAAATCTTAAAATATCATCATTGATAACATAGACTTTGAGGATGACCTCATTGTTTGTTACTAAGGTCCAAATGTTATTATCTATGGAAGCTCCAGTCACGGTGCCAGGATAAAATTCAACCATGTTTTGTGTTTCGCTCATTACGGAGATTAAATACCATTTAAAAAAGAGGCGAAAGTAAGAATCTTTTTAAAAAAGAAGGTCTTCCTTTAGTTTATTTAGCCTCTAGGCCTATTCTTGAATTATCAGGAATAAATGCCGCTTTCTTCACTATTACAATCCCTTGTTTGATACAATAGTTCTCTGTTTCGATATCTTCTAAACCTTCACCGCCAATAATGTGCACA
This sequence comes from uncultured Saprospiraceae bacterium, assembly GCA_937961455.1. GTDB lineage: Bacteria > Bacteroidota > Bacteroidia > Chitinophagales > Saprospiraceae > CALGNN01. The sequence continues at coordinate 10,537 of CALGNN010000030.1, forward strand.
TTGTGACCAATACGCGCATTTTTATCAATGATGGTTTTTTGAATATGACAGTTGTTGCCAATGCCTAACAACTCATTATTAGGGAGTTGCTCAATATCATCTAAAGTTTGATAGTAATCATTACCCATGATGATGGACTCTTGTATTACGGTATCTTTTCCAATTCTTGATCGAATTCCAATAAGTGCATTGGAGATTTTTTTTGCATGACAAATGACTCCATCACAAATTAAAGCTTGATCAATGATTGTATTAAAAATCTTCGCTGGTGCTAAGAATCTAGCATGCGTATACAATTTCTTTACATTATCATATAGGTGATATTCGGGAAGGAACTTGGTGAGCTTTAAATTGGCTTCAAAAAAGGAACTGATATTTCCAATGTCAGTCCAATATCCAGCGAAAGGATAACTGACTACCTTTCTTTGCTCATCCAAAACAGCATGAGGAATGATTTCTTTCCCAAAGTCGTTGGCATCGGGAAGTGTTTGGAATAATTCATCCATGACTGAACGATTAAAAACATAAATTCCCATAGAGGCTAAATAATCTTTACCCTCATTACTAAATTGCTCTTCTACAGGTGATTTCCAATTTTGTACAACATCCTTATTGGGTTTTTCAATAAAACTTTCAATAACACCTTTTTCATCTACTTTCATGATACCAAAGGAGACGGCATCAGATTCAATAACAGGGATGGTGGCTACGGTTAGATCTGCAGCTTGTTTGATATGATAATCTAAGAGCTGAGAAAAATCCATTTGATATAATTGATCACCTGATAAGATGAGCACATATTCATAGTCGACCTTGTCTAATTCTTCTTTCGTTTGCCTTACTGCATCAGCTGTTCCTTGAAACCAATTTTTATTGGTAGGAGTCTGTTCTGCTGCCATGATATTGACAAAAGCATCTGAAAAACTATCAAAGTGATAGGTGTTTTTAATATGTCGATTCAACGAAGCTGAATTAAACATTGTTAAAATAAACATCCGCTTCAAATCAGAATTGATGCAATTACTTATGGGAATATCTATCAGTCTATATTTCCCTGCAATAGGTACAGCAGGTTTCGATCGTTTGGCAGTCAAGGGGTACAATCGGCTACCTACACCTCCTCCAAGTATTACAGCTACAGCTTTATCAATCATGTATTTTGTTTAATAGATTTTAAGTATTCTTTTGCATAACGTCCAGCAGAGTTATTCCAGGAATAATCTAACTTGCTAATTTTAATTCTTTGATTTTCAAAGGCTTCTTTATTTTGATAATAATCAAAAGCTCTTCCTAATGAATATACAATATCTTGTTCATTTGCTTGCCAAAAATTAATGCCATTGCCCGCATCTCCAATATCAGGAACGGTATCAATTAATCCTCCTGTAGTTCTAGCAATTGGGATGCTCGCATAGCGCATGGCATACAATTGATTTAATCCACAGGGTTCGAATCTGCTTGGCATAATTACATAGTCTGAAGCGGCATAAATCTGATGGGCTAATGCCTCATTATATGCAATAACAGATGTTACATTATTGGGCCATTTTTTAGCGAGGTCCAAGATCTGTTTTTCAATTTTTTTATCCCCTGAGCCTAGAATGAAAAGATGAAGATTTGGATACTCAGTTAAATAGGTATCATAAGTTGGAGCTAAAAGATCAGCTCCCTTCTCATAGGCAAAACGTCCTATAAAACTCACCAAAGGTGCCTTGGTCTTAAACTGGTATTCTTTTGCTAGGCTTTGCTTGTTTTTATTTTTGAAAACCTTTATACTTTTTTTCAAAGGATGCTTTATCATCGGGTCCGTAGTTGGGTCCCATACTCTGGTGTCAATGCCATTTAAAATACCAATGGATTTTTTCTTTTCACTTTGTGCTAGGCTGGTGAGATTATCAAAATCATTTTGTAGCTCTTGCATATAAGATGGAGAAACGGTATTGATACGCCAAGAGGATTTGAACGCAGCTGCTAGGCTGTGGATATGATGATCCCAATCCAGTAAATTAGCAGCTTCGTCTGGAAAGTCGGGTAAGAGGTTTTTATGTTTCCAATCAAAAGCCCCTCGATATTGCCCATTATGAATTGTAAAGAAACTTGCAATATTCTTTAAGGCTTGAAATGCATGGCAGTGTTGCATCATGAAAGGCATCAGTCCTGTCATATGATCATGGCAATGGATTAAATCAAATGAACTGGGATTGGATTGTAACCAAGTCAAGATGCCTATTTGGAAAGAAAGGTTTCGCTGTATCTCATCGGGGAATGCTTCTCCATTTTCAGCTAAATAAATTTGTGGACGATCAAACTTTCCAGGAATGGAAATGACATATAAGGGAAATCCAAGATCTTCAGAACTCAGGCTTTCAATACTAAATGGAATTTTTTCTGTACCTAATTGTAATACATCTTTGTGGATTTTTTTCCACTGCTGTTTCTTTATCCACGCATTGGCATATTTAGGTATGATGACTGAAGAGTCAACGCCATGTTCTGGTAAATATTTGGGTAAGGCTCCAACCACATCTCCCATACCTCCAGCTTTTGCTGCAGGATAACATTCTGTTGATATATGCAGTACCTTCATGAAGTTTTTTTCTTTAGAATAATTCCGCCCAATGGAGGCAGACTTACATTAATCGAGTGTGGTCTTCCTTGCCAAGGAATTTCTACACTTTTAATAAAATCATTTTTCACATGGCTGCCAAAGTAAGATGCATCATCCGAATTCATAAGCTCTTCATATTCGCATAATTCTGGAACACCCACTCTGTAGTTTTCTTTGATCTCAGGGACAAAATTGCAGACGATGATGAGGTATTCTTTTTGAGATTTTCTAATAAAAGAAATAACAGAATTTTGATTGTCATGAAAATCAATCCACTCAAAGCCATTATCCCGATAATTGTTTTCGTAGAGTGATGTTTGATTTTTGTATAGAAGATTTAATGCGCTTACGAATTTTTGCAATCCCTTATGACAGTCAAAATTAAGGAGATGCCAGTCTAAACTTTTGTCAACATTCCATTCTTCTGTTTGCCCAAAGTCTGCACCCATAAAAAGCAGTTTTTGCCCTGGGTGAGTGTACATTAATAAAAACAGCAAACGCATATTGGCAAATCGCTGCCACTCATCTCCAGGCATCTTATAGATTAATGAGCGTTTGCCATGCACGACTTCATCATGAGAGAGGGGCAGTATATAATTTTCCGTAAAAGCGTATGTGAGCGAGCGGCTGATATCATAATGATGATGAGATCTATGGATGGGATCTCGGCTAAAAAATTCTAAGCTGTCATTCATCCAACCCATCATCCATTTCAATCCAAATCCCAAACCGTTGTGGTCAACAGGACGTGTCACACCATCAAAGGCTGTTGATTCTTCAGCGATCATATGTATGCCGGGGAAGCTTTGATAGACTGAGGCATTGAGTTCTTTTAGAAAATTGCTAGCTGCCAAATATTCATTGCCTCCAAATTCGTTAGGCGACCATTCACCTTCTTCTCTGGAGTAATCGAGATACAGCATAGAAGCTACAGCATCGACTCTTAGTCCGTCGATATGAAATTCATACAACCAAAAATGGGCGGAAGAAATAAGGAAGGATCTAATTTGTGCTCTTTCATAATTAAAGATGAGACTGTTCCAGTCAGGATGAAATCCTTTGGCTTTGTCAGGATGTTCGTATAAGCAAGTCCCATCAAAGTCCGCAAGGGCAAATTCATCTGATGGAAAATGGGCAGGCACCCAATCTAGAATAACTCCAATGTCATTTTGATGCAATTGATCTACGAGATATTTGAAGTCTTCTGGTGTTCCAAATCTGCTGGTAGGAGCGAAGTATCCCGTGCATAAATACCCCCAAGAAGGATAATAGGGGTGTTCCATGACAGGCAGAAATTCGACATGCGTATAGTGCATGCTTTTTACATAGTCCACCAGTTCGCTTGCCAATTCGCGGTAGCTTAGGGAGCGTTTGCCATCTTCAGATTTTTTCCAGCTACCTATGTGCATTTCATAGACGGCATAAGGTTTATCAAGTGCATTTTTATCAGATCTAGACTTCATCCAATTAGCATCTTGCCATGAATATTGATCGTCCCAAAAGGAACTGGCCGTCTTTGGTGGGACTTCATAGTATCGACTGTATGGATCAGCTTTTTCTCTTACCTTTTCATCATGATGGGAGAGGATTTGATATTTGTAAAGGCATCCTATTTGCAAATCTGGAATAAAGCCCTCCCAAATTCCACTGCCATCCCACCTTACCGATAAGATGTGATCTTGCCCATCCCAATAATTGAAATCACCAATGACTCTTACCTCTCTAGCAGCAGGAGCATACACAGCGAAATACAATCCAGAAATACCTTTGCGTTCAATCTGATGTGCGCCAAATTTTTCGAACAGTCTGTAGTGTTTGCCTGCACTGAATAATTCAATATCGAAATCGCTAAAAAGGCTATGAGGGAGTACTTTGTTCATTATTGGTAAAGTACAAAAAAGCCAAAACAATCAAAGGACAGTTATAAGTAAAAACCAAATTTTAGTAGTTTTGACGCGTATTCTTTTTTGAATATCAAAAGGCCGCGTAGTTCAACTGGATAGAATATCAGATTTCGGCTCTGAGGGTTGGGGGTTCGAATCCTCCCGCGGTCACTACCATAGTTTGTAAATCATTGAAGCTAAGTTAAATATAAGGATTTAGTTTCAGTGGTCAACTATAGGTCAAGTGTTTTTAAAACAAATAGCATATTTTTTTCTTTCTTCTAAACTTTTCAATCTGTAAAACAGTTATAAAGTTATTCCTAGATATGGAATAGCTGCTTTGTTGCTCTCAGCACAAAGTTTAGCTACAGGTAATAAAAGATTACCTGATAAGTGAAATGGTTCTGAAAATGGGCACCAAAGACAGCCTGTTCCAAGTCCTAAGTTCTTAGGCAATTTTCAACAATGGAATTTCAATATCCATCCTGTTGAAGTCTTTCATGAAAAATATTGGATGGATATTAAAAACATATCAATTATGATATCTTTTAAATTTAGGAACCTTGACAAGAAGAAATTTTTGTCTCAGGCTCAAGCTGTTTATTACACTGAGCTTTCTAGACCCTCATTAACTAAATTCCGTAAAATAGGTAAACTTAAAAACTATGCTCCTAAAGGAATTAGGAAGGTGATCTATTTAAGATCTGAGTTAGATGAATTACTTAACCTTAAAAATCAAAGGACAAATGGTTAATACATATTTATCAACTTTAGTGAATACTTGGATTAATTTCCAGATCATCAAGAAATTTAATCTTGTACAAGAAGAGCTTACTCCATATCAGTTAGCTGCAGTAATTAAAAGAGGACGTCTTTCAAATAATGACTTTAGAGAAAGTGTTATGAAAATTAGAAGTCCAGAAGTAAATACAGTAGAAAAAAATAAGTTGACAAATACTATTCCCTCATTTATGCCATCTGCTAAAGTAAAGAAATTGAGAAGGGAAGAAAACATTGTTGGCATTACAGGAGTAGTTTGTTTACATACTGTTGAAGTTACTGATGCTGAATTAAACAATCTAAGGGAGAAATTAGAAACTGCAAACCGCAATAATGCAAGGGGCTTATTAATGGCATTTGTAAGTCCAGATGGTAAAACTTACACCCTACTAATTAGAGTTAATTATAAAAAAGAACAACATAAAGATGCCTTTGCATTTGTTGCAAATTATTATGATGACTTGTTAGGAGTAAAATGTAATAGGCTTGACCAAAACTTAGTTTCATTATGTTTTGTAAGCTATGATGAGAATGTTGTATTAAAAGAAAATCCAATAGCAATAGAATTCAAATATGATGAACGTGCAGATGAAATTGAAAAAACATACTCTTCAAGAGCATCAGAAATCTTTAATGACTTATTTACTAGAGCTATTGAAATTACAAATGAGAGGAGTAGGGCTAAATTAGGTAATACAAATAGTCATATCCACCTGCTAGCAACTAATTGCAATAAAGCTGGAATACCTATGCAGTTTGCGGTAATACGGATAATTAAAAAATATTGTAGACCTAATGATGTTGAAAGAGCAAAAAAAATTGAAAGTATTATAAAAGATGCTTATAAGGATTCAGGTGAATTAGAACCTTTTGAAAAAGAAGAATCATTCTATTTTACTGAAAGGGTCTATGCAATGTTTCCAACTATTTTAAAGCAAGCTGCATGCTTATTAAAGGAAAAGAGAGAACGGGAGATATTTGTAATGTCTTGTTTAGTTTTTCTTAGCGGATGTTTCCCACAGGTAAAAGGTAGATATGGAATGGAAAATGTTTTTTGTAATCTATACCTTATAATAATTGCACGTGCTGCAACTGGAAAAGGAATGGCAAGAGTTGCTAAAAGATTAGTTGATGAAATAGATAATTACATTCGCGATAAAATATCAGCAGAAAGTATTTCTAATGATACAGAAGCTATTAGTTCAAAAAATAAAAAAGACGATAGTTCTAATATCACTGAAAGTAAATTAAAAAGTTTGTTCATTCCAGCTAATAATTCTGTAGCCTCTTTTATTAAAAATCTAGCAGATAATGGTGAACAGGGAATTCTTTTTACTGAGGAAGCTGACATTGTAGGTGCTAATTTTGCTCAGGAATGGGGAGATTCTGGAGGAGTTTTTAGATTGGGCTTTCATCATAGTTCCATTGATAGTTCTAGAGTAAAGGATGACCAAAGGCTTCATCTAAAAGAACCAAAAATTTCTATTCTGCTCTTGGGTACACCTAACCAATTAAGAGGAATTATTGATAATGTGGAAAATGGATTATTTAGTAGATTTCTATTTTATGAATTTATAAGTGAATTAGAATGGAAAAGTCAAAAACCTACAGATGGTTCCAATATGTTTCTTGATACAGTTAAAAAAAGTTCTCATGAATTATTAGCGATCTATAAAAGACTAGAGAACAAGGAAATTACATTTCATATGTCAGACAAGCAATGGAATGCAATGGATGCTTATTTCAAACCGCTACTTGAAAAAGAAACTAATGAACTTGAAGGGTATGCAGCTTCTGTAAAAAGATTAGGGCTTATATTATTTAAGATTGCGATGATTATGTCTGTCATAAGTATTGAGGAAAATCATAAAATACCTGATGTACTTGAATGTACAGAAGACAACTTTTATTTAGCGTTGGAGATTGTTCAACATTTAGAATCCCATACTAGGAAAGTATTTAGCGATCTAAAACAACAATCCAAATTAGGAGTTAATAAAGGCTATGGTGTTGACCAAGAGTCTTTATTCAAAGGGCTTGTAGATTTACTTCCAAAGGAGTTTAAAACAAATGAATTTAAACGAATTATGGCTTTATCAGGATATGGAGTTAGAAAAGTAGAGCAAGAACTGAGAAATGGTTTAGGAATAAAATGGGAGAAAATAACTCATGGTTCTTACAGGAAATTATAGATTTAGTAATCTCCAGCAAATTAGAGGCAGCGCATTTGTGCTGTCTTTTTTTATTGAGTTAACTGTTATATAGCTATATAAAATAATAAAGATGCATTTTCTTATTAAGCCCAAATAACTAAATTTCTATTCTATTTTTCCCCTCTTCTCTTTCAATGTAAAAAAGTGTTTAAATATATTCAACCTTTCTTGTTTAGGTGTTTTAAACATAAACCATTCAAATATTACTAGTAGCGGACCTAACTGCGGAAGATTCTGAAGAGCAGATATTAAGAAAGTTGTTTACCACTGAAATATCTATGGGAAGGAAAAATTCCTGTGCAAATGGCAGCCAGAAGAACGAAGTGAGACTGGTGAAGTGTAGCTAAAGGAATGTGCTGAAGAAGCATGCAGGTCCGCAAATTACTAATGGAAGCGTTTGGATTTTCAAGTGCATGAAATGCTCTTGGAAAGACAAAGGAAGCTTCCTCTGAAGCAATTGGATTTTAAAGCAATAAACTGTGACAAAGCTGCTTATTTATAAGCTGCTGATATTCCTTTAGGAATTGGCACATGTTTTTGCAAAATCTACTTTGCTGAAGGCCTTATTACCTGTTTCTACTGTTAAATAATTTTGAGCCTAAGACATTAATAAAGTTTAATCACTTTTTTAATTCTGTATTACAATACAATTATTCAAATTTTTATTAGTTTTAAAATTAGAACTTAAACTAGAGTCCAATCTCTATAAAGCACCTAACTATAAGCTGAGTTATTTATCTAGGCAGTGCCTGAGCTGAGAATGTAATATAAAACTAAAACATATAAATATGAAGACCATTATTTTCTGATAGAGTTTTTCCAGATAAAGTTGGGAGTTGGACTGGGAATGCGGCTCACTATTCAGGAAATAAGGGTTTTGATAATATTGTCGAACTAGAAGATGGAACAATGATAATATTTGAAGCAAAACCAATGCCAGATAATGTTCTTAGACTTAACAAAGCAAATCCTGTCACTGGATTGCCTTCGCAAATGAGTACAAACTGGATAGATGATACTTATGCGAAAATGAAAATAACCGGAGATCCTAATAAAGTTATTTTAGCAACCAAAATAGAAGCTGCACAATCCAATGGAAAATTAGAAAAAATGGTTATAGGAGTAAATACTCAAGGACAAATAGTGTTAATTAGACTAGATGATTTTTTTACCGGAATATGAATGAACTAGAAAGAGATAAAAAACTCTCATTATTTCAATTATTAATTGAAGATACTGATGACAAAATAAATAGTCTTAAGGATAAAAATTTCTTAGACAAAAAACTAACATCAATATCCTTTAATAATGAGCTGGCTGCTATTAATAGTTTATTTAAAAATAATGACGTTAAGGAGTGTGTAATGCACTTCTTAACTTTTTGTAAAATTAAATATATACTTGATAATTCATTCAATTATAGACATGTTGATCTAGGATTAGAATTGTTGAGTTATTCACTCTTTACAAATGATAATATTTTTATAAAAAAAGTCGCCCAATTGAACTTTAATCCATCAAATGGCTCTTCACAAAACGTTATTAAATCTTTTATTCTAAATAGTGACATTGATTTAGCCATAAAGAATAATAGAAAGTATTCAAATAAAATGAATTCTTTAAGATTTGATCCGGTTTTTTTTGATGCTCTTAATAATAGTGATAAAGATGCGATGACATTTCAGTTGCAAAAAATGTGCTCTAAAACCATTCACAATGCAAGGAATATTCAAAGAAAAGTTAGAGGTTCCTTTATAAGTTTGCCAGTAAACACCTATTTTAAGCTAGCTCAATATTGTGGTTTTGAATTGACAATTGAACATCCATTAATTGTAAAGGAATTAGTATTATATAAAAAGAAAGCTGAAAAACAGACAAATCAAATACTGTTAGATATTTTTAATGAATATTTGTAAATTAATATTTCTAATGCAAAAGTTTTGTTTCATATTTCTGATTTTTGTTTTACAAGCTTATACAGGCATAGCTCAATGCCCAGATGGTGATTTAATACTTAACTCAAAATTTGATTTAACAAACTACTTTAATGAATATGCAGATTGCGAAAGAATAAAAGGAGATATAAGAATACCAATTAATTCTACATTAGATAGTCTTAAGGGCCTAAATTCAATAAGAGTTATTGAAGGTAGTCTGTTGTGTAAATCTTTTAATAAAGTAAGAATAATAGAAGGTTTTACCAATTTGGATTCAGTTGGTGGATCAATTGAAATTATTGATGAAGATGAATTGACTTCAGTTTATGGATTTAATAATTTGGAAACAGTAGATAAAATTCAAGTTCAATCATGTAAAAAGCTTTTAAAATTTGAAGGTTTTGATAAACTTAATTCTATTAATCAATTATCAATAGGATCAAATGATACCCTTGAAATCATACCAAGTTTTAATAAAATAAGTAAAATTTTTACCTTAAGTATTTCTAATAATAGAAATTTAGATGACATACCTTCATTCGAAAACCTTAAAGAAATTACCCTCTTAAGAGTTGCAGGGTCACCTGTAGATACACTTAAAATATTAGATAGTGTTAGAGTCATCAGTAATTTAAGCATTTGGGGAAATGATAATCTCAAGCAAATTGAATTATTTTCAAATCAGTTAGATAGTATTAAATCATCCATAATTCTTTCAGGCAACGAAGTTCTTGATAACATAGATTTTTTAGAAAATGTAAGTTATATCAAGCTCTCAAATGCATATATAGATAGGAACCCAAATTTAGCAAATTGTACTGGTCTTTGTAATTATTTGAGGACTGTAGAAGTTATTCCTGATTTTTTTGAGGTTGAATTCAACAAAGAAGGGTGTAATAATGTAAATGAAATCTTAGAAAGTTGTTTGACTAATTCTCATTATTTACCAAATAAACCTAAAACAGCTATCTACCCTAATCCTATTACCCCTTCATCTAAAGTTTATAGTAATAGAGAAATTAAAGAGGTTAAAGTATTAGATCTTCACAGTAGGGTTGTTTATAATATAATAGGTAAACGTAAGGAAGTTCAATTGAGTTATTTAGATGAATATCCTCCAGGTCAATATGTAGTGTTAGTTACATATTTTGATAGTCAGAATTTTACAACTCATAAGATTATAAAGAATTTGTAGGTGCCAAATCTACTTTGCTGAAGGCCTTATTACCTAAGAAAAAGAAAACTATTTTACTCAGTTTTAAAATGACTTGTCAGTTCTTCTAAAGTTTTAATAATTCCCCTACCAAAGACTTTACCAATTTCATCTTTAATTATTTCAGTACTAGATCTTAAATAATTTATATTTTCTATTATTCTTGAATTTCCGTCTAATGAAATGTACTTTGGAAGGTTTACTCTTAAGTTTCTTATACCAATTACATTATCAAAAACACTATTACAAAATCTACTAATCTGGTCTTCATTTGCTGCATATAAAACAATTGAAATTTCATTTTCAGTCAACTCTAATCTTTCATCCACTTTTTTTATTACTCTCTCAATATCTTCGTTTCTAGAATTTATAAATATTTCCTTTTCTTTTGATTCAATTAAACTTAAAATCTCATTCATATTATCATCATATTTAATATCCCATAAATGTGTGAATCTATAAGCAGAATCTTCTAGATTAGGTTTATTAAGATTTATCACAATTAACTCCTTTAATTCATCTAGAGTAATAGGTTGATGAATTTTGTAATTCTCATTTTGCTGATAAGATCTAACTATAGACTTAATATCATTAAGACAATAAGATTTATTTTTTAAATTAAGTTTTATTTCCTCCCAAACTTCATTTAATCTTGGATTATCATATTCTAATATTCTATATAAATCATCTACTGCTTTATGCTTAGGTAGAATTTTATTTTGGTTACTAAAATATGTTTCAATTTCTTTTAAAATACCTTCCTTATCAAAATATCCTATAAAAATATAATCACTTATTTTTTTAAAATATGCATAATATCTAAATATTGGATTTGAATACTTATCAAAGAATTTTTTCTCATTTTTAGAACTATATTCAACTGACACCATATTAAATGTAGATTCTAAATAATTTTTTTCAAATAGTCATGTACTTCATTTTTCTCATCAAGATGAGTACCAATTTTAAACTCTGAAACTAAAATCAGAATTGAATTCAATAATACTTCTAAGTTTTTATTTTTTATTGTCTCAAATAAATTAGATATTACTTTGTCTATGCAATGCAAATAATAGATAATAGTTCTTAAGTTTTTTATTTTATAACTGTGTAAAAGTTCTATCAAATATTTTTCATTATTTTTAATGATAATTTTAGTCTTAGAATCCAGTTTACTTGCTAATTGATTTAAAAGTGTATTAATATTAGCTTTAAAATCTAGAGTTTGCCAGATATACTTCTCTTTAACTTTTAAATACTTCTTTTTGGATTTAATTTGGGTTTCATCTGCTATTATAATTACTTTAAAATTCGCATTGAGAAAAGTGGTATTAATATAACCAAGTACTTCTTTTATACTAATAGATTCTGAATGTCTTTCCAAATCATCGAAAATAAGGACTTTGTCTTTTAGTTTAAGTAATGCCCCAGATTTCTTTTTTTTAATAAAACCCGCTTTTAAACTTTCCACAATACCAGTATTTAAAAACTTTGTTTCTATTCCAACTACAGCATTTACTAAAGGGCCACCAATAATTCTTATTAAAGGATTATCATTACTTATGAGAATTTCATCAGTCAAAAGATTTAAATTTCTAACACCATTTAAAGAAACCAAAATTGATTTATTTTCTTTAAAATAATTTTCAATGAAAGTAGTTTTACCAGATCCCCATTCTCCATTAACTAAAAGTGCTAATTTATCATTGCCAGATGCCAAATAATTTTCAATAATATTTTTACGATAATCCATTAATAGATAGTTTAGTTATTAATACAAAATTAACAATCCCCCAAAGAAAGCCCACATAAAAAGTGAACTCCTCTGGGTAGACTGATGCTCCAAGCTGTTCTAGATTCAGATACTACATGGTATAGAGAGCTGTATTAAGCTTGAATAAAGTTTTAAGAGATTATGATAAAGCTTTAAGAAAGTACAAGGAGGAGCTTTAAAACCCCTCCTAAAGATCATGGTACTAAAAAGATAATTCCTCCATAGTACCATTTTCAGAATGTTGTAGTTCTAGTTCTGTTTCTTGGACCAGTTCTTCTTCATTTTCATTTACTTCAGGTTGATATCTCCATCTATGGCTTAGTTCTAGTTCTTCTCCATTGCTTAGCTTATACTTGTATGGAGTAGTAGCTTCTCTTACTATTTCTCCTGGTATTGTTGTTCCTATAAGATCAGCAACTTCTTGCTCAGTTAAGTTAGTATTTAACCTAGCTTTTCTTCTGACACCATAAACAGCTCCATGTCTTGAAACTTCAAACTGTAGTTCACTTAATAGATGCAATGTTGTAAAATCTTTCCCATTCTTCATTGTTTACGGTCCAATACTTTCAGAATTTGGAGTTGAATTTGCCCTAGATGCATTGCCTGGAATAGGAGAAGTAAGGTCTTTAATAAGAGTTAAAGAGCATATAGAAAATGAAGAATATAGGAAAGCTGCTGTTGAATTGGTTTTAACCTTTGGAAGGTTCATACCCGTTGGTAAAATAATAAATGCAACAGGTGATTTGATTCAAGCTTTTTCCAAGGCAATGAAAGCAATGAGGATAATAAAAATCTTAGGAAATGTATCTTCCAAATATTTAGAAAATATTAAAAAGTTTGCTTTAGATAATAAAATTAAATTTAAATATAATGAAACAGAAGATGCATTGGATATAACCGATGCATTTGGAACAGAAAATATAGGGAGAATTAGTCCAGATGGTGTTATTGATATTAACAGTGCAATATTTAGAGGCATTATTAATACCGATACAATTAAAGACTTGAAAAAATTAAAAATACCTGATGATAAAGCATATAGTTTCAGGAGGTCAAATATAGATCCAGTTGCAGCAAAGTTCAGTCCAAATGATCCTGAATTAAAACCCATATATGATGATATAGTAAATAACGGGGACAATACAGGGAAGAAAACCGAGCAATTAATGGAAGGAATATTTAATAGATCTGGATATGAAGTAAAAGAAGGAGTTTACAATAACTCTAATAATGGAATTGATGGATTATTTGTTAAATACAAACAAAACGGGGATATTGATCATATTATAATTGGAGAAGCTAAACAATGGACTGGTTCAAATGCTCCAAAATTAAATACGACTGCATTTGGAACCCAAATGTCAACTAAATGGTTAATGAGAAAAGCAGAGCAATTAAGAGATGCCAATTTACATGAATCTGCCGATATTGTAGAGGCAGCATTGGCTGATCCTTCGTTGGTAACAAAAATTATTGTTGTTGTAGATAGAACTCCAA
>CALGNN010000031.1 GCA_937961455.1 uncultured Saprospiraceae bacterium
CGCACAATCTGTGCTTGGTCTTCTTCAGTTAAATCTTTAATTCTTGTCGTATGTCCACCTGCTTCTTTGACAAAATATCCATTTGATCGCTTTTTAATATCCATTCCACAAGCAGCCCAAGGATCATAAGCACCTTGAATTTGAATGATGCGTTTCCCCTTTCTTTTTAATTTTTCTTTGATGGATTTCATATATGCAGGTCGATAGCTCAGATTGGCGTCTTGCGGTCCAAAAATCTCATTATCAAATTGATCGACATGTTGAATTTGATTTTTGAGATGATCATTTACAAATCCGTAGTAGCCGTTTTCTGTCATGAATTGATAAAAGGCTGGCCCAAAGTAATCGATTGTTGCGTCCGCATAAAAATCAAAACCAACAATCTCTAACAAGTAATTAAAATTTTCTCTAGCACTACCATTAATGGGTACCTCATTGCAGTCATGAGCATATTGCCAAAATGAAAAGGTGCTTTCTAATACACAATACTCAAAGGCCTTACCGGTACCAATTGAAAAACTTAGTTTATCAGCTTTGCCAAGACTATCCACCATAGGAATTATTTCTTCTGACTGTGACAGGCAGGCTTTTTGAAAGGCTGCCAATCTATCTCTGCACTCTTGTGAGCCAACTTCTGCTAATAGTCGATCCATTCGTTGATCTTCTCTTGCATCTGGCATGGGTGCTACATAGGGGATTGCAACTTTCACATCTCTTGGATAAGTAGCCTTGTACATTAGACAGGTTGTCCCTCCTTTACTAATTCCTGTGCTTGCCCATTTGGCTTTATAGAATTTGCCCATGATTTTTCTCACTCTATGAATGTCTTCGATAGCCTGAGCATTTGTCAAATATTGCCAATCCATTTTATCAGGCACCGACTTACCATTAAATCGATATTCTACAATGATTTGATTCGCGTAGATCATTTTAGCCAATTCATATGTCACCTGTCTTGCTGAATAACCTTCAGTAACGAGCAAAGTAGGTCTATCAAGCCCAGCATGAGCAATGAAGATGCGTTGATTGAAGCTACCCTTTGAAGGATCATTATGATCTAAAGGCTGCTTGATGAATAATTCATAGGCCTCCTGAAAATGATCCTTATGATCAATCTTAGTGATGCCTACAAAATCATCTCCAAATAAATCAGCTATTCTACTTTGATAAGAGAATTGTGCATTTAAAAATGAGAGTAAAATCAAGTTGGTACAAACTAGTAGTAGAATCCGCATCATTTTATAAAGTTTTGAATCATTGCAATTTAGGATATTCTTAGAAAATTAGGACAACTTATTGAATGGGAAACATGACAATAATTATTTGATCTTTAAAATTCATGCATAAAAAAAGCCAGAATGAATCATTCCGGCTTTTTATATAAAAGTATTTTGATTTTCTTTTATGGCTTGTACATTCTGAAAAGTTTACCAATCTTAGGAACAACGATTGCTTCTGCTCTCCTATTGATTTGGTAATCTTCTTTAGATTCTCCCATCGCTTTTGGTAAATGCTCCCCTCTTCCTGCGGCAATTAAGTTTTTAGGATTAACTCCCATTTCAACTAAATTTCTCACTACTTCAGCTGCACGAGCTGCACTCAAATCCCAGTTGTCCGTGAATCTTCCTCCTGGATTAACAGATCTCTTATCAGCATGACCTTCTATGATGATCGCCAAACCTGGGTTTCTCTTCATCATGTTTGCAATGCTTTCAAGTGATCCCATATCTTCCTTTTTAATTTTGGTAGAACCAGAACCAAAGTTGATATCTTCATTTAAATCTAGGTAAAGGAAATCCTGAATTTCATTAATTCTCATGTTAGAACTTGAAATGGCTGAATTTACTTCTGAAAAAGCCGAAGTGATTTCTGATCTCATCGCATTTATCGCAGCATCTTTTGCCTCGCTTTCAGTCTTCATTTCTGTAATGGTAGTTTGTGTTGTCCCTAACTCTTCTTTGAGCATGCTCAATTCTTTATCCAACTTATCTTTTTGACCTAAGATCTTTTTATTATTAGACTTTAGATCTTTTATTTCACCCATTTGCTTTTTCTGCATATCCATTGCAGCGCTAAGATCCGTTTCCAACTTTGATAATTTAGTTGATAACTCATCCTTCTCTGTTTGAAGAGAAAGAAAATCTTTTTTGCTTACACACGAACTGACTAGAAAAACAACGAGACAGACTAAGCTGATTTTTGTAAGGTAGAATTTCATCGTATAAAGGTTTGCTAGATTATTTAAAATTAGTTTTTGAAGATAAAAAAAAATGAGGTCGGGAGCGGATTCGAACCGCCGTACAAGGTTTTGCAGACCTCTGCCTAACCGCTCGGCCACCCGACCATTCACTTTTCAATAAATTCAAAGAACGCAAATATAAGTTAATAGTTTTTAGATTAAAGACTTTGATAATTTTTTTAAAGTCAATTTTCTTACTACTTTATTCTTTTTCCGTGCTTAATTACCATATCTACATCCTGCAATAAGCTTATATATCTTAAGACATCTCCTTTTATTGCGATGATATCTGCATACTTTCCTTCACTTATCGTGCCATATTCTTTTTCGACACCCATGGCTTTAGCTGGCCAATAAGTAGCAGATTTTATAGCATACATAGGATCAATATCAAACTCATTGACCCAAACATCCAATTCGTTCCAAGTAGATTGACAGTGAAATTTCATTGGAACACCACTATCTGTTCCTATTAATAGGACTACTCCAGCGTCGAGAAGTTGCTTGACTTTTCTTTCTAATGTCGGTTCTCTTGATGGAGTTAATTGAAAATAGGGTAATTGACCTGGATTACGAATGCTTTGTTTAATATCATCAATGATGTTTTGAGGAAGTCCTAAATGCCAACAATCCGTATCTAACATTTCAGGATTATCCCTCATGTACGAATAATTATATAATACCTCCACTGTAGGTGTCCAAAATAATGGGCCTTTGTTCATTTGTGCAGTCCGCTCTTTAATCATTTCCATCACATCAGCTGGATATTCAGGTGCAGAGGAAAGTCCTGTATGCTCAAAACAATCTGCACCAGCCTTCAAACCCCTTCTAATTTCTTCAGGTCGATGACTATGTGCTACAACAGTTAAATTATACTTGTGTGCCTCATCTACAACAGCATAAACTTCTTCCATCGTCATTTGGTCCTGATCTATCATTTTGATGCAATCCACTCCTGCATTCGCCAGTTTTCTAACTTTTGCTCTTGCATCACCAGCACCATTTACACCCCAACGAAATTTTTCTGTACCTGGATATGGTTTATGCTGAATGAATGGCCCTGACATATACATCGTTGGACCAGGAATTTCGCCTCGATTGATTTTATCTCTTACTGCCAAACTCGCTTCTAAAGGTCCTCCCAAATCTCTGGCACTAGTGACTCCCGCTAATAATAATTGATGAGCAGAAGAGGGCATAACAACATCCTCAAATTGATCAATATAAGCCGTATCCCAATGTGCATAATCACTATGACCATTAATCATCAAATGCACGTGCATATCCCAAAGGCCTGGCATAACATCCATTCCCTCCGTTGAGATAACTTCAGCATTTTTTGGAATACTGGTGTTCCCTTGATGTCCAACTTTTACAATCTTATCATTTTCTATTATAATAACACTATTATGAATCGGATGGCCCCCAAAACCATCGATCAATCTCCCCCCAACTAATGCCTTAACATTTTGCGCATACAAATTGGATGCGGAAAATACTATACAAAAAACCAATAGGCTTAAGCCGATAAGAAACTTACTTTTCATAAATTGACATTTATATTAGCATTAAATAAAGACCTGCAGCTTGTATGGCCCCTAATATGGGTCCAACAATAGGTATCCATGCATAAGACCAATCACCATCCCTTTTATCACCAATAGGAAGGATACCATGCATCACCCTAGGGATGAAATCTCTCACAGGATTGATGGCATAGCCCGTAGTTCCTCCTAAGCCCATACCAATCACTGTTACAAATAGTGCAATAGGTAATGCTCCAACAGAACCTAATCCAATCACAGCATCAGGATCAGATGCGATATTCACTTCTGGGCCAATGATAAACAAAGCCCCAATGACCAGTATAAAGGTCCCTAGCATCTCACTCACTACATTGGGAAACCAAGATCGAATCTCAGGTGCCGTGCAAAAAGTGGCCAGTTTGGCATCCTTACTTCCCGTAGCCAAATAGTGGTCTCTGTACATCAACACAAGTAAAACACAGGCTATTGCAGCTCCAATAGCTTGAGCTAATAGGTAAGGCAAGACGCTTGACCAAGCAAATTTTCCTGCTGCCGCTAGACCTAATGTTACTG
This sequence comes from uncultured Saprospiraceae bacterium, assembly GCA_937961455.1. Taxonomy (GTDB): domain Bacteria; phylum Bacteroidota; class Bacteroidia; order Chitinophagales; family Saprospiraceae; genus CALGNN01. Next base: position 4,339 of record CALGNN010000031.1, read on the forward strand.
CAGGATTTAAATGTGCTCCACTGTATGGTCCAGCGACTACGACAGCTGCAAATACAGCTAGACCCCACGCAAAGTTAATGAGTAACCAACCGCCTTCGTTACCTTTTGTTTTATCTAGGACAACATTGCAAACTACCCCATTACCTAGTAATATTAATATCATTGTTCCAATAATCTCTGCGTGAAAAGCTGTCATGAAAACATGTATTTGATTTGCTGTAAATTAAGAATTTCATTTGACAATCAACACACCGTTTAAATTTTAGCCATATGGGTCAGAATTAAATTTATATTTACTTTTTTTAAAAAATCAATAAGACATTAATGCATAAAAAATATTTATTGGGCTTTGATGTTGGCAGTTCTTCTGTAAAGGCCGCCTTGGTAGATGCAGATACTTTACAAACCATTGCGCTAAGTAGTTATCCAGAAAAAGAAATGGAAATTTATTCATTTCAAGCTGATTGGGCAGAGCAAAGCCCTAATCGTTGGTGGGAATGCATTTGTGAAGTGAGTAAAAAAATTCTAGCAAAAGCAGCGATTAATTCTTCTGATATTGAAAGCATCGGCATTTCTTATCAAATGCATGGTTTAGTCCTGGTGGACAAAAATTATGAATTAATTAGACCTTCAATAATTTGGTGTGATAGTCGAGCCGTAGAAATTGGAGCTAAGGCATTTTCAGCAATTGGTGAAGAAAAATGCTTACAACACTGCCTGAATAGTCCGGGAAATTTTACTGCTTCGAAGTTGGCATGGGTTAAAGAACACGAGCCTGAAAAATTTGCTAAGGTTCATAAGATGATGTTGCCTGGTGATTATTTAGCCTACAAAATGACAGGAGCATTATATACAAGTATTACAGGTCTATCTGAAGGAATTTTATGGGATTTCAAAAATCATACACCTGCAAAAATTATAAGTGCGCATTATGGAATTCCTTCTTCTTTCATTCCTGAAGTTTTGCCTTCAGTCTCAGAACAAGGTAGTCTAACGGAATCTGCAGCTGAGGAAATGGGATTGAATAAAGGCATCAAGGTCTGTTATCGTGCAGGTGACCAACCAAATAATGCTTTGTCCTTAGGGGTTCTTGATCCAGGAGATTTAGCCGGCACAGGTGGAACATCTGGTGTTATATATGGCATAGCAGATCAGGCTGTTTATGATCCACAATCAAGAGTCAACGGATTTGCTCATGTAAACCATTCAAAAGAGAAAGAAAGAATTGGTGTCTTACTCTGTATAAATGGAGCTGGAATTTTATATAGTTGGCTTAAAAATAATATCGCCTTAAGTTCAGAGGATTTTCCTAAAATGAATTCTTTAGCAGAATCCATTCACTTTAATCCTAAAGGATTAAAAATATTGCCTTTTGGAAATGGAGCTGAACGAATGTTAGGCAATAAAGACCCTGGCGCTTACATAGCAAATCTCAGATTCAATCAACATCAGAGACCGCATTTTTACCGAGCTGCATTAGAGGGTATTGCTTTTTCTTTTGTTCATGGAGCGGCTGTTCTTAAAGAAATGGGCTTATCCATCAATAAAATGAAGGTAGGCAATGACAATCTTTTTAGAGCACCATTATTTGGTGAAATAATCGCCACACTTTTACATACTCAAATAGAAGTAATTGATACGACAGGTGCAGCTGGTGCAGCGAAAGCCTCTGCTGTTGCATCTGGAAGATATAAGGAATTAAAAGAAACCATTGGAAAATTGAAAACCGAAAATATTTTCGAAGCTAGTAAACAACAAGAAGTCATTCAAGAATGTTATGAAGCATGGCAGGCTGAATTGAAAAAAGTAATTTAATATTTTCAGCAAATTTTAACGTACTAAAGAAGAATGATACGTCTCTTATTCTATGGTACATAATTTGTTGAATATCATGTAAACCCTAAAAAAACCATGAAATACTTATTTGCAAGCGTTTGCGCATTTTTAATCTTTAGCTCCTGCGGCAATATGCCGGGTTCTTGCTCAGACTTTAAGACTGGAGTTTTTGAATTCCAGAATGATGAAGTCAGTACTAAATATCGAATAGAACGAGATCTTAATACACAGATTGAAACCAATATTAAAACCAATCACAGGTCAGAGTTTAAAATTAACTGGATCACCGATTGTAACTATGAACTTGAACTCATAAAAACTGACGATCCAAATTACGAAATGCTCGATGGTCGGATTATTCAAATCAACATGTTTGACCCCGGAAGAGATCAGTATGAATTCAGTTCAAAAATTAAGGGAACTGTCGAAGAATATAGAGCAATTTTAAAACGTGTTTATTAATCATACGCCTCTTTGGTCTAACCAATTTTTTGCTTCGAAGTACAAATAATCTCCTGGTTTATATTGGGCCAACATATCAATATCATCTGAATATACCACAGCTATTCTAGGATAACCTCCAATGGTTTGAGCATCCTTGAGCAGCAAAACAATTTGTCCATTAGGCAGCAATTGAATGGTACCGGGTATTACTGCTGAAGAAATAATCTCTTTTACATTTGTATCCAAACTTTCTTGACAAGCAAGTCGCAAACCCATTCTGTTGCTATCATTCATTACTTTCTGACCTTGCTTTAAAAATCTATTTACTTTTCCGGCACCGACCTTATCATACTCTGGACCAGGAAGCCACCTGATTTTATGATTAATTATTGGGCTTTTTAGTGTAAGTGGTAAGGGATTACTTGTAGGATGTAAAATTTTAATAACCCTAGCTTTTTTAATGATATGATTTTCAAAAATATTCTTTACTGGAGAAACACTTCCAAGCCATTTCTCAACATTCCATGTACCATTAATTGCAAGATAAGCTCTTGCCCCTTTAGTCATGTTTGAAAATGTCAGTACAGACTTCGCTGGAATGACATGTTTTGTGTGGTTGGCAATTTCTAGCCCATTTAAATAGGCTTTAATTTCAGCACCCGTAATCGCAATTTGACATGATTTACTAAAATATATTTCAGGACCTGTTAATGTGATTTCAATGGCGGGTTCATCAGCAGCATTACCTACTAAAGCATTAGCTCGATTAAACGCCGGGATATCCATTGCTCCACCATTTGGGACGCCAAAATGCTGATAAGCATTCCTCCCTTGGTCCTGCAGACTGGTATAAATACCTGCCTTTGAAAAACTAATTTCAAGATGCTTAGCCATAGAGTTCCGACCATTTAAAATTACCAGCTAATACCTTGCGATCTAAGACATTAAATTCATCTTGATTAATTGCGTGAAATTTTACTTTCCATCCTGTTTTAAATAAAAAAGGATCTTCAGCACTTGAGTCTAAAAGTGGAATGGGAGTCCTTCCTATTATTTGCCAACCGCCTGGAGTATTACCAGGATAGATTGCTGTTTGCACGCCTGCAATCGCAACTGATCCTTTAGCTACTTGAGTCCGAGGGTTTGTTTTCCTAGAGCATTTTAAAGCTTCAGGTAATACACCCATATATGCAAAGCCAGGCACAAAACCTTGCATGAATACTGTAAAGTATTTTTGCGTATGAAGAGATATAATCGTCTCTTTTCTCAATTCTGTTTCTTTACAAATTTCTTTAAAGTCGGCACCTAATTCATAGCAAACAGGAATGTATAAAGTTTTATTTTTTGATTGATTTAAGAGGGGCTTTCGAAAACTAATTAATTCTATTTTATTTTTTAAAGTAGAAAATGAATAATGCTCTTTTTTATATCCAACACAAATAGAATTATATGCAGGGATAATATAACTAATACCATCAAGAGATGCGTTTGTTAAATTCACATATAAACGAATAAGGGTCTCATGAACCTCAAGAGATATTTCGTTTTTAAATTCTATTAGTAAAGCTGCATCTCCAAATGCCTTGATCTCCATTTTCCTAAAAAGCTTTTTTGGTGATTTTATGTTCCATTAAAAATATTGATAATTCTTTTAAAATTTTCACTGTATTCGGATGATCTCCATGGATACAAATAGATTTACAATGTATTTTAATCGGAATATTTTCTAGGCTTATGGTTTGATGTTTTTTGACAAGATTTAAAACTTGAATTAATACCTGATCAACTTCATGTATAACTGCCTTTGGATTCGTTCTTGAAACTAATAATCCTTCATTATTGTATAATCGATCTGCAAACGCTTCTGGAATAAAATCTAGATTTGATTCTGTTACCAAATTTTCAAATATAGAGCCTGCTAAACCCATTATTTTTAATGATGGATTAAATTGCTTAACACAATCAATAAAAGCTTCTGCGTAAAATTTATTATTGGCCAATACATTATATAATGCACCATGCGGTTTTACATATTGCATCTTGGCACCTTCTTCATCAAGTAATAAACTCAGATACTCTAATTGAAAATGAATTGCGGATTTTAATTTATCTAGATTGATGTTGGTTTTTCTTCTACCGAATCCATAAAAGTCAGGGAATGAAGGATGGGCTCCAATTTGAACATTATTTTTTAATGCATCATTTATACTTGATTTGATAGCAGCATAATCACCTCCATGCATACCACAAGCTAAATTGCATGAACTTACATAAGGCATGAGCATTTTACTATCGGCTAATTTAAGTCTCCCATAGCTTTCTCCCATGTCACAATTAATATCTATTTCATAAGACATAAGAGTACAATAATACAAAGAACTGGCTATTTGTAAATGCGCGGAATTAATATTACATTTAATTCTCTCCTGAAGAAAGTCATTTAAAATAAACAAGTGAAAAAATTAATAATTACTTGTCTCCTTTTCCTTTTCTATTTAACAAGTTTTTCTCAAATTATTACCGTTGGTGACACAGGTGATTTTTTAAATTTAGAAGCCGCAGCTAGCAGTATTATGCCTGGAGATACCGTACGCTTTCAAACACAAATTTTTGATGACGGCACTCAATTTTTATACAATGTAAATGGTAGCGAGAATCAACCTATTGTATTAATGGCAATGGAGCAGCATGGTGCTATTTTCCAAGGTGGCACTGAGGCCATACATTTGGTAAATTGTTCTAACATTGAAATTAACGGATTTATATTCGAAGGGCAAAGTGGCAATGGTGTAAACATTGATGACGGAGGTGATTATAATACCCCAGCAGAAAATATTATTGTTCGAAATAATATATTTCGTGACATGAACGCTTCTGGCAATAATGACTTATTAAAAATGTCAGGTGTAGATCATTTTATTATTGAAAACTGCCAATTTATTAATGGAGGTGCGGGTGGCTCAGGTGTGGACTTTGTGGGTTGTCATTATGGAATTGTACAAGATAATTATTTTGATAATTCGGGCACAAGTGGAATCCAGAATAAGGGAGGCACTCAATTTATTCTCATACAAAGAAACCTATTTAGAAATATTTCTCAGCGCGCATTAAATTTAGGTGGAAGTACTGGATTGCAATTTTTTCGTCCTCCATTACCTGATCCTATTGTTGATGCTTTTGAGGCAGCAGACTTGGAGGTATTTTCAAATATATTTATAGGTTGCTGGGCGCCTATAGCATACGTTGGGGCTGTGAGGGTAAATGTTTCTAATAATACATTTTATCAGCCTGAAAATTGGGTCATGAGGATTCTGCAAGAAACAACTGAAAATGGATTTCTACCATGTGGAGATAATACATTTAATAATAATATTATTTATTTGCCAGACGACCTTACGGAAGTTAACATTGGACCAAATACAGATCCTTCTTCTTTTACTATTTCAAATAATTTATGGTTTAATGCAAGCAGTAATTCCTGGTCGCCTAATTTACCCGTAACTGATCCAAATCAAATAATTGCGGATCCATTATTTATTGATGCTGCAGTAGAAGATTTTAATTTAATGAGTACAAGTCCAGCTATAGGACAAGGCTTATATCAAAATGTAGTGGAAACTGATTTTCTTTTAAATAATTATTCAAACCCTCCCTCTATTGGAGCCTTTGAAGGAAATTCAACAACTGACACACATATTGAAATACAAGATCAATACATAAGTATATTCCCCAACCCTTCAAATAATAGTGTGAAAATTGATGGCAGTTTTATCAACGCCCATATTTTTATCATAGACGAAAGTGGAACTATCGTTCAAGATTTAACGAATGTTTCAGCTCCACATACCATTGATTTAACAGCGCTAAGTTCGGGATTGTATTTTATAAAAATAGAAAGCCAGCAACACAGTAATTTAAGCGTTCAAAAAATAATTAAGTATTAAAAACTTAAAGATCTTTAGCTATAAGATTTGTCGAACTGGAATAGCACTCGGTTGATTGTTTAGCTTTTCGAAAGAAAGACAAAAGAAAAAGCTACTTTTTCCCTACTTTTGCGGCTTTTTAAATCAATCCATTTTATATGTTAACAGTTCAGGATTTAAGAGTTCAATTTGGAAAGCGGGTTTTGTTTGATGATGTAAATTTAAAATTTACTACAGGCAATTGTTATGGGATTATTGGTGCTAATGGTGCTGGTAAATCCACCTTCATGAAAATACTTTCTGATCAGGAAGATCCAACAAGTGGACATGTAAGTGTTGAGCCAGGAAATAGGATGGCAGTTTTAAAACAGAATCACTTCGAATTTGAAGAATTTAGGGTTTTGGATACTGTCATCATGGGTTATAAGGAAATGTATGATATCATGGTCGAAAAAAATGCCATATACATGAATCCTGACGCGACTGAGGAAGAAGGAATTAAAGCGGGTGAACTGGAAAACGAATTTGGAGAAATGGGTGGTTGGACTGCTGAAAGTGATGCTGCTGAACTCCTGAGTAATATGGGTGTAAAAGAACACCTTCATGATAAAAACATGAGTGAACTTACTGGACCAGAAAAAGTAAAGGTATTATTAGCTCAAGCACTTTTTGGCAATCCTGATTTGCTTCTATTAGATGAGCCTACGAATGATCTGGATGCTTATACCGTAACCTGGTTGGCTGATTTCTTGGCAGACTTTAAGAATACCGTAATCGTGATTTCTCACGACAGATATTTTCTTGATATGATTTGTACCCATGTCGTAGATATCGACTTTGGTCAAATAAGAATTTTTAAAGGTAATTATACTTTCTGGTATGAATCAAGTCAATTGATGGCTGCTCAACTAGCTAATAAAAATAAAAAGGTAGAGCAGAAGCGTCAGGAGATGATGGAGTTCATCCAACGATTTGCGGCAAACGCAAGTAAGTCTAGACAGGCAACAAGTAGAAAGAAAGCACTCGAAAAATTAAACTTGGAAGATATCAAACCGTCTACAAGAAAATATCCATTCATTCACTTCCAACCAGAACGCCCTCCTGGGGATCAAATATTAAAAGTAGAAGGACTTAGTAAGAAAAATGATGCAGGAGAAGTCCTTTTCGAAAATTTAAGTTTTCAATTTAATAAGGGAGATAAAGTGGCCTTACTGTCGAAAGACTCAAATACGCTTAAAGCCTTTTATGAAATCATGGCTGGAAAAGAAAAAGCGGACTCCGGTACGATTGAATGGGGACAAACCATAAAAGTAGAATATCTTGCCAATGAACATGATGAATATTTTGTAGAAGGCAATGAGCAAGAATTGATGGATTGGTTGAGACAATATTCAGAAAATAAAGACGAAGATTTTATTCGTGGCTTTCTTGGAAGAATGTTATTCTCCGGTGAAGAAGTATTTAAAAAATCTAGTGTGCTTTCTGGAGGAGAAAAAGTGAGGTGTATGTTGTCAAAAATGATGTTAGCTCATCCCAATTTTCTACTATTACACGAACCTACCAATCACTTAGATCTTGAGTCCATTACTGCATTGAATAATGGATTAAAAGATTTTACAGGTAGTTTTATTTTAAGCACACATGATCACAAATTGATCAACACGAGTGCTACTCGAATCATTGAATTGACACCTCGTGGAATCATTGATCAACTAATGAGTTTTGATGAATATTTATCCTCTGAAAAGATTAAAACACAGAGAGAAGAATTGTATCAGTTGGTAGCAGGATAAATATTTCATTTTAAAAATTTAACCAATTTGTGTAAGATTTTTTTTCCATAACTTCTTTTGTACCTTTTACTTAAACTTTGATGACTTTTGTGTTTCATCTTTTCGTATCCATAGAATTTTTCATTTGAATTCACTCTTTGATTAAAATTAATTTATTCAAACTAACAGTTTTCGCTTTTGATTTTTAAAACACAAAAGATACTGTGTTTAAATCCAAATTAAATTATATAAATTTACGTTAAGGAAGATATTAAAATATCTATCCACAGTAGTGTCGGTGTTATGCTGGCACTACCACTTTTGTTTCCTCTATTTGTGATTTATAATATTCTAAACTAAAGGCTTCATCTTTTTTCCAAAGTGTATAGATTAACACTATTAACTTACGTTGGACTGCTACAAGTGCTTTCTTACTTATTCCACCATTTCTTTTTTTCAATCTTTTATAAAGCGCTGCAAAAGGTGAGGGTTTAGATCTTATAGTTGCTAACGCTGGCATGTACATTGCTGTTCTAATTCGGACATTTCCTTTTTTAGAAATTCTAGTCTTGCCTGTATATTTTCCACTTGAATTTTCAACGACATCTAATCCTGCATAACTTACTAGTTGACTTCTAGATTTGAATGAATGAAAACCATTTGTTTCTGCAACCACAACTAATACACTCAACCAGCCTAAACCATTAATTGAGTTAGCAATTTGATTTACTTTTCTATTCAACTCTGGGTCTGCATCCAAATATTTTAAAAGTTGATTTTCTATAAGTGCTATTTCTTTATTCAATTGTTTGATAAGCTTGTTTAAAGAATGTTTAATTTCCTTCTGCTTAAGAAATCGAATATCATTCGCATGTAAACGATTTTCATACTGGTTCTTACTCTGCATCAAGCTTTTACGATGTCTTAGCAAATCTCTTATTTTAAGAAGCTTAGGACTTCCAGGCTGCCATAATTTGCCTTTTCTTTCGCAAGCCATCTGCGCCATACCTCGTCCATCTAGTTTGTCATTTTTAGATTTATGTCCAATCATTTCTAAATAACGCTTTACTCGTTTACCCATTTCCAAACAAACGCTATAGCCCTTGTCAAATAAATAGTACAATAAATCTTCATGATACACGCCCGTTACTTCCATCAAAATTTGGCATGCTAAATGTTTCTCCTTTCTGTTTTTCTCAATCCATTCTACTAGAATTTTAAATCCATTTAAATTGTTGCCGAATTTTCTCTGGGCCTTCACTTTCAAAACCCCTCCATTATACAAAGTCATGACGCAAACATGAAATTTATCCTTGCTCATGTCTATGCCAATACCGTACTTAATAATTTCCATTAGATTGTTTTTTATTAATTAAATAATCCTAAATGGATCGAAACCCTCTCCGTCTATTCTCACAGTTGATAGTGGATGCATTTTTGAAAGCTCCTTCAATACTGTCCTGACTCTAAGAGAATATGGAACCGGTCTACTCTTTTGTTGTACATAGCTAGTAAAACTTGTTTGGCACAAAATCTTTTTACCGGAACCACATCGATACATTTTGATATCTTAATGTACCCATTTCTCTATTTCACAAACATATGAGGCACAATAGAATAGCAAAAGACACAATAGTTATGACAAAGCCCTAAATTTATAGGCAAAGAACTACGTATGCCTACTACTAAAACCTACCTTAAAGATTTATCTTATTAAATTTTTGAAGTAAATATCTTTTCCTTCTTTTCTGCCTTTTACTTAAACTTTGATGCCTTTTGTGTTTCATCTTTTCTTATCCATAGAACTATAAATAAAAATTCATTCTTTAAATACAAATAGCTTATTCAAAACAACAGTATTCGCTATTGATTTTTAAAACACAAAAGGCACAATAGAATAGCAAAAGACACAATAGTTAAGACAAAGCCTTAAATTTATTGGCAAAGAACTACGTATGCCTACTACTAAAACCTACCTTAAAAATTTGTCTTATTAAATTTTTGAAGTAAATATCTTTTCCTTCTTTTGTACCTTTTACTTAAACTTTGATGACTTTTGTGTTTCATCTTTTCTTAGCCATAGAACTTTGAATAAATATTGATTCTTCAATTACAAATAATTTATTCAAACCAACAGTATTCGCTATTGATTTTTAAAACACAAAAGGCACAATAGAATAGCAAAAGACACAATAGTTAGGGCAAAAGGCCTAAATTTATTGGCAAAGAACTACGTATGCCTACTACTAAAACCTACCTCAAAAATTTGTCTTATTAAATTTTTGAAGTAAATATCTTTTCCTTCTTTTCTGCCTTTTACTTAAACTTTGATGCCTTTTGTGTTTCATCTTTTCTTATCCATAGAACTATGAATAAAAATTCATTCTTTAAATACAAATAGCTTATTCAAAACAATGGTATTCGCTAGTGAATTGTAAAACATAACTGAAAGATTCAACCAAACAGCTAAATAGCTAAAAACCCAAAAAGCTAAACAGCTAAACAGCCAAATAGCCAAATAGCCAAATAGCCAAATAGCCAAATAGCCAAAAATTAAATCAATTCCCAGCCTCTGCGATACTTGCGACTTACGAATTGGTTGGCCTCATCAAAATTGGTAATCTTCATAGCCTGTCCATCCCAAAGTAATTTCTTACGACCATAATAATTTCTATGCCCACTTGGTCTCATCTTAGCTAGGGAGTATGATCTTATAGCAAGATTACCCATCAAGACGGTTTCTGTAAGTGGACCTGAATAATCAAATGAAGAAGTTAGAGCTTGATGTTCTGGAGAATTAAACCCTGCCTTGCATGCCTCCGTCCAAGATATTTGATGACCAAATTCAGGAGAACCTTTCCATTTAAAGTCTTTAGCATAGGTCTTATCAACCTCTAATATTTCACCAGTATTTAAGTAGACCTTTGGATTGATTCCATAGGTTCCACAACTCATGATTCCTTTGCTGCCTTCAATCATAACTCCATTACTTCCATCCTCATCACCAATGTTGTGATCAGCAGGAATGATCGATGGATGAAAAGGTTTTATACCTCCATCGTACCAATATAAGTTGATATCATTATTCTGTCTGGAATTTTTAGGAAAACGGATTTTTACTGTTGATGCAGGTGGACAACCTTCAGGGATATGCTCTGGTGACCAATCTCTTTTGAAAATGGCACTAACACTACACTGCACTTCAGAAGGGTAGCCTAATTTTAAAGTTTTAAATGCTGGATCAATAATATGACAACCCATATCTCCAAGTGCGCCCGTTCCAAAATTCCACCAACCTCTCCATTTGAAAGCATGGTATAAGGGGTGATAATCTACATACTCGGCAGGGCCGATATAAAGATCCCAGTCTTCTTTGCTTAGGTGATCTGGAAGCGGCACTTTTTCAGTTGGCACAGGAATACCTTGAGGCCAAACTGGCCGATTCGTCCAGCAATGAACATTGCTTACATCCCCGATTACATTTTCAGCCATCCATTTTTGCATTTGAAGTTGTTCAGGATTCGAGGCACCCTGATTTCCCATCTGCGTTACGACTTTATTTTCTCTAGCTGCCTTAGTTAATTGTCTGGCTTCGTATATATTATGTGTTAATGGTTTTTGAACATAGACATGCATACCTCGATCGATAGCCATTTTAGCTGCTACACCATGGATATGATCTGGTGTTGAAATGGTGACCGCATCAATTCTTCTACTCATTTTATCAAGCATTACTCTGAAGTCTTTATAGAACTTTGCCTTCGGAAACTTTTTCACTGTACCTGCTGCAAGATTGGTGTCTACATCACAAAGTGCCACGACATTATTTTTCCCTTTATTCCATGAGTTGGTAATATCCGAACCTCCTTTACCGCCTGCGCCAATAGCTGCAAGATTTAACTTATCAGAAGGAGCAGTATACCCTCTCCCAAGGACATGCCTAGGAACGATATAAAAAGACCCAACAGCAAGTGAACTGTTTTTGATAAATTTCCTTCTAGAATTTTTCTTTTTACTGCCTTTCATAATATTTCTAAAATGTATTTAATAAACAAATCTTAAATCTATGGTTTCAACTTATTTCTTGATTAGCTTTTTATGGTTTTATCACAAGTAAATTACAAAATTATCGATGGATTCATTTTTTATTTAATAGGCGTCTTCTTTCAGTCTTTTCGAAATCCACCAATAATTTCCAGCCGGATCTTGGACTCCAGCTTGCCGATCTCCATAATCCATATCTTCCGGAGGAAATATTTCCTTTCCACCAAATTTTATCGCCTTTTTAAAAACTACATCAACATCATTCACGAATAAATATAAACATGTGGACATCCTTTCAAACGATTCACTTGCTTGAGCGATCATGATGCAACTATCTCCAATCTTTAAAATGGCATTTTTAATAATACCCTCTGGCGAAATCGTTCGATTTTGCTCTTCTGCTTCAAAAACTTCAAAAAGCCAGTTAATTAGTTCTTGAGGATTTTTTATCATCAAATAGGTATTCACCGTTGAGAAGCCTTCTGGTTTGTATGTTTTAAATAGCTCTTTCATGTTTTTGTAATAATTGAAGTTTGATGGACGCAAGCTTACAATAAAATAAGGTCCTTTCCAATGTTGAAATAACTATCTTGCGCGCCTAAATTATAGCGATCAATTCTTCTAATAAAATACAAATAATTTTAGCCTTTTTGGCGATCTATATCATATGGGGATCTACCTATATGTTTATTGCGATTGTACTCAAAGAAATGGCGCCTTTTCAAATGGCGGGACTGCGATTTACAATAGCTGGAATTTTAATGATTTCATATTATATAATTAGATATGGCAGCATCAAAATCCCTAAAGTTCAATTCAAAAATTCTCTCATTGCAGGCTTTCTTTTTCTAACTGCTGGAAATGGAGGTGTTACTTGGGCGCTCCAATATATTGATACGGGATTCACGGCATTATTGATAGCCGCACAACCTTTGATCGTCATATTACTTATGTATTTATTAGAAAAAAAATCCATTCAAGCCATTTCTATGGTAGGCGTTGTCCTTGGGATTATTGGAATTTACTTATTGGTAGGCCAAGATGTTAATGTCCATTCAACTACCCAATGGATTGGAGTGGCCATCGTCTTTTCATGCTTATTAGCATGGGGCTGGGCAAGTTTATTTGTTGCAAAAAATGAATTCCCTTCGCTGAGTTTAAACAGTGGTATACAGATGCTATCTGCAGGAATTTGCATGAGCATTATAGGCTTTATTTTCGAAGATGTAAGACAACCTTTAGCAGAACTACAATGGAACACTTTAGCTTCCCTTTCATTCCTCATTATTTTTGGAAGCATCATTGCATTTAGTTCATTTAATTATCTTTTGAAATATGTATCCGCTGAAAAGGTAGCGACAAGTACTTACATCAATCCCATTATCGCCTTGATTTTGGGCTGGTACTTTCTGGGAGAAGTGATCAGTCAACGTTCACTTATAGCTGCAGTAATCTTGTTGATCGGAGTATATTTCATCAATGTGGGGAAAATGAAAGTCAAAAATAAAGATGCTTAATTGACCCAGAGTTGAATTGAATTTTATTCAATTTGATAGTTTGGTATAGATTATGCTCTCATATTAGCATAAAACAACATATAATACACTATCAAAAATCTAAACACAGTTCTCAAGCTCCTCCTAATAGCGCTTTTCGCGTTTCAAATATCTACTACTGAAGCATATGCACAATCCAAGGATGTGTTATTAATCGGTACGGCAGAAGATGAAGTTGTAACAAAAATTAAATCCAATTCAGATGCTTCATTTGTTTTGGGTTATCGTGTTACCAATGGAATAGAAAATGGATTTTTATTAAAAATAGATGGATCGGGAAATCAAATTTGGGAAGCCAATTTGCCAGACAATTTAAGATCCATAGATTTTGATTTTGCAGGGGACACCATATTTGTTTCAGGAACAACCGTCCCATTTAATAATGGGAACAGTTCATTCATTTTAATATTAGAAGATGAAGGAGTTGATTTCTCCGTCATTAAATTTCAAATGATCGAAATGGATCCATTGAGAGAAGGATTAAGAGGTGTTGTTGCCATCGACCATCCAACGATTAAATATGCTTTAAATGGTCATCATGGATTTAACAATGCAGATAAGTCGAGGATTTTATTTTTAGATGCTACTGGAAATTTAATTGACCAAAAGGACTTTACTTTTTTCGATAGTCAAATTTGGGATGGGATTGTGGATGATATAAATAATACGGTGACTGTATACGGATTCGAAGCACTTCAAACGGACCAAGGTTTTTTGATTAATACTGATCTAAATTTTTCAAGCATTTCTGGAATCTCTTTGTTAGGAATGGAAAGGATAAGAGACATCATCGCTTCCGAAACTAATCAAGAACGAATGGTGCTTTCAAATAAAAAAATTGCCTTGGTAGATGACAATTTTCAAGTAATCAGTGCATATGAAATGCCTGGCATTGAAGCTCATAAAAAATTAGAAGGTCCTTTTTTTCAAGATCAAAGCGAGTATTATTTTATTGGATCAAATGTGATGATTAATGATACCCTAAGAAGCTCCTTAAGTAAATTATCTCGAAGTAATGATAGTTTAAGTTTGGTTTGGTCCAAGTATGTAACAGGCAGTGCTGCGGATGTAATACATTCCAATTTTACGGTGATTAACCCAGATAGTATCATTATCGCAGAAAGTAGAATTGATAACGTAAATGGTTTTGGAGGCTTGGATATTATGATGAGTAATGTAGATGAGAGTTCTTGTCAGCTTATTGATTATGATTTGACTATGAGCACTAGCACGGTGAACTCTATGGTACAAAATATTTCGAAAGCTGTCCCTGACTCTTTGATCATTAGTACACTATTCCTTCAGGATAGCATAGCTTATTCCGCTATTGATTTTGACGTATGCGCGGATTCCTGTAGTGTAAGATTCACTTGGATGTTAAACAATTGTAATGAAGTAACACTCAGATCTAGAATTAATGGATTTGCTAATGACTCCTTGGTTGAATATAATTGGTTTAGTACAAATTCGGATTTTAGTTCAAATGCAATTGACACACTTGTAGTTTTTTCAAGTGACCAGACAAGTTATCATATTTGTCTTACAGCACAGGACAGCATCTGTGGAATGACCTATTGTGATACCATAGAAATTCAAATTCCCACAGCGCCCAACTTTTTAAATTGTCCAACTAATGTAGTGATTGATGATTGTGATTTTGATGTAGATTTTAGTGGTTTGACTGCTTTGGATCCTTGTACGAATGAGGAGGCTGTTGTTATATGTGAGAGAGTTGATGGATTGCCCTTAGACTCATTTTATATCATGGATACCACACTGATCATTTGTACTGCTGTATCTAGTTTTGGCTTGGAAAGTACTTGTGAATTTAATATCGTCTATTTGGATACCATTCCACCCGATTGTGGAAATTTAAATTATATAGCAAGGCTTAACCCTAACGGTGTAGCAATATTTAATCAACAAAGGTTTCTTCCAAATACCTCCGATGATTGTGGAGTAGTAACTACAGACATCTTCAATTTGACTTTTAATTGCAGTCAAATAGATTCTAGCTTTCAACAAACTGCCATAATATTTGATGGTCAGGGAAATGAAACTACTTGTGAATTAAATATAACCGTAAAAGATCGGACTGATCCAATGTGCGATCTTCCTGATATAGAAGTTCAACTAGATTCTTCTGGCACAGCGAGTATAAGCATCAATCAATTTGTTGATGAAATCACAGATAATTGCGATCATATTTCTACCAGCCTCTCTGATAGTATTTTCACCTGTGAAAACTTAGGAGATCAACTTGTTCAAATAACTGCGATTGATTCTTCAGGTAATGAAACCATTTGTGAATTTACCTTGACTGTTACCGATACCATTGCGCCTTCATGCATCGTGCAGGACACCATGGTAGTCGCAACAGATAGCTTAGGTGCAATCGTTAATTTCACCTCAACAGTTGCAGATAATTGTGACAGCACATCTGTAGTTTATGCGCCACCTTCAGGTAGTCTTTTTGCTTGTGGTGAGCATAGCATTATTGCTTTTACAACAGACGCATCTGGTAACCAAACTACTTGTAATTTTCTTTTGACAGTTACAGATTGTGAGCCTGCGTCAACAGATGATCACACGTACATACCAGTAATTGTGTATCCAAATCCAGCTAATGATCTGCTTCATATTAAAGCAGAATATCAAATAAATAATGTCTATTTAATTGACCCAGCTGGAAGAAGTATTGCTTTAAATAAAAATGCAAATGACACTTATGAGCTCAGTCATCTAGCTTCTGGATTATACTATTTACAAATACGATTTGATGAGGGTATTGCTTATCGATCTTTTGTGAAGCGATAGTGCAGAAGCTGGGTTGAGTAAAAGATCACTTATAGAAAATTTAAGGCGTCATATGCTTTCTAGAGACTAAGTCAATTGCAGTATACATCAGTATTGCATGGAGTAGTTTACTAAAATAGCATTCCCCATTTATGGAATTTTTGTAAATTCACTTACCCTTAAATACAACCACTCCCTTCTTTTTACATTGAAAACCATTAATAATGAATATCCAAAAAACCCTCATTGGAATACTATTCCTATTCCCTTTATTTTGCCAAGCACAAGGAAGTATCGATTATTTAGAAATTGCAGATGGATTTAATCAACCTGTCGCAATGGCCAGTCCGCATGACGGAAGCAATCGTTTGTTTGTTTTAGAGCGTGCAGGCTTAGTAAAGATTATTGATCTTACTACTGGACAAGTTCTTTCAAGTCCCTTTTTAGATATTGTAGATGTGGTCGAAAGCACTGCTGGAGAAGAGGGCTTGTTAGGCATAACTTTTCATCCAGACTTCCCTACCAGCCCCTATTTTTATCTCAATTACATTACACCTGAAGGGACGGTTCCAAGCTCTAATGATAGCACGAGAATATCTCGATTTAGCATTGACCCAAACAATCCCAATTTGGCAGATCCCAATTCTGAATTAAAGATCATATCATTCCATCAACCTGCTGGCAATCACAATGCGGGTGATTTACAATTTGGTCCAGATGGCTACTTGTACGTTAGTATCGGTGATGGAGGTGGTAGTGGTGGATCAGGAAGTGGCTATAGTCAGGATGTCAATAACATCCTCGGCAAAATGATTCGGATCGATGTTAATCTAGATGATTTTCCTGGAGATGATGATAAATACTACAGCGTCCCAGCTGATAATCCTTATGTTGGAATAACTGGACTTGACGAAATTTGGCATTTGGGTTTGCGTAATCCATGGAAGTTTAGTTTTGATAGAATGACGGGTGATATGTATATCGCAGATGTGGGACAAAACAATATTGAAGAGGTAAATACCATTCCAGCAGGTGTGAGTGATGTAAACTTTGGCTGGAAATGTAAAGAAGGAAGCAACCAATATGTCAACTGTAACAATGGGCTTAATTTTGAAGACCCAGTATTTGAATACAACCATAGCATAGGCAAATCCATAACTGGTGGCTATGTCTACAGAGGAAGTTATTTTGAAAACTTTAAAGGATGGTATTTTTGTGCAGATTTTGCATTTAACAAGATTTTTCAATTTTTAGGAATCGATGGGAGTAATCCTCAATATCCCAATCCCGCAAACACGGTTTATAAACCCAGCTCTTTTGGAGAGTCAGAATC
>CALGNN010000032.1 GCA_937961455.1 uncultured Saprospiraceae bacterium
TTTGTGACCGTGTCTGCAGGTGTCAATTACAACTTATCACGTGATTGGTAATATCCCTTCACTGAGGATGTCAGCCATTCAGTTTCGATTATAGAATATATTTCTATTTATTGAATCTTATAGTTATCTGTGCTTATTTTAAAGGATATGAAAATAATTGTGCTTTTCTTATCCCTTAATATTGTAGTGATTCTTTTTTCTTGCTCGCAAATGCAAAGCCAAGGTGGCAATTATATAGATGATGATATTCCAGGCTTAGTTCCAAAAAAGTTTGCCAAAGATTTTATATCCAAAGATTCGATTTATGAGTACGGATCAGTCTTTAATAAATCGGTAGACAAATTTTATTATGCTGTAGATCAAAACGGGAAGGCAGATATCAGACGTAGCCTTTTTAAAAATGGTGTATGGTCCGAACCTGAAATAATCATTGAAGACAGTTTGTATAGTTTTAATGATCCCTTCCTATCACCCGATGAAACAAAGCTTTATTACATTTCAGATCTTCCCAGAAATGAAGCGGACACCATAAATGATATTGATATTTGGTATTCTGAAATCAATGCAAATGGATTGTCGAAACCCATCAATGCAGGTCCTCAAATTAATTCAGATGCCAATGAATATTACATTTCCTTTACGCAAGTAGGAGCCATGTACTTCGCTACTAACAAAGAACACTTTCAAGATCGAAGACATGATTTTGATATCTATAAATCGCCTTACATCGATGGAGCATTTCAGGAGGCGATCAAATTACCCGAGACGGTAAATACAAGTGCCTATGAAGCAGATGTATTCATTGCTCCCGATGAATCCTACATCATTTTTTGTTCCTTTAAAAGATCAGGACTTGGAGAAGGGGATTTGTACATCAGCTTCAAAGATGAAAATAACGAATGGACGAAAGCGGTAAATATGGGAGCGCCCATCAATTCTGAGCATCACGAACTTTGCCCCTTTGTGAGCCACGATGGCAAGTATTTATTCTATACCAGCAATCAAGATATTTATTGGGTGAGTGCGAAAATTATTGAAGACATTAAGTCAAGAGAAAATTTGTAGATTTAAAATGTGATGGATCACGCCAAATACTAAAAACTAAATCAGATGTTTAAATTTTTCAAGAGAAATAAAATTGATCCTGAGGAAGCTAAGGCCAAAAAGTCTAAAGCTACCTTCTTATACAATCGTTTTGAAGATTCTTTAGATCTAACTTATGATAAAAACAATGTAAGACTAAAAGAAAATAAAGTATGGTTGGAAATTCTTAGTCACGATAAAATGATACAAGAAGAGGTTGGATTAGCTGCTCTTGAAAAATTAATGAATAAAAGTAAAAGTGATTATCTTTTTGAATTAATTAGACGAAAGATATTTAAAACTACATTTAATGCTAAAACTAGTCCTAGTAAAGAGAGCGTTATAAAATTGTTTGATAAATTAAGGAAGCCAAATGTATATTTTTATCATTTAAAGGCAGATGATATCTTATTTTGTTTTAAGTATTATAAGCTAGAATTTGGTAAAGACGAACATTATATGGATGCTCGGGATAACTTAATCCATGCCTTCAATAAACAAACCCGGCACCCGTTCTTAAAATTGATGTCTGCAGGTCTCATAAAATTGGATGATGATACAAATGATAATTCTATCTATGATCGCCGCGATGAATTAGGAATATTTCTTGATAGTCAATGGGATGAATATGATGAAAAATATAAAGAAATAATTGCTCATTGTTGGGGGCAAACAGCTAAAACAAAGCCTTCGGTTAAGTGGAGAAATAAAACCCAAGATCTTATTGTTCAATCAAAAAAAAGTGAATTACACAATCAATTTGACATAGCAATTCTTGAACTATTAATACGTCTTGTTAAAGCTGAGGTTAAATGGAGGAATGAATTGTCTCCCCAAGAACTTTGGATGATTAGAAATGATCCTTTTATTTACGAATCTAATGAAGTTGCTATTCGTTACTTTGTATGGTATGCTGCTATGAAGGATCATCCAGTTGTCAACACCCTTGTAGGGCAACTTGCGTTAAGCTTTTATAGTAAAATTAAAACGATTGGCTGTTTGTCTACAAAGAATGGAAATGCTTGTATGTATGCTTGTGGAATTATGTCTCCTAAAGCAGGAATCACTCAGCTATTAAATATTTCCAACAAAACGAATAATAAGGCTATTAAGAATACGGCCAAAAAAGAAATAGCTAGAAAAGCAGAATCACTTAATATTTCAGAAGATATGCTTCTTGAAATGTCTGTGCCTGAATTTAACTTGGAGGGTAATTTAAGTAAATGGGTCATCGGCGATTATACAGCTGTCATTGATATTAAAGATTTAAAATATCCAATTAGCTTTTGGATTAATAATAATTCAAAAAAAAAGCAAAAATCTATACCAAAGGCCATAAAAGAATTGCATAAAGAAGAACTGAAAGTTTTTAAATCTACTTCGAAAGATTTAAAAGCTGCCATCAGTGTACATGCAAAGAGGCTTGAAAATTCTTATTTAGAAAATATAGAATGGAACATTCAAGATTGGAAAAGAAATTATATTAATCACCCTTTGTTGTCAAGATATGCCTCAAAGTTAATTTGGGTTTTTGATGAGAATAAAACAGCAATTGTTAAAGAAGACAAATTAGTAGACGCAAATAAAAATGAATTGAATGTTAATAAGTATGAAAAGGTTAAACTATGGCATCCTATTAACAGCGAAATAGAAACATCCATTGCTTGGCGTAATTATATTTTAGAAGAGCAAATTAAACAACCCTTCAAACAAGCCTATAGAGAAATCTATGTTGTTACAGATGCAGAGATAACCACGAATACTTATAGCAATAGATTCGCTGCTCACATTTTGTATCAGTCTCAATTTACTGCACTTGCAAAAAATAGAGACTGGAGATACGCTCAACAAGGTAGATTTGATGGGAGTAATGTTCCTTTTAAATCAATCCCAAAATTTGAATTGAGAGCTCAGTTTTGGGTAGAACCTATTAATGATGTTATTAATGATTCAGGTGTTTTTTTTACTTACATAACGTCTGATCAAGTACGAATCTACAGCGGTAGGGAATTGTTACAAATGGCTGATGTACCGAAGATTGTCTTCAGTGAAATCATGAGGGATGTAGATCTATTTGTTGGAGTAACAAGTATCGGCAATAATCCAGAATGGGAAGATGTTGGAGAAAGAAGAAACTACTGGCAAAGCTATTCCTTTGGAGATTTAAATGAAACGGCTAAAACACGAAAGGATGTATTGGAACGCATACTTCCAAAATTAAAAATTTCTGATCGGTGCTCCCTTGGTGACAAATTTCTAACGGTACAGGGAAAAATTAGAAATTACAAAATTCACTTGGGAAGTGGCAATATATTAATGACGCCAAACGATCAATATTTATGTATTGTACCAAATTCCCGAGATGCAAAAACAAAAATCTTTCTTCCCTTTGATAATGATAGAACGTTATCAATAATTATAAGCAAAGCCTTTTTACTCTATGATGATGATAAGATTAAGGATGCTTCTATTTTAAGACAAATAAAAATATAAGATGAATAAGATATTAATAAAAGATCAAACCATCGGTGGCGGTGATATCAATACGATAGAGCTTGAATTTGAATCTCAAATTATCACATTGAGAGATCTCATCATGAGAAGGGTTGAGAAAGAAGTAGCTATCTACAATCAAAAGATGGACGAAAAATATTTGGGTTTAGTTGTTCCAGAAAAAGTCGAAAAATTATTGAATTATAAAACTGCCGATAAAAGAAAAGTCGATGGCGAAAAACAAACTTACGTAGCTTTAGACGGTTTTATGAAAAATCAGTTTTTTGTAATCATCAACGATAAGCAAGCAGAAGATTTAGATCAAAAAATTGAATTAGCTAAAGTTAAACAAGTGGAGTTTATTAAACTGACACCTCTAGTAGGTGGATAAAAATATACATGAGAAAAATGAAGTTTCAAATTATCATTGCCGGCTTAGCATGTATTCTTTGGAACACTACAATGGCTCAGGATGCTGGACGATTATATTTGGAGAAAAATAAATTGCTGGGCAATTGTGAGAATCTATATTTTACAGGTTTCGAAATTGAATTGGATAGCACTTATACTAAGCTAGACAGTATTCTTTTATTCAGTCAATTGCCTAGGGTAGGCAAGATTCATTTTAAAAACAGAATTGAAATACCTACAGTTTTTACCCTTACAGAAAGAGCAGGCTATCCGCAGATCATGTTTTACTTTAAAAATGACTATCTAAGTTTTGATCAATTAGAAGTGCACGAAAATTATATCAATTTTATGATTGATGAAGATCCTGTTGTGCCTGTTACACAAATGGATCTTGAGATTATTCAACTCGCCAAAGCACTTTTATCTGAAGAAGAATATTGGAATAAAAATGATGACCGCAATTGCGAAGATGATGTCGCTAATAAATCTTATAGTTTGTATTGCGCTTTGAGAATCGCTTCCTTAGAAAAAGAGGAATACTATAATCATCGGAATGCAACGTTACAAAAAGTAAGGCATTTGATCGACTTAAAATTTCCAGATAGAAAATGGCAGCATAGACTAATGGATTTCAATAATATGAATGAAACGGCTTATCAAGATATCATGGATTTATTAACAGAAATCGAAACAGCGTTTACCGTAGAATTATCTGCTAAGAATGAATAAGACGAAAGGATTTGTATGAGATTAGCACAACTCATGCAAAGCATGTTTTAGCAAAATGCCGCTGCTGAATTTTAAAATAGGAGCTTCATTTAAAGTGTTGAAATA
>CALGNN010000033.1 GCA_937961455.1 uncultured Saprospiraceae bacterium
TGTTTTCTATTTATAAAGACAAGAAAGACCAAATTTGGCTTGGCACTCATGAAACGGGAATATTAAAATTCAACGGTGAAACATTTGAAAGATTTACGCCAAGATGAACAAAAGAAGAGCAATCGACAACAATGCATAAAAATGTTCATTGCATGCAAAAGCTCGCAACGCCATTTATACACGAGCGGCTACTGTAACCCAAGAATCGAAAACTGAATAGATGAACAGACTGATTAAATTCCTTTTGTTAATAACTTTGTCCTCCTCATTCGCAGCCTGTAAGGGACAAGTAAAGGAACATAAAGACTCCGCTGAGCTTGAAAAAATATCTGAAGCAAACAAAATTGCTGTACCTAAGAATGGTTTTTCAAATGGTTATTTAGACAAAGATGGTTCACTATGGTTTTGTAGTAATGGAGGTGGCGTTTATCATTATGACGGAAAAAAAATTAAAAATTTTACCGAAAAAAATGGCTTGAGTAGTATGCAAGTTTTTACAATCGCTTCTGACAAAAAAAACAATCTTTGGTTCGGAACTCAAAACGGTTTAAGCAAATACGACAGAAAACAATTTGAACATATTGCTTTGCCATACCAAGACACTTTAAGTGGATGGATTGGTAAAGTTTATCCGGTTCTTAACCCAAATGCTGTACATTCATTAGCAACCGACAATAACGATAATTTATGGATTGGAACTGGTGGTGGTGGTGCATATGTGTATGACGGAACCCGTTTCAAAGCTCACCTAAATTAGATAGGATGGAAATATGAAGGTTCATTTCAAAATTGGATTCCATTTATCAGAAAAGATGATAAAGGGAATATGTGGTTTGCTTCCATGTCGAATGGAGGCGTCAATCAATTCAATGGGGAAAAATTTACTCAATATTTATTAGAGGATGGACTGAGTGATAATCAAGTACGAACGATTTACTGCGACAAATCGGGTAAAATATGAATAGGATTTAATGGAAATAGAGCTAGTGGATTGACGATATATGATGGTAAATCATTCAAAACCTATTCTCTGGCAGACGGTCTATGTAATCAACGAATCCGTTCCATTTTCGAAGATAAAAACGGTACGCTCTGGCTAGGTGCAGACTTAGCAAACTTATGCCTCTTTGATGGGGAAAATTTCTCTGAATTCAAATACAAGGGTCAGGGTTTCGCAGATATATTTTTCATTTTTAGCGATTTGGAAGAAAATATTTGGTTTGGTGGAAGAAACGGAATTTGGAAATATGATGGCGAATCGGTAATCCAGATGACTAAATGACAATAAAAATAGGCAAGAGCTAATTATGTATATAAAATCATAGCCGCCTATAGGCTGGATAGGCATTATCAACTAAACGACCATCCACAGCAAGCAATCAAAAAAGTACATTCCTTAGGATGAACTGGATATAAAAAAGTGAACTAAAAATCATACGACATGAACCGTAAATACTATTTAGCCTATGTGATATTTTATTTAATTTTTATGATTTCTTGTCAAGAGGACAAAACAAGGGTCATACAGGATAATACAATAGAAAATGACACAAGAAGCAACATTGTAGGAACATGGAAACTAATTGAGTACGCAAATTTGAATGAGAATGAAAATAAATGGGAATATCCGTACGGCAAAGTGAAAGGATATTTTACCTATACTAAAAACAACATTGTCAATCTAAATTTGTCAAATGAAATACCCATGGGTTTAAGCAGAGATTCCATTGACACTCAACTAATGACATATAATGCTGTGTTTAAAAACGCTGTAGGTTATTTTGGAAAGTATTCCATTGATTATGAAAAATCGATAATAACCCATCATGTTGAAGGAGGTTCTTTGCCTTGGTATATAGGAACAGACCAAAAGCGTCCGTTCTATTTTGAAGGAGATACTTTAGTAATAGGATATAAAAATGATTGGATTAGAAAGCTGATAAAAGTTGATTAGAAAATTATAAAAAGCTAATATAACTTGACAACTTAAAAGGGAATATATTAGCTAAAGAACATTCTGAAATTAGATTCTTTAAAAAGAATTACAACTATTGAAAAACTTAGTAAATAATTTGTTCCGAAGGAATTTGAAATGTAAAACCAATATTTGTTTGATACTATTATTGGATTTAAAATTAAAAAAGACTACTGAACATTTGATATAAAATTAGATCTCTTCTTTCTTCTTGGAGAAGATCGATATCATTTTCTGTGGGTAACAACTCAAATAACTGCTCGAAATAGATTAGACATATAAATCAATGGAGAATGAATATATTCGAACAAGGAGTTAAAAAAATTATTGAAAAAAATGACCTTTCTGGCTTAAAACAATTATTGTCAAAAAATCCAAATTTGGCAAACGAAGGAATTACAATTCCTTTTGACATAATATGTAGAACAAAAGCTCATCCATTACACAGAGTATGTGACGCTGTATTCGCTAAAAAAATTACTGATTCTGATGCGGTTAAAATAGCAAAGATATTTTTAGACTTTGGAGCTAGAATTGATGGCGACAAAAATAAAAATGAAGGAACTCCGCTCTTAGCTGCATCAAGTCTTCACGCAGAACAAGTCGGAATTTTCTACATTGACAATGGAGCTGATATTCATTACACACATAACAATGATGGTGTTACAGCATTGCATTGGGCAGCTTATTGCGGACTGGACAAATTAGTTGATCGTTTAATCAAAGCAAATGCGGAAATTGATATTCGAGAAATTGCACATAATAGCACTCCACTTGGTTGGGCCATTCATTGTTTGAAATCAATGGACAAAATGAATGAGCACAATCAAATAAATTGCATTAAATTACTTTTACAAAATGGTGCGGACATAACAATATTGGATAAAGAAAAAAGAGCATATTTGATTGGCTTGTCCAAAGAAAATATTCAAATTAAAAATCTTATATCCTAAAATTAAAAGTATACTGCCTATATTTTATAAAAAAATCATGCCCCACAAAACTGGTCACAAGGCATATACTTTATTGACCTTTACAGCTCATTTTAGAACCAAAAAAATGAGAAAACTAAGATGACGGGTAAATTTATAGATAGCCTTAGGTTTAGATGGAAATCTCCTCCTCAATTTGGAGAGGGTTTTTATTATTTGGAAACAGATTTTGGAAAAATCAGAGTTTTCGACACAAAAGGAAACTTACCTGTCATAATCAATGTCCCCGACGGACCTAATGTAATTGAGCATCAGATATCTTTAATTAGAGAATTGTCAAAAGACTTTCGTGTGATATGTTTTGAGTATCCAGGATTAGGCTTTTCTTTTCCTAATAGTAAATATGACTACTCTTTTGAAAATGGTTCAAACTTACTCATACAAATAATGGACATTCTTAAATTGGATAAAGTATCTCTTCTTTTTTCATGTTCAAATGGGTACTATGCCATTCAGGCCGCCTCTGAAAACGAAGAAAGATTTAAACACATTTTTCTATCGCAAACCCCCTCAATAGAATCTATTTTTAAATGGACACAAAAGTCTATTCCAAGTATGCTCAAAATGCCAATAGTCGGCCAAGTCACTAATACCATCTATGCTAAGAAACTTGCAGCTATTTGGTATAAATACGCACTACCTAAAGACCATAAATCAAAAGGGGAATATGTCAAAAAAGCAAACAAGGCGATTTCAAAAGGCGGCTGTTTCTGCCTTTCATCTTTATTTCATGGTTTAAAGAAGGACAAAAATTCAGCATTAAACCTGATGGACGTTCCTACTACTTTAGTTTGGGGCTCAATAGATTTCACACATAGAATGACAGATAAAGGGTCTATACAAAAACATGTCAAGAATTGTGAGATTATTGAATTTAAGAAGTGTGGGCATTTTCCAGAACTAGAAAACATACCGAACTTCGTGAAGCTAATTAATGAAAGAGTAAAAAAATAACTTGTTATAGTAATAGTTATCAGATCACATCTTAGTAGAATCAGAATACTTATCCAAAACAATTGACAAACAGCGAATGAATATTACAGTCTGCTTTGGACAGTCTAAATTTCTACAACAACTTTACCCATACCTTCTCCACTAGAAAGTCTTGCATGAGCATCGCCGCACTCTTCTAATGAATATCTATTTTCATCTAATACAGGAATAAGATTTCCTGCGTCTACGATTTTTGCTATTTCAGTCAAAATTCTGTTATGTTCTGCCTTATTGTAGTTATGTAACATTGGAATCAGCATAAAAACTACGTGAATGGATAGACCCTTGAAATGAGCTAAAGTTAAATCTAACTCAAGCAATGAAACCGTTGTGACTACATCGCCATTCAGTTTAGTTGCATTGAATGAGTTGATCATATTAGCGCCTCCTACAGAATCATATACAATATCAAAACCATTCCCATCAGTATACTTCTGCACGTAATCCTCTACCTTTTCAGTTTTGTAATTTATTGGCGTTGCACCAAGGCTTTTTATCAAATCAATTTGTTTCTGTCCTCCACCTGTAGAATAAACATCTGCACCCATAACTTTTGCCAATTGTATTGCTACATGACCTACCCCACCAGAACCGCCATGGACAAGAACCTTTTGACCAGAACTTATTGAAGCTCTTTCTAAGCCCTCCAAAGCAGTTATAGCCACCAAAGGAAGAGCGGCTGCTTCTCGCATTGACAACTTTTTGGGCTTATGAGCGATTAAGTTGACATCCGCAGAAATATACTCAGCTAAGGTTCCAGGAAGCGTGGCTAAACCACCAGCACAACCATAAACTTCATCACCAACTTTAAATTCAATAACATTACTTCCAATAGACACTACTGTCCCTGCGAAGTCCATTCCAATCAATGCAGGAAGCTCCGGTGACAGGGGCAAATCTGTTCCCATGTTTCGGATCATGGTATCAACTGTATTTACACTTGTAGCTTCAATTTTTATGAGAACCTCCTTTTCACCTGGTTGAGGTTTGGCAATATCAGTCAACTCAAATTCACTCTCACTCCCATAATTATTTAATATCATTGCTTTCATGTCGTATGTGTTTTAAACTATCAAAAATATAGTTGCAATAATAGTTATTGTAACTTAGCTTTACAATAACGGTCAAAAATGATAGTATAATGAATGAAGAAAAATCTATCACATTTAATGGAAAAGTATATCCTTGTTGCACAAGCCTTACAATGGATATCATTGGAGGGAAATGGAAAACTGTAATTATTTATCATCTAAGGAATGAGAAATTAAGGTACAGCGAACTGAGAAGACTCATGCCAACTGTAACTGAGCGAACGTTAAGTATGCAGCTTAGGAAATTAGAAGAAGATAATATCCTAATTCGAGAAGTAAAGCACGACAAACCTCCTTTAAAAGTCTCATACAGTCTCACAGAAATGGGAAAGACTTTAACCGCAATTGTAGAATCAATAGCTGAATGGGGAGAAAAAGTTGGAGTAAAAAAATGATTAAATTAGAAAGAATGCTAGCAACTAACAATAAATAAGATTGCATATCCAATTCTGAGGGAGTAGGAGACTTATCATTGTCCTGCTATCTATTTTGAGTAAGAAAGATCCAACCAGATATCAATCGTAGTTATCAGTCTAAACAATTCTTAAATCTGCATGATAAAACCATTGAAATTCCCATTATTAATAAAAACAAATGTCACCTCAATTGCCAACGATTTTAGTGTTTACGACTCGAACAATAATGAAATGTGCTACGTGAAACAAAAATTGATTCCCATCATGGATGATGTTCTAATATTTTCAAACAAAGAAACCCAACAAGAAATTTATAGAATAGAACTAGAAGGTCCTACCTTAAGTTTTTCTGGTCTTTGGGCATTTTATAACGTGAATGGTAAACTCATTGGTAAATTGCATCATCCAGATATAAAAACGAATTGGACTGGATATTATGAAGTACTGAATGATAAAGACGAAGTAGATTTTGAAATTTTTGAAGATAATCCTTTTACTAAAGTGTGGAATTCAAGATTCAGAAAAATTCCAATAGTTGGTTTTTTAAGTGGATATTTTTTTAACCCAAGCTATACATTAATGGACATTAATGAAAATCCTTTGTTTCGGCTAAAAAAGGAACCTTCATTTCTTGGGAATAAATTTAGATTAAGCCAACTCCATGATGTAATTCAGCATAAAGTTGAACTTTGTGTACTGGCCATGTTCATGTTGTTATTACAGGAGAATTATGATGGATAAATAGTTAAGCATAAAATTGAAAATGAAAAAAATAGTATTTACCATTATTATATGGGTCATCAGTTTAAATAGCAATGGGCAGACTTCTGTGCAATTTATCGTAAATGACATACCTGAAACCAACAATGAATATGTAGGAATACGAGGTAACATAGCTCCTCTGGACTGGTCAAAGTCTCTAGTACTAAAAAGAGAAGGAGAAGCTTTTGTTATTGATATAAATTTCGATTCTGATGTTAAAAAAGAATTGGAGTTTAAGTTTGTCCTGTTTACAGATGACAATCAAGCCACTTGGGAAAATACAACAAATAGAACATTACTATTACAAGGAAATCAAACCAAACAAATATCTGATAACAGGTGGAACATAGAACAACTTATTGATATTAGCACCTTGGGTAAAATTGATAAACAAGGATTAAAAGAAGATTTTGAGTTGATAAAAAAAATGGTGCTTGACGTTCATCCTGGTACCTATCGATACAACAACAAAGAAGATATACAATACGCATTGGATGAATTGGAAAATAAGTTTAGTGAACCACTTACGCATCAAGAAGCCTATCTTGGCATTTCAAAATTGACAGCCCAATTAAAATGTGACCACACTAAAGCAGGCTTCAACAATCAAGGAAAAGTTATCAATTCAATAATTCATCACCAAGCTGATAAAATTCCATTTACTTTTGTTTGGCTTGATAATGACATGCTAGTCCTTCAGAATGCTTCAAAAAACGAACTGCTACAGCGCGGCACAAAAGTACT
This sequence comes from uncultured Saprospiraceae bacterium, assembly GCA_937961455.1. Classification (GTDB taxonomy): domain Bacteria; phylum Bacteroidota; class Bacteroidia; order Chitinophagales; family Saprospiraceae; genus CALGNN01. The sequence goes on from CALGNN010000033.1 coordinate 6,974, forward strand.
TGCAATCAATCAAATTCCTGTAATCGACATTCGGAATGAAATAATAAAACACGTAGGTGCTGACGGAGCAACAGACAACAACCGTGTTTACAAAACGCAGGTTAATGGATACGATTTTAGATATAATGCATTTGACATATTTTATCCGCTATTATATCCCGTCAATAATCAAAGTATCACTTTGGAAATTCAACAAGCCAATCAGCAAGAGACCAGTTTTGTGGAAGTGTCAACCTTAACCAGAGAAGACCGATTCGAAATTTTAGCTGAACGCTATGAATCATTTCCTAAAACAAGAGATGATATGTGGAAATATGAAGTGCTATCAGAAAATACTGCGATGCTTACATTAAATTCTTTTGGACTGTATGGATGGAAAGCCATGACCATTGATTACAAAGCATTTTTGGCAGAGGCATTCGAGAACATTAGGGCGCGAAAAATCGAACATTTGATTATTGATATTCGAGAAAATAATGGCGGAAATGATGAGATAGCGAAGGAACTATTTAGCTACCTTAGTCAAAGTGATTTCCAATTTGAAAGAGAAGGCAGAACGCGATACATTCATTTTCCAGAATCTTTGAAACCTCATATACGAACTTGGGGCGATAGTCCATGGTATTATCATCTCAATCCTAAAAATCCTGAAACACAAGATGGTTATTATATTTTCAAAGAGCATTTTTCTTCTCGACCTTCAAAAAATACTAAGAAAATCTTCAAAGGAAAATCCTATCTCATAACAAGTTCGGCTAATACTTCCTTGGCGTTTTATACCGCTTATAGGTTCAAATATCAAAATATTGGAAAAGTCATAGGACAAGAAACTGGAGGAAATTTGAACGATATAAACGGAGGTCAGATTATCTTCTTAACACTACCTAATTCTGGGATAGAGATAGACTTTCCTGTAATGGGCGGCTTTAGTATTAGCAAACAAGCCAATACAGGAGTGCAACCAGACATAATGATTGAGTATAACATTGATGATATTATTAACCACACTGATGTAGCACTCGAAAAGACACTTGAGATAATAAAAAATCAGTAAACAAGACTTAATAGGACTACGATATCACCTTTCTTCATAGGTCGACAAATGAGCACAGCACAAGTGGCAATCAACTAAATTTATCAAAAGCTAAAAAGCTAAATACCTAAAAAGTCAAATACCCAAATAGCCAAACAGCTAAACACCTAAATAGCTAAAAAGCTTAATACCCAAACAGCTAAACACCTAAATACCCAAACAGCTAAAACCCCAAGACCCTACCCAAATCATCTAATCAATTAGAGTATAATTTAACTGTCTTTTCCAACAAATACCCTTTTGTGTGATTTCCCTGAAGGTCAATTAGAATATGTTTGAATGGAATTTAAATACGTCCAATCAATTAACCTTTAAAATCTAAAAACATGACTAATAAAATAACAATACTATTTGGAATGCTCTTGTTGTGGAGTCTGAACGTCGATGCACAAAGGCAACAAACAATTACAGGAACTGTGAGTTCTACAGAGTTGGTAGAATTTGAAGCGACTTCATTATCAGGAGCGAGAGATGTATTACAACTTACTGTCCCTGCTGGATCGATAGGAGCGAACGGAGATTTTTTAGAATGCAATAATGGAATTTCTCGAGTAGCTGCCATCGATGCGGATGGCGATGTAGTTTTCAGAGATGGTGTATTCAGAGATATCGTAATGACAGGATCTGAAAATACTGGAACGAATGCTGCCTTGGAAATAAATAATGGAGCATCAACAATGTACTTAGACGGCAATGAAATTGATTGCGTGGGAGGAATGTTTCTTAATACCAATAACCTAAGCGAAGACAAAGCCATCTACCTAAGATCTCGTACAAGAAGAACCGATGTCAATGTGATGCACACTTCTGGAGGTGGCAACGGTGGCAACGATGGTTTTTCCATAGAAAATGCAGCTGCAAATAACAATTACTGGACTATGTATACAGCAAATGGAACTGGTAATTTTGAGTTGTATTTCAATGGAACAATTAGAGGAAGATTTGATGATGCGACAGGTGCTTATACTACTGCTTCGGATGCAAGATTAAAGGAGGATATAAAGCAGATGGATGATGTATTGTCGAAAGTCATGAAAATGCAAGCAAAAAAATATCACTTTAAGAATGATGAAACTAAATCTGAGGCATTGGGATTCCTAGCTCAGGATGTTGAGAATTATTTTCCACAGATAATTGATAAGAATGTTGTTGGTGATACAGAAGAAGTGGTTTATACCATGGACTATTCAAGTCTAGGCGTCATTGCCTTGAAAGCGATTCAAGAGCAGCAAGTAATTATTGAAGAATTGAAAACTGAGATCGCACTATTAAAAAACCAATAAAAAACAAAGGTTTATTTCATAGTTGTTTACAAAAGCCTCATTGAAAAATGGGGCTTTTATTATTGCTCTTTGAAGAAAACTAAGGTCGCTGTTTTGCTACTATCTTCAATGACTTTTTCAAGAGTCTCGTTTCTACATTCTGCTATTTTATTCGCTATTAATGGAAGATAGCTAGACTCATTTCTTTTTCCTTTGTGTGGTTGTGGGCCTAGATAGGGAGCATCTGTCTCTAGGACATAGGCACCAGATTCGATAAATGACATCACTACTTCCATCCCAGAAATGCCATAGGTGATGACACCTCCAATCCCCATTTTCATTCCGAGATTCATGATTCTTTTTGCTTGTTTTTTAGATCCGTTAAAACAATGAAAAACGCCTGTCAAATTTCCATCTTGCAATTCTTCAGCGATGGCGATGGTATGCTTTAATGCATTTCTTGAATGGATACTCACTGGTAGTTGCATTTCTTTGGCCCATTCTAATTGAGTTCGAAAAGCTTCTTTTTGTTCGTCTTCAAAGGTTTTATCCCAATATAGGTCAATACCAATTTCACCTACACCATAGTATTTTTGATTTTCCAATAGCTTTCTTGCCGCAGCAAGTTCTTCCAGGTAATCTTCTTTTATATAACACGGGTGGACGCCCATCATAGGAAAATAAAAACTGGTATTATAGTCACATAGATTATGTAAAGCCTCTACCGTTGAGCGATTGATATTGGGAAGCAGCACTTTCTTTACTCCAACTTCTAAAGCTTTTTCGATCAATTGATCTTGGTCATCCTCAAAATCCTTAAGATAAAGATGTGCGTGTGTGTCGATCATTCCAATAAATTATTAATCAATTATTTCCTTCCGAAATCTGCAGGTATTTCACCCCAGCGTTTGGTTTCCCATTTCAGAATTTCGTTGGGATAAGAATTTTGCTTAAGCCAATTTTCAGCTCGCCCGATCATTTCCCAAATGATTCTTGTTGTGCGATCTTTTTTAAGTTTAGTATTGGCTCTTTTATCTCTCACCCATTTCATAGCAGTCCTAGAATCAGAATATAAACTGGTTTTATCACCTGATTTTTTCAAAAGAGCCAGGGCATGAACAATGGCTAAAAATTCTCCTACGTTATTCGTTCCACCTGCAAAGGGACCCATTCGAAATATTTCTGCTGCATCTTCCGTGTGGACTCCTCTATACTCCATTTTACCAGGATTTCCACTGCATGCTGCATCAACTGAAATGGTTTTCCAATTGATTTCAGATCTTAAGTCTTCCGTGAGTACCGCCTTCTTTTTTGTTTCCTTTCCTCCTATGTGATCGTCAAAGCTTGAACCAAAGGCTTGCTCTGCTTCTTCTTTCGATTTGAAACTTTTATATTTCGCGCCCGGATAGCCTTTGATTTGCAGATTGCATTCATTCCAATTATCATAGATTCCAGGATTTACACCCTGCCAGACTACATAGTATTTAGACTTTGATTTTGCCAAGGAGATGATTTATCTTTTTATTGGAAATTTCATTCTATAATCGATATCTACTTTCCCTTTTTTAATATTCTCTAATTTCTTTTTGATAAGCTTTTTTCTTAGCGGCTTGATCTTATCTGTAAATAATATCCCTTCTATGTGATCGTACTCATGCTGAATGACTCTGGCATTTATACCATCAAATTCTTCAATATGTTTTTCGAAATTTTCATCAAGGTATTCCATTTTTACAATGGCCTGTCTCTCTACTTCCGCTCTAATTTTTGGAATACTTAGGCATCCTTCTTCATAGGCCCATTCAGGACCTTTCTCTTCTAGTTTTCGTGCATTTATAAATACCTTTTTACAACCAGAGAATGAGGATTCTTCATTGACAAGTTGTAAGGTGTCCACCATAAATACACGGATGCCTAGACCAATCTGTGGAGCAGCTAATCCTACCCCACTTGCTCCATACATGGTCTCCCACATATTATCAAGCAACTGACTCAGCCCCTTGTAATCTTTGTCAATATCTATTGCTTCTTTAGTTAAAACTCCGTGGCCATATGCGTATACAGGCAATATCATTAAATATGATTTAAATAATCTTGTAATATTAAGACTGCACTGACTTTATCTATCAGTGACTTGTCTCTTCTTTTCATTTTCTTTGTGCCAGATTGAAGAATTATATTGAAAGCGTCTTCGCTTGTAAATGATTCATCATGCGTTGTAATGATAATTTTGGGATCGATTCTTTCATTCAATGTTTCCATAAACTTTTGAATTTTAGCAATCAACTTCGAATTATCATGTATTTCTGAGACAGGAACTCCTACAACAACTTTCTCCACTTTTTCATCCTTCGTGTATTGTTCTAGAAAATCTAGAGCCTCTGAAGGATTCAACACGGTAAGTGGATGCACTGCAATTTGTAATTCATCAGTTGCAGATATCCCTACCCTTTTTGTTCCATAATCTATGCCTATTACTCTGGCCATATTTATCTAAATGCAAATTATAGAAAATGGTTCAGCTAAGTAAAGAAATTACCATTATTTGAAAACTTGCAAAAAAAAAAGAACCCTCCCCGAGTATCCTCGGAGAAGGGTCCCATCCCAAAAACAGTAAACTCTTTAGAACAAAACGAAACGAAACTATTTTAGCATTAACATTTTCCTCGTTGCTGTATAATCTTCAGACTGTAGGGTATAATATAATAACCCACCAGCTGATATTTCTTCTAGTTTAACAGTGATCGTATTAAAGCCTTTCTCAAATTCACCACGCTGTGTATGAATTAGCTTACCATTTACATCATAAATGCTAAGTGTCGTCATACTCGTTTTAGGTAAATTAAATCCAATATTCGTCTGAGTATTGAAAGGATTTGGCTCATTCTGATAAAGTGCAAATTCAGTATCTGCATCTTTAACACCAGTTTCAGACCAAAGCGTTGCTATCGCATATCGATTAAGATCGTTGTCATAAACTTCTGCTTGGATCAACTCTGAGTTGAATTCAACTGCATCACTCAAATTTCCATTTGCTCGCGCATTGAAAACCATAGTGAATAATTCGTCCTCATTTTCTAAGAATGGGTTTATCACATCATTCCAAGAAAGACTTACCAATCCTGCTTCAGAAACTTTTCCTAAGAAATCTTTGCTGATCTCAATACTGTTAGACTTAATATCTACAAATTCTAATACTTCTGTATCCAATTGCATAGTCATTTGCATTCCGACAAGCTTTTCGATATCCTTGGCACTTACTTGCATACTTACAAGATCACCATTCTTAAATGCTTTATCAGTCATAACAAACTGCACCTCATTATCTAAACCTCTATCTTCCAATGCAACAAGGCTTGTAGGATCAACAGAGTTATTCACATCTCCAATTTTAATTCCAATAAAGTCAATATTCATATCACCTTCTAAACCAGAGATCTGGTATGTCTCAGGGAATGGAATACTGAATGGATCATTCGGATTTGAGAATATGTAGTCAGCATCAACGAATCTCCATGAATCATTGTGCGGCAATTCTGTTTGGATTTGAAGAATCAATTTTCTCAGTTCAATGATATCAATAGCTGAAACAGACTCTGAGCTGTTTGCATCTGCTGCAATCATCTTATAAGGAGAATCAAGGAACTCAATTCCAAGCAAGTGCTTCTGAATTCTTACTAAGTCAAGTGTTGTTACACCATTCAAATAGTTGATGTCTTTTTCAGGACTCAATTCATAATTACCACCTATCGGCATGCCTGGGAAATAATACATTCCCGCTGCATTGGTGTTATATGGATTTGAGCTACTTCCCATCAAATGCATAGAAACTTCTTCTACATTTTCTGACATTTCAGTCCTTACATTACCACTGATCTCAAGACCAATTGGTGCAGGAGGACAAAGACTATTGTTGTCTGTTATTACTATGTATGTTGTACAATACTCTTGATTTCCACTTGGATCAGTGACCCAAACTTCAACGGTAGTTGGAGGATTAACCCCTACATCAGCACAAGTGAACTCCATATTCGTATCAGCCGTATCTGCTGAGAATGAGAAGATCAAAGGCATGTTTGGATCACAAACATGATAACTTCCTGCATCGAAATCTGAAGCCCAGATTACAAGTGTTCCTGCAGAGTCAATCACATTATCTCCATCTGTATCAAATCCTGGTAGATTTGAAGATAAACCATTATAGCAATAAGGCGTTGGAGCTGTACCACTTGTTACTTGGAATATCCTAGAACAAGTTGTTTTGTTTCCACAGCCATCCTCTACCGTAAATGTCATTCTGTGTGTACCAATCGGATAGGTAGCTGAAGCGTTGATAGAATTTCCTATGTTTGCTCCACCTCCATCAATTGATCCATCATTGAATGCATCAAGCGTATAAGTCCAGTAAAGTTCGTTGTCATCTGTACATAAATCTGTACCCTCAGCTATCAAAGTCACTGGCGCTCCTCCACAATCAACATCAAAGGATTGAACAATGAGACTATCACAATCTGAAGTGATTTCAGGTCCTTCACCATCAATTACTTTTATTATTTGAACATCAGAGAAGTATCCATTTGTGGAGTCCATTGGTCCTGCTGGATCAAATTTACACCAATCGATAATCTGCCAAGTTCTTAAAATCTTGAAGCATGCTCCATCTACGAAATTGAATACAAGATCTTCATTACTCATAGCAATTAAAGAACACTCATCATCATTAAATACTATTGGAATTCCTGTACTCAATGGGTCTGTTCCTGATCCACAACCTGTGAGATCTACATCATCTGGCCATTGAATCGTCGTTGTAGAAAGTGGCGTGTAATCAATTATTGTAATAATTTGAGAACAAGTCACTGCATTACCACTGAAATCAACTGAACCATCTGTTGCAGTAAATATTCTTTCTATGTAACCAATTCCGCAACTGTTTACATTAACATTGGAAGATTCTTCCCAAGCTACTGAACAATTACCCTGTGCTAATCCATCTATACCCACACTTACAGAACCTGTAGTGTTAGGATTTCCTGGATCGTCGATATAAATTTGCTCTCTCAACGATTGATCATTCACCAGTGTTCCGAACACTGAAAGATCATTTGAATCAAAATCAAACTCACAACTAACTGTGATATCTGTTGGGCAAGTAAATTGCGATGGAAGTTTGTCTTGTACTTCAACCTGAACCATACATTCATTGTAATTGCCCGATAAGTCAGTAACTCTTAATACTACTAATACAGTATTTCCAACATCTGCACAGCAGAAGTCTACATAATCTCTATAGGTAGGAATGGTGTCAGTAGGATCACATACCAATGGATCCATTCTCCTTACTTCAATTTTATCTAAGCCACATTCGTCATAACTACCATCATCAAAAGTACTGGCATAAACTCTTGCTTGACCTCCAAAAGTTAGAGAAACAATACTATGTGTTTCGCATACTGGGATTGGAGGATTATTATCGTTTACCGTAATAAATACAGAACAAGATGTTGCATTTAAACAAGCATCATAAGCTGTATATATAATCTCATTGACTCCAACTGGTAGGTTCACTGGAATACCACCATTACCGGAGTGAAATCCTCCTGGGTATTCTGTTGTAACCGTAACTGGGTCAGAACAATTATCTAAGTAAGATATTGAAGGAAGGTTTACCATAGAATTACATGCCAATCCATCTGTAGATACGGTAAAATCAAGTGGGCATGCTAGCGCAGGTCCAGTTTGATCTAATATCTCAATCAATTGGGTGTGTAAAAATTGTACCTCACCTTGGCAATGCCATTCTGATACCGTCCAAACTCTCAATACTTTAGATACACAACCAAGTGTTGCTAAAGTTTGATCTTGAAATGTAACTGTAATATTACATGCATCATATGGTGCAGGGTAAATTGGAATGCCATTTAAAGTAGGAACACCTGTAATATCGGTATCAGGCACGCCATCATTATTTAGATCCCAATCTCCATCACAAAGCAAGTTATTACCAAGTGCTAGTGTAAGAGAATCTGGAAAATCTAATGTCGTAAAATCAATTCTTTGTAGTAATAATGTATCTCTACAAGTATCAGAAACATTACCACTAGCATCAACTGCAACGTATTTTCTGATCAATTGCTTTAAATACAACGGATCACAAAGTGGTGTTTCTTCTTCACCAACAAAGATTACTGATGGATTTGGATCACAGTTATCTATGGCTGTAGGTCCAGTTATTACAATTGGATCTGTGCACATTACTGTATCATTGATACAAACAATCAGTGGTGGTAATTTATCTTCTACTGTTAGGTTACTCCAACAAGAGTTACCTGAAACAATATCAGTTACCATTACTACGAGAGTCGTACCTGCGTATGACCCATCTACAAAAGGAGAAGTTGGAATTGGAACATCGTTTTCCAATACCATTACTTCAAATACACCTCCAGGACATTGTGAAACGTCTGCAACCATTGCTACGGTCACTTCTGCATTACAATTCATGTCCAGGGAAAGCTGCACATCCTGACACCCTAAGGCGCATTGTGCGTTTAGTTGTTGTGGCTGAAATATTGCTATTAAAGCTACAAACATTACTGCTTGGGAAAGTTTAAAAAATGTTTTTGCTAACCCACGCTCTAACGAAAATTTAGTATTCGTCTTCTTCATGAGACCCTATTTTTAGTGATTTAAAATTTAGTTTTCTTCGACACAGGATGAATAAAATCCATTTCTGCATCTGCTAAATCAATCATATCATTATAGATATGATATCATCATTAAGGTCTATTATCGAACTAGGATACTCTGCCCAGGTTTATTGGCAGAATAGATAGGTTTTTCTCATTTTGAGAGTTAAAATACATATGACCAAATTGTTCTATTTGTTGATCATTCATTATAACTCATTTACAAATATAGAATTTTTATAATATGTTTTTCTACCCAATAAGAGGTATTTTTTATATTACAGATATATGTAATGTATAATTCCTTGATTATCAATTAAAAATCCCTTACCGAATTTGATTCGATAAGGGATTAACCACATTATATTAATTTGCTAATATTTAATTTGATTGGATCATTTTCCTCGTAGCAAAGAATTCATCAGTGCTTATGCTGTAAATAAACAGTTTAGAATCAGATATTTTATTGAGATCGATCTTGATCTCGTTGATACCTTTAATGTAGGAACCATTTTCAGTGTATACCAATTTTCCAGTTGCATCAAAAATATTTAACTCCGCTTCGGTATCTTTTGCAAGGCTGAATCTAATGATCGTCTGTCCTTTAAAAGGATTAGGTTCATTTTGGAATAATTCATATGAGAAGTGTTCAATGTTTACACTTTGCTCCACGATATCCAAATTCAGATCTGCAAGCATTCCATTTGGTCCGTATACTTCAGCATTCAAGTGACTATCAGTATTGAAATCAGCTTTGTTAAGATCAGATGATTCAAGCGCTAATGCTTCAATTGTAAATAATACATCATCTGCATCTAGTTCTAAGGCATTTGCTGCACTCCAAACAAATCTCAAGTTTTGACCATCTATAATATGGTAATTAGATTCGTCTAAGATTAAACTACCTGATTTCAATTTAGTGAGCTCAAGTGTTTGAGGTAGCACTAACTCAAATTGCATACCCTCAATTAATTGATCTTTCGCCAATCTTACTTGAATATTTGAAAGCTCATCCTTTTTCAATTCTGGATAACTCAATTGCATCGTAACATCTGCTCCTCTATCTTCAAGTACATCTTGATTTGCTTGAGCAACAAATGAGGCATTTACATCTCCGATTTTAACACCCATGAAATCAGTTGACATTTCTGCATTCGTTACCGGAGAATATGTAATTGATTCCGGGAAACTCATGTAAAATGGATCAAATGGATTAATGAAAATATAGGATGCATCAACAAATCTCCAAGAGTCATTGTCTGGAAATTCAGTATATATTCCCAATAACAATTTCCTTAGCTCAATAATGTCAATAGCAGATATACTATTTGATTTATTAATATCAGCTGCAATCATTCTGTATGGTGATGGCAGTACTTCTATATTTAGAAGATGTTTTTGTATGCCAATAATATCTAAAGTTGATACACCTTCTAGATGGTTTATATCTTTTTTAGGTGTAAAAGTATAGGCACTATTTACCGATACATACTCCCACATAAAGGAACCATCACTATTCGTTTCTCGAGGCAACATTTGAGGTGTTGAAATAAAAACTGTAGCAGCTTCTACTGGTTCATATTTTTCACTTTCAATGGTACCTGCAACTTGTACTAGAGGCTGAGGTGATGGACAGAAACCATTGAGGTCTATGACACCAATCGCGGCATTAGTACAAGAATCAATATTACCTGCTTGATCCATTACATAAAGTGTAATAGCATATTCTACTCCTGCATCATCACAATCAAATGTTTGTGAGAATTCTGTAAAGTTAACATCGAATGCTATTACTAAATCAATAGAATCTGTGCAATCATCTGTTGCCATCAATACCATCCCTGGATCATTGGCGTTAACTGTCACCTCTCCATTATCTTGAATAATATATCTTCCTTTTGTACATACAAGCATTGGAGGTTCCTGATCAACACAAAGATCTTCCTCTACTGTGATTACTGTAGAACATGTAACAGTATTACCGCACAAGTCTGTCGCTGTAAAAGTTACTGTTGTCTGACCCACTGGATAATTATCACTTGCATCTGCGCCATTGTTGTTGTAATCATTTGATATGGTAACATTTGTACAAGAGAATGTTACAACAGCTGGCAACAAGGTTACAAATTCAGTACCTGAGTCATCAGAGTCGGTCACTGTAACATCTGGAGGACAGAAACTGAAAGTCAAAGCTGGAGGATCAATTGTAAATACTTGTGTACAACTGGCTGATCTTCCACAGTCATCCGTTACAGTATATGTTACACTATAGCTATCTCCATCAGACTCTCCACATGCACTGTTATTCGGATCTGGAATAGGAGTCGCAGATGCTGTCACTGTTGTTCCAAGACCACAGCTTGAAGTAATTATTGCATCTGCAATACTATAGCTAATCGCACTTGTACATGATACGGTTTGATCGGCAGGACATGTAATAGTAGGAGCAGCGTTTGACAAAGTCCATGTTTGTGTACAACTCACACTATTTCCATTATCTAAATCTGTAACAGTATAAACGTAATTATATACTGCTCCATCACAATTTGCAGTTCCACTAATTAGCGTTGGCCCTACTGCAGTAACATTGGTATTTGCACCACAAGAGGTTGATACTGTTGGTATTCCTTCTACGATATCAGCTTCACAAGCTACAGTCATATCTGCTGGGCATGTGATTTGTAAACCTGGATCATCTAGCGTCCAAGTCTGAATACATGAAGCCATTCGGTTACAATCATCTGTTACGGTATATTCTATTTCATATACTGCACCATCCTGACCAGCAGTTCCACTAACGAGTGTTGGACCTACAGTTGTCACTGTTGGTGTTAAACCACAATCTGTAGTAACCGTTGGTGTTCCAACTACGATGTCTGTATCACAACCCACAGTCATATCTGGAGGACAAACAATAGTTGGTCCGTTATTATCAAGTGTAAATGTTTGTGTACAAGATGCCGTATTACCGTCACTATCTGTTGCTGTATAGACGATCTCATATACTGCCCCATCACAATTATCTGTTCCAGAAACTAGATTAGGTCCATTAGTCGTAATCGTTGGTGTAGTTCCACAAGTCGAACTTGCACTTGCTGTACCTTCTACAACATCTGATGCACAACTAACTGTTAAATCGGCAGGGCATGTTATCATTAATCCTACATTGTCAAGTGTCCACGTTTGTGTATCACTTGCAGTGTTTCCACAATCATCTGTAATCGTGTATACAATTTCATAAACAGCACCATCTTCTCCTGCTGTTCCACTTACAAGAGTTGGCCCAACAGTACTTACAGTAAATCCAAATCCACAATCTGTAGATGTCGTAGGTGTTCCTTCAATTATATCCGTGTCACAATTGACAGTCATGTCTGCAGGAGCAACGATTGTTGGTCCGTTATTATCTAATGTAAATGTTTGTGTACAACTCACACTGTTTCCTTCTGAATCAGTTGCTGTATAAACAATTTCATACATGGCACCGTCACATTCTGCCATACCATTTCCGCTACCCGTTATATACGTTGGTCCTACACTTGTAACTTGCACATTGGTACCACAAGCTGAAGATGCTGTTGCTGTACCTTCAGCAATATCTGACTCACAACTCACGGTTAAATCTGCAGGACAAGTAATAGTAAATCCAGTATTATCTAAAGTCCAAGTTTGAGTACAACTAGAGGCTCTTCCGCAATCGTCTGTTACTGTGTATGCTATTTCATAAACTGCTCCATCTTCTCCTGCTGTTCCACTTACTAAAGTTGGGCCAGCAGTCGTCACGGTTGAACCTAAACCACAATCTGTTGCCGTTGTTGGTATACCCTCAGCAATATCTGACTCGCATGAAACGGTCATATCAATTGGGCATACTATTGTAGGTCCATCATTATCTATGGTAAAGGTCTGTGTACAATTGGCTGTTCTTCCACAATCATCCGTTACAGTAAACACTACAGTGTATACATCACCATCACAACTTCCATTATTGCTATTACCACCATCAGATATTAATCCACCATTCGTCACGGTACCTCCGAGACCACATTCAGTTGAGTAAGTTACAGAAGCATTAGAAATATTGATATCTGAAAAACAACTAACGGTCACATCAGCAGCACATGCTGTGATTGTAGGTCCGTTATTTTCTATGGTAAATGTTTGAGTACATGTAGCAGTTTCTCCACATGCATCCGTCCCAGTATACGTAATGGTATAAATATCTCCATCACAAGTTCCAGAAGCACTATTTCCATTCACCCCAACAGGAATTCCTGCTACAACATTTCCTGTCATGCTACATCCTGTCATAATAACTACATTTGCTACATCATCTTCAATGTCTGTAAAACATGAAACTGTCACATCTGCTGGACATACTATTGAAGGAGGATCACTATCAATGGTAAATGTTTGAGTACATGTACCTACATTTCCACAAACATCTGTAACGGTATATTCTATGGTATAAATATCTCCATCTGATTCACCACAGGCGCTATTATTAGGGTCTGGTTGAGGAGTCCCAGCGACTGCCGGATTTCCACCAATTGAACATCCTGTAACAAATGTTACTGCCGTTGGATCCCCAATCACATCATCAAAACATGAAACGGTTAAGTCTGCTGGACAATTCAACATAGGCGGATCACTATCTATTGTAAATATTTGATTACAAGTAGTAACTCGACCACAATCATCAGAAACCTGATATACAACTGTATAAGTATCTCCATCAGATTCACCACACGCACTGTTGTTTGCACCTGCAATTGTATCAACTGCAGCTACATATCCATTCAAACTACAACTTGTAGTATAACTTACACCTGTCAAATCTATCACTAGGTCAGTCAAACAGTTTATGGTAAGATCTGCAGGGCAAGCAGTTATTTCTGGACCATCATTTTGTAAAGTAAATACTTGAGTACACATAGCTGAATTACCACAAGCATCAATGTAAGTGTATTCAATTCTATATCTATCTCCATTACAATCTCCAGGAATACTATTTGTTGACATACCCATCGGAGCCGAAGAAGTTAAAGTACCAGTCAAGTTACATCCAGCTGTGGTTGTAACACTAGCTTCGTCTGCAATGACCTCGTCTAAGCATTCTACCGTTACATCAGGAGGACAAACTATAGTTGGAGGTTCGCTATCCAAGGTAAACTGTTGTACACATGTTGCAGTATTTCCACAATCATCTGTTACGGTATATGTAATGGTGTATATATCTCCATCTGATTCACCACAGGCACTATTATTAGCACCTGATACTGGCGCTCCTGCTGTAACTTCTGCACCTAAGCCACAGCCCGTAATATAATTTACTGCTGGGATATCAGCCACAGCATCTGAAGAGCAAGCTACAATTATACTAGCTGGGCAATTAGTGATTGAAAGCATGGTATTGGTAATGGTGAACATTTGAGTACATGGCCAGTCATTTCCACACTCATCGGTAACTACGTATGTAATAAAGTAGGTATCACCATTTGCTTGTCCACAAGAACTATTATTACTTCCTGCTACAGGTGCTCCTGCGACGACTGTTGCTCCGACAGAGCAATTTGAATCTAATACAATTGCTCCTGTATTAGCTACGACATCTGCAGAACATGAAACAGACATATTAGGAGCACAAGAGAGTATTGGTGATATTGAACCATCTCTCCATGTATAAGTAACTTCACAGGAAGTGGTATTTCCACTTGCATCCGACGCGGTTATCACAAAAGTTTGAGATTTCATACAATCTCCAGTTATTGTACCTCCTACAGCTCCCATAGAAGTAACTTCACAATTGTCGGTTGCTCCACCAATTTCTGTAATCGCCATATTTTCTGTTGGCGGGAATTGCTGGCATCCCAAGTCAATCACTCCAGCATTACCAGTGCTACAAGAAGCATTGGTAAACACAGGTGCAATATTATCAACTATGGTTACAGGAAACATACAAGTATTATAATTCCCATTAGAATCAAACACTCTATATTCGACCATAACATTTGAGCCTATATCTGCACAACAGAATTTTAATTCTGATCCAAATACTAAATTGTCTGGTGTTCCACAGGCATCTGTCATTCTTCTAAACTCTCTGCTCACGATAGCACAATTATCTGTATCATTGAATCCAAGTGCATTGACATCAACAAAAACACATCCTGTATTATCAACAGCAAAAGTTCTTGCTTGGCAAAAAGGCACTGGTGGAATATTATCTTCTACAGTGACTGTATATACACAGCTCGCTGTATTATTACATCCATCTGATACTTCATAAGTTACCGTTGTTACGCCTAGTGGCAAATTAACTACATCTCCTGATGTATATAATCCTGGAGGTACGTTAGCACTAAATGTAACGGTTGCAGCTGATATTCCATTAGGACAACAAACATCTGTTGCTGGCAAAGTGGGAATTGTGTAATTGAAAGTACAGTTTTGTCCATCAGCATTATGGACAACGTTACCTGGGCATGTTACCACTGGTGGTACAGTATCCCTTACGTAGATAACTTGAATTGCATTCGTCGGAGGTGCAGGATTTTGACACCAATCCATCACACTCCAATTTCTATAAATTTTGTAACTCCCACAGCACATTTGAACTGGAGGATTATCAACATATGATACAAATAAACCACAAGAGTGATCCACAGGTGTTCCATTAAATGAAGGAGCACCAGTGAACTCAGGATCGATATTGCTATCTGGGCAATATAATGTAGTATCATTTGGAAAAACTACACTTGGAATAGGAATTCTATTCACATTGATCGTGCATTGTGTTGTACTTTGATTACCAGAAGCATCAGTTCCAAAGTAATCGACTACAACAAAACCTATGACTGTAGGGTCACAAGAATTTGTCAAAACTGAATCATAGTTTGGAACGAAATAAACATCTGGATTAGGATCACAATTATCCGAAAGCACAGAAAGATACTGCAGAAAATCAATAGAAAATGGATCTTCATTGCAGTAAATAAAATCTGAGCTGCAGGTCATCAAAGGCCCTAATTTATCTTCGACTGTAATCTCAGACATACAGATATTTCCTGTAGGATCGGTGACGGCCACCATGAGTGTTTGACCTAATTCTGCACAGGTCACCATATCTGTAAGTGGCCCCATTATGTCAACAGAATAACCCACCCAACTTGGTGGTGGAGGTCCAGAAAGGAGCATGCTAGGTACAATAGTAGCTGTACCAGCTTGATCCAAAGAAATATTTACATGAGTAATACAACTGATTGTTGGTTCTTCATCGTAGGATAAAGTTTTATGATCTTCTAGTGCTAATAACCCTTGAGGAGCTAGCATTACTATGAAGATTAAACTTAAAATATATCCCAATTCATTAAAACAACTTGTCTTTGGGATGAGACAGTTCATCGGATTTCTCATTACCTTAAATTTAGTGGCCATTATTAATATGTGGTTAATCATAATTTTCTTTTTAAAAACCAAAGGACAAACTAATGTCCTTTGGCATTAGCATTCACTAATCAACTATTATCATTCGTTCGGTTTGTGGAATGCCACCAATAATTGCTTATTGGCATTATACTTTTCTCGTTTAAATTCTTATTTAATTTATATTGAAATGGGTATTTGATACCAATGACCTTGGCATCACCCAAAAAGGCGTTACGGATCCCCTTGGAGTCAGGACTCCACATGGAATTATTTCTATTACTCAAGTTGTCTCTCTTAGTACCAGTCGTCAATGAGAACTGGATATTATCAAATAAATTTGTATAACTAAGATAGCTGGTAGGGTAAAATGTTGGAGTTGGTAACTCCGGATGTTGGATTGTATCCGAAAGTACTAAATATGTAACGAATTTAGTGCTTATGTTGCTCCCTTTAACTTTTAAATTGTTGTCACTAATATTTGCCTTTGTGACATGCACAAAGCCTAATAAAAGGAAAACAAGGGTGATACAAATTTCTAGCATTTTACGCAAATTCATGTTATTAATAAATTACTGTTGTGATTAGGATGGGTCCCTTTCCAATTAAGGATTAACTATTGTTAACTTTTTTGTCTGTTTGTCTGTAGGCGATTTTATACTATACAAGAACATTCCGTGTCCAAATATTTCTGCTCTATTCAAGCTAATTTGTTGGATTCCTGCATCATAATAATCTGATGTTGAAATTATTTTCTTACCACTTAGATCTATTAATTCAAATACAATTTCTTGCGCTACTGGATTATAAAAACTAATCATTGTTTGGTCAGAAACTGGATTTGGTGAATTTTGATAAAGTGTGAGTTTTTGATCTTTTATACGTTCGAGTAATTGAACATTAAATTCTTCAGAATCATTTAAAGCATTATTTACTTGTTCTGAATCCAAGCTCAAATTCAATACACTGCTTTTATTATTTTTTCTTTTGAATAAGAGTTGCAGTACTTCATCTTGAACTTCATTCTCAGAATACCACATTAAGCTATTTTGATTAAAGTCATCTTGGAATAATTGACCTTTAATAGCCGTCATACTTACCAAGCTGAAGTCCTCTTGCTGATATGATAATGCCAATTGCATGGCAGTAATTTCATCACTATTCGAAAGACTCACAAATACAAGCTCTCCTTGATATTCCGCAGAATATTCAATTGTAGTCAAGGATCTATCTTCTAATAAAATTTCTAGAGGATTGGGATTAAAGGAATGATTAATATCTCCAATTTTAATCGCGGTAAAATCTATCTCTTCTCCACCAGCATCAAGGGCTACTATTTCAAAAGACCCATCAACATTGCTTGCAATGTCAAACTCTGGATCTTGCAGAATTGAATTTTCAATTATTCTCCATGATGTATTTGAAGCTAATTGGAAGTCATTACTTAATAACATTTGTCTTAGCAACTGTAGATCAACTTCATCAATAAGCCCATTTTTGTCTATATCTGCTGCAACTAAATTGGCTGGATCAGTAATGGCTTCAATATTATATAAATGCTTTACTAACTGAACAAAATCTCTTGTACTTACTCCTTCAAGCCAAGGTCCAGTTTTCTCAGACATAATCATGTACTTCTCTCCCGCTTCTAAATCTGCAAAGTAATATGCTCCGTTTTCATCAGTCATATCAGATGTTGACTGATCAACAAGGCTTACTGATGCACCTTCCACCATTATTCCATCAGGATTAGAAATGGTTCCAGATAATGGGGAAGGCATCGGAGGACACATATCCATATTATCTTGAACATTTACGTAAGTAACACAAAAATTACTATTACCACTTTCATCTGTGACTGTCACAGTTACATCTACTGTCCCTAAATTTTCACATGTTACAACTGGAGGATTTACTGTTATTATTAATTTATCTTGAGGTGTGCAGTTGTCATAACTCCCTGCATCAAACATATTTCCAGTCAAGTTAAGGTAGTAACCATCGCTCATAAGAGATAAGGGCACAGCTATTCCATGATAGCAATAAGGTGTTGGTTTTACACTGTCCACAACAGTCACTGAACTCGTGCATGTTGCAAAATTTCCACAACCATCTTCTACTCTGAAGGTAATTATCGTTGTACCTGTTGGATAATATCCACTTGCATCAGCACCATTCCCTAAAGCATACGGAGAATCATTTGTTATTGTTAAATCAGAAGAACAAACACCTTCTGCAATTGGCACTGGCACTTGTGTTAAAGAGCTAGAACAATCTGCCGCTGAAGAAACGGTAATATCCGAGCCGCAAGTTATTACTGGTGGATCATTAGATAAAACTTTGATTACTTGGACATTCGTATAAGATCCACCTGAATAAGGATTATTTGGATCATATTCACACCAGTCTAAAACGGTCCATGTTCTTAATATTTTTTGACATGCACCTGGGACTATTGTAAATACTTGATCAGTGTAACCTACAGCAATTTGCGTACAATCACCACTTGAGGTCACAACTGGTTTATTATATGGATATGATAGGTCTGAAGGCTCTAGTGCATCTGTACATGAAGCATCGAGAAGGTCATCAGGCCAATCAATATTTGTTGCGTTTACGCTTCCTACAACTGTGATAACTTGCGAGCAGGTATATATATTTCCGCCATAATCTGCGGCACTCCAAGTTCTTATAATATGTCCAACATTACAACTATTCAAATTGTAGTGCACATAGGGTGGATCTGCAGGAACTGGGTTGCCATATCCAAAGACATAGGCATTGCCATAAATGGAAAGATCCCATAATTCTTCCTCACATCCTACGGTAACATCTGGAGGACACTCTATATGGAATAAGGACTCACTTGCATTAAGTTCTAAAATAGAACATAGCAATATAAGGGATAGTACTGACTTACACATTTTTAAAATACTCATAATAATAGCTGTTATATGCATTTCTGCATAGATGAAATCAACTATTACTGCATTCGGGAAATGTGTATATGTATGGTTATAGTTTTACTGTCTTGTTTGGGTATGTCTTTACGACGCGTCAAATATAAATGCAAAAAAACATATTACAAAATTATTTAATATGTTTTTTTGAAAAACTTTGAAATTAAAAAAGCCCCCCTCCACAATTGTGGAGAGAGGCCATCCCAAAAACCGATTTTAACTTACCTTAATATTCGGTTTGAGTATTCATGTACTACTAATTTATTTGACCGTAATCATTTTCTTAGTAGCCGTGAACTCTTCTGCACTTAACTGATAGTAAAGTACACCAGAAGCTGGAACATCGTTACGGCTTAACTCAATCTCATTGTAGCCTTTAACGTAGTCACCATCAATAGTGGTTATTACTTTACCTGTAACATCATATACAGTTAATGTAGCTGAACCTTCATTAGCCATGTTGAATCCGATTTTAGTCATTGACTCAAATGGGTTAGGTTGGTTCTGGTATAATGCGTACTCAGTAGTAGTTGAAACTGCAGTCTCACTAGTTACTTTAAGTGTCACATCATTAATTACATCACTGGACGTATATGCTTCTGCTGGTGTTATGTCAGAGTTAACTGCTAACATATCACTTAACATTCCACTTTGTGTTGCTCTTACAGTAATTCTATAAAGAACGCTGTTATCCTGAACTTTAGTTGTTGCGCCATCAAGGCTACTCCAACTTGTTGTAAGGATA
Source organism: uncultured Saprospiraceae bacterium (assembly GCA_937961455.1). Lineage (GTDB taxonomy): Bacteria > Bacteroidota > Bacteroidia > Chitinophagales > Saprospiraceae > CALGNN01. The sequence goes on from CALGNN010000033.1 coordinate 27,148, forward strand.
CCGTTTCCTAAGTTACCGAAGTTAGCATCAGATACTTGTACACCAACACCTTCTACACCTTCATAAACAAGGCTTCCAAGATTCATAGTGAACTGGTAACCAACGATATTATCAAATCCTTCAGAAGTCACATCGATGCTAATAACATCACCTGCTTTTACTGCTTGATCTTTAATAACGATGCTTACTGCATCAGATCCTCTATCTTCTAGAGCAATTAAACTACTTGCTGAAGCTGTTCCGTTAACATCACCAATCTTGATTCCAACGAAATCTTCAGTGATTTCATTAGTCATTAATGGTGCGAAAGATACACTTTCTGGGAACGGCCAAGGATTGTTAGGATTTGCGAAAGTGTGAGCTTTCTCAACAAATCTCCAAGAATCGTTATTTGGCAAGTCGTTAGTTATTCCTAATATCAGTTTTCTCAATTCAATGATATCAATTGCAGAAATACTTTCAGAATTGTTGGCATCAGCCGCAATTCTCTTATAAGGAGAAGCTAATGGCTCTATTCCTAATAAGTGTTTCTGAATTTTAACAAGGTCAAGAGTAGTAACTCCATTTAAGTAGTCATCATCTCTTTCAGGAGAAACTGTGTATTGTGAATTCATATTCAAGTTAGGGAATATGTATAATCCGTTATTTGAAGTAACGTAAGTAGACATTCCAGAACCAGAATTAGTTAATTCCATTGTTACATCTGTTACATTTTCAACTTCTTCAGTTTGAACCATACCACCTATCGTTGCGAAAGAGATACCGTTACAAGTTGAATCGTTGTCAGTAAGGATGATGTAAGTTGTACAGAAATCTTGGTTACCGAATTCATCAGTTACCCAGATATTCACCTCAGTACTTCCTAGATTATCACAAGTAAGTGTTAATCCAGTATCATTCACGTCTTCTGAGAATGAGAACTGAAGATCTTCATATGCAGTACAGTTATCAAAACTTGAACCTGACTCAAAGTCATTAGCCCAAATCTGAACCTCACCAGTACTTGGCATAACAACAGTTGAAAGACCGTTGATACATACAGGAGTTGGTTTCTTGCAATCAGCAATGATAAATGTATAAGTACAAGTAGTGATATTACCACAACCATCTTCAACAGACCAAGTGATCTCGTGAGTACCGATTGGGTATGCACCTGAAGCATCGTTAGTGTTTCCAGAGATATCACAACCTCCATCACTAAATGCATCGATGCAATAGCTATACTGTAATTCAGTATCACAATCATCAGTTGCTTCAATAGTAAGTACTACATCTGCAGCTTGACAATCTTCATCGTATGAACATACTTCAATAGGACCGTCAGGACATCCACCTGTGATTTCAGGAGCAACACCGTTAGTTACCTTGATAACTTGAGTGTGTGACCATATACCACCTGAGAATGGATTGTCTGGATCAAATACACACCAGTCAATGATAGTCCATGTTCTAAGAATCTTAGCACATACTCCATCAACATACTGGAATAATTGATCATCATAAGCAACAGCAATTAAGCTACAGTTATCTTCATTGAAATCAGGCTCACCAGTTGATGATGGGTCTGTATCTGAAGCACATCCAACGTCAATGTCATTCGGGTAATCGATGTCATTTCCATCAAATGGATCAGTATCAATGATATAAATTAACTGAGTACAAGTTGAAGATCCGTTAGCATCACTTGCAACGAAAGTTCTCTTATAAGCATATGCATATGTTCCGTTAGTTAATAAGATAGACTTACCACACTGTGAGTTGTCTTCTACATTAACAGTAACTTCATAAGTACAGTTATCAGAAACTGTAGGTGAACCTAAGTAAGGATTATCAACATCAGCTAAATCACCTAACTCATCACCACAATCTAATGTTACGTCAGCAGGACAAACAATGTAAGGAGCCAATTTATCTTGAACTTCAACTTCTACCATAGCATCGTTGAAATGTCCGAATAAATCTCCACCTGGCTGGTGTCTTGAATCAGCAACTGGTCCGTCACCTGGGTCAACATCATAAACTCTGAAAATCGTCATTACAACATCATCTTCACAGCAGTAGAATGCCCAATCATCGAACATCTCTTGGTAACCAGGAACTGATGGGAAATCATCACCATTTGCTCCATCACAAGCACCAATGTCCATTCTTCTAACTTTATACCAGATAGCACCACAATTGTCGTAAGAACCGTCGTCTAAGTTTGTAGCAAAGACTTTAGCAGTTCCAACAGGGTTTGCAGGATCTGTATTGTCAACAGTTAAAGATACAATTGTATGCTCATCTGCAATTGCAGTTGGAGGTACAAGGTCTTCAACAGTTACATCGAAATCATCTGAAGCAGTGTTTCCACAGCCATCATCAATTGTAATTGTAACAGTACATACTCCACCAGGAATATCAGTTACATACCATACACCGTTACTTCCTAAAGTAGGAGTACCGCATGTTGAAGTAACAGTTACTATTTCATTAGTACTATTATCTCCACAAGAGTAGCTTGTTGTGTAAACTGGTACTTGGATAGTTCCAGTACAACCCCAAACGTCAGTACTTGTAAATAAGTCAGGACCAGCATCAACTGTGAAAGTTTGACCAGCAACCTTGATTAATTGGTTGTGCTCAAGTACTTCACCAGTACACCAGTCTAAAATAGTCCACTTACGTACGATCTTGTAGCTATCTCCACAAATTGGGATAACAACATCTTCTGGTGGTGCGAATTGGATATTATCACAATAAGCTCCTCCTGGCTCACCCGTTTCATTTGGATCTGGGTAACCATTGAAGTTTAAGTCCCAACCGATACCATCACAAGCCAATACTGGCTGATCAATACCATCATAGTTAGGAGGTACAACAACATCGTCTAAACCTCTTCTTAATACGAAGATAGTAGATACGCAGCTTGTGCTATTTCCATAGCCATCAACTACAGTCCACGTTCTTGTTACGATGTTAGCGTAATCAGGATTCGTACAATCTTGTGGATCTTCACTATCCACATAAGTTACAGTATAATCGTCTCCACATGACATTGGATCTAAGATCGCAGGCTCATCTGGAATAGAATAAGTATCAGTAGAAAGGTTCAATGATATTGCAGTAGGCATACCATCATCACCACCAACTAAATCACCAATCTCAAGAATCCAAACACCATTTGAAGGCTCACCGTCAAATGCGCTTAAAGGACTCATTGGTTGGAAGTCACCCTCGATTGCATAGCAACCAGGAGCAGCACAAGTTTCACAAGTTCCGTCAAATGCAGCATAAGCATTCGCAGACTCATCATCCATTACAACATTAATGTTGTTTTGATCACAACCAAATCCAGGACCACCTGGGTTTGAAAGGATATCAACTGAAGTTCCAGAAGGAGAAGTCAAAGTAATATCAAGATCACCAACCCATGTGTGGTCAATATCTAGATTTACATCAACGTCAGTTACATTTCCTAATCCACTTACTGGTATCTCAACTAATAATGGAGCACCAGTAGTAATTGTTCCAAAAGTAGATGCGTCAGCAGCAGTTGGGTATGTACCCGCTGGGCTAACTAATGCACCTGGACTTAAATCAGTTGCTTCACAACCAACTGTAATGTCTTCACAAGCGATTACCGGAGCAATCTTATCTTCTATAAGTACTTCACCCCAACAGCAATTTCCTGTTAAAGGATCACAAACTTCAATACAAATTGTTTGTCCTAAATAAGTTTCATCAACAGTAACAGAGTTTCCTCCAGTTCCTGAATCACAAATTTGAACAGTATAGTTATCATAACAGTAGTAAGGTCCGCCCTCAAGCATCATGTCTGCTGTAATAATAGCTTCACAAGTTTCGTCTAAGCTGATGTTAACTAAGTCATTACAAGCTAAAACAGAAGTAGTATCCGGGAAAGGATTAACTATTACGTTAAAGCAGCATTCTACTACATTACCACCACAATCTTCTAACTCATAGCAAACTTCAGTTGCTCCAATTGGGAACACCTCTCCGCTAGCAAAACCAGAAGTTAATGTTGGTACTAATGGTACAGCGTCAAAGTTAACCTGTAACATAACATCATCATCAATTCCAACTAAATTATCAACTGCAGAAGGCTCATCAAAACCAGCTAAACCAATGCAAGTTGCATAAGTTGTAACACCTGGTGAACCACCATCATAACCAGCTAAGAAGTTAGGTCCCGCTGGGTTAATTACACTAACTACATAGTTAGTATTAGCAGGAACTGTAGTTGTTAAAGGAATATTCAATAAACCTAATGCACCAGGAGCAGTTGCAGAACCTGTACCTAATAAAGTAAGGTCAGCATACAAAAAGTCGTCTCCAGCTGGATCAAATCCAATTGAATAAATATTAACTGTCACAGGTCCTCCAGCAGTAAACTGAGAAACTACGATGTCTACACTATTAACAGGCATATCTTGCGCTAATGGAGGATATACTTGGAAATGCTCACTTGGAGTCGCACCACAAGCAACAGAGTTAACTGAAGAAGCAGTACCGAAAGCAGCATTCAAAGATAAAGATGTAGCAGGTGATGCCTCTAAAGGACAGTTATCACCATTTGCAGCAGGTGGTACATAATCAACCACTGCACCACATTCTCCAGCAGAGATGTTTGCTGTAATATCAGCAGGGCAAGTTATTGCACCTGGAGGTTCTTGATCCTCAACTGTAATTGTGAAATCACAATTAACAGCAGCACCAGTAACATCATAAGCAATAAAAGAAACAGTATGGTCTCCTTTAGCATATGTTCCAGCAGCATCAGGTGTAAGTGATTGTCCTACTAAAACACCATCAATAATAATATCAGCTAATGCTTGACCAGCTGCTAATTGTCCAAATTGAACGTTATCTATAGCTGCACCCCATCCATTAGTTCCTTCATCGTCAAAACAGAATCTAACTTGGAAATCAGGATTTGAGTAGCATAAAAGATCAAAAGTGTCAGGATCTCCTGCAGGGAAATTACCACCACAGTCTGTTGCAGTTTGGTTATCATCTTCACCAGAATCAGTATCTTCTGTTGTTGTAACGATGTTATTCCAAGCAGCACCATCCCATACATCAATGGTAAAGCTACCTAAACCAGCAAATGCTTCTGATTGCCAGCTCAATGATAAACTTGCACCATTAGGTACAACTGGAGCATAAACACAACCAAATCCCCACAAGTTGTTACAACCTGGAGCATCATTGGCAGAGTCATCTTCCATAGAAAGGACGTTACCAGAAAATCCAGCTGGAGGAGTACCACCAGTCTGACCACCACCATTATTGGCAGCACATGAATAAAGTCCACAACCTAAAGTCGCACCATCAGTTGTGATGCCAGTACCAGTTGTAGAACCTCCTGGAGCTGTACCGTCATCTAAAAACCATCCCGCAGGAAGATCATTAGTAACACCATCACCACAAAGACTTTCAAAGTCTTCAACAGGTAACAATGCAACACCAGCACAGGACCCAGTAAAAGAGCCAGTCAATACACCAGGGGCGATTGTGGCTTCACATGAACCAGGATCAGTACCAACAGTAATATCAGAAGGACAGGTTAAAACCATACACTGTCCACTTACATTACTTATCGCACTAAAACCCAAGACCATGATCAATAGGGTTCTAAAAATATTTCTCATTCTAAAGTATTTTTTTGTTATCGAAATGTTCGTGAGATAATTAAATAGTTAACAAAGCTGTAGCGTCTCGCACTAATTGCTTGACCTCCACTGCTTCTGGATCAGGAATACCTGAAACAGTAGTAGCTGCTGTCTGCCATCCATTTGGATTTGGAGAAGCAAGTGAAAAGATATTTGGTGCTAAGCCCATGGCTGTAGCAACATCACCTGATTCACTAATTAACTCTGCAAGATTTTTAAAGAAATGAAGTCGTCTATTGACAGACTCATAAGTAGGTGTACCCTGACTTAAGTTAGGAAGATTAGCTGCTATGGCATTTATTTCGTTTACACAAATGCTTATAGCCTCATCTTTCTGAACATAATTCTGGGCAGATGCGCTTTGAAAGCTCAAAGCAACAAAAGAAAAGACCAAGGTCAAAGAAAAAAGACTTCCCTTGACGATCCTTCCTAAATCTTTCATATGAAAGAATGTAGAATTCGTCATTTTCATGAGATTGAGTTTTGATTATTAATATCTAGTTAAAAAAATTCGTCTTTATAAAGCTTTGCCTTTGCAAACAGCCTCTTGAAATTTCAGGACAACCTGGGGGAGGTAAATCAGTCGATAAAGTTTTTAAGCTACTTCAACTTCTTCAAAATCCTAAAATTGCTATTTCAAAAATTATAAAACATTGCGTACTTCTTCCATACACAACTTCACAAAGATACACTAAGGTGTAAATGTTTATATACCCACTTAGAGGTAATTTTCATATTATGATTAATCCTTATATCTAATAGAATATGAATCTTGTCTTTGCACAATTAATTATATCAAAGTATTCTTATTCAAAAAATGCACCAAGTTTTAAAAATAATATTTAATTCGCTGAAAATCAGTCTATTAAAATTTAAAAATAAATTTCAATCTGACTTTTAAGTAAATATTTGAGATTATTCTTTTGAAGATTTACTTACATATCTTCATTCATTACAGCAGATTTATCTTTTGATAAATTTACTCCAATACTAATTTCGTGTGATCCGTTATTATATTGTTGGAAATCTTGGAAAGAAACATCATAAGAATAATAAATTCTTACATGATTTACCCTTGTACCTAGAAGGAATCCGAATCTACTTCCAGCACCTAATGAATAGCTTACACCTCCAATCAATTGATCGTCCAAAAATCTTAAAAGTACATTTAAGTCTGTTCTAAAATCTACTCGGCGAATATTCTGGAGTAGAATAGAAGGCTCAACTATAAAATTATAATTTGATACTAAGTGTCTATATCCAACATTAAGCCCGAATCCAATATTATTATTTTCTTCTTCTGCTGTAGGAATGTCTTTCAATCTATTCCGTACGGCGTTAGGCACCATTAATCCTGCATAGATTGTTCCATTATCTGCATATACTGCAGCCCCAGCATCAAATAAAAATACACCATCAACTGCTGCGATGATTAATGGATCTCCTTCATTATAGAACGAAGATGAAGTGACGTCACTATCCAAACTTAACTGTTGAATCCCTGTAGAAATTCCCAATCCTACGTCAAAATCATTTACTTGAAATTGATAAGCATAATTAAGTTGGCCTTGAAATCTTCTGATACTCGCAACATTATCTGATGTTAGTTGTAATCCTAAACCTACCCTATCTCGTACTCGTCCATCAATACTAAGGTGGAAAGATTTCGGAGCTCCAGGGAATGCTGCCCATTTATTTCTATGGCTAAATATCACTTTACCATCTTGATCAAAACCAGACGCAGCTGGATTAATAAGAATAGGCTGTAAGTGATAGTGTGTAAATACTGCAGGCTCTTGAGCCTTGATATCTATTGTAAGGAGTAAAAAGAAAACGCTGAATATTAATATATTTTTCATTTGTCTAATTGTCTTTGATTGTAAATAGGTCTTAGCTTATTTTAAACTTCTTATGATTGCAACAGAACCTCGATGAATGTCTGTTGTTCCATTAGGAAGTCTAACCCTCAATACCCAGTGATAACCTCCTTCTAATAAATTATTTCCTCCAGTATCCACTCCATTCCAACTATTATCATAGTTATCTTCTTCATAAACCAATTGTCCCCAACGATTGTAGATTTCAATGGTATTATCAAAATCTCTAGCACATTGGATTTGCAAGAACTCATTTAAATTATCACCATTAGGTGTAATGGCAGTTCTTGAATCAAAGCACTCTCTTGGGTTTAACTGATCGCATACATATACTTGTGTCACAAAAACACACCCATTTGCATCGGTAACAGTTAAAGCATAATCTCCAGGAGCAACTCCTGAAATACTATTAGTTGCTGATCCTGTAGACCAATTATATGAATATGGATCTGATCCTCCAGTAACTGACACTGAAACTGATCCATTTGTATCAGTTGGTCCAGTTGCACAGTTCTCCTGATCTGGGCTCACTCTAATTTGATCCGGTTCGAATATGGAGAAAGCAGGATCTTCATAAGTAAGTCCTGTTGCCTCAGTGACTGTTAAACCATAAGTTCCTGCACATAAATTTGATATGGTTTGAGTGGTTTCTCCAGTAGACCAGGTGAAAGTATAAGGTGCAATTCCATTCAATGGCATGGCAGTAGCAGAACCGTCACATTCTCCCCTACAAGTAACATCAAAATTTCCAAAATCCATTTTTATAATTTCAACTTGAAATGTTAAAGGAGTCACCATAGCTGTATGGGTAAATACACATTGAGGCATTGAATTATCAGTAACAGAAACGGTATAGTTTCCTCCTGGGATGTTTATTAAATCCTCTGTCGTAGCTCCATTCGACCATAGATAACTATAGTTTCCTGATCCTCCAGTGACAGTTATATCGATAGCACCATCATTTCCGGCCGTTGTTTCATCCGTAACTACTGAAGTAATGGTTAAGCCCGTAGCTGGCTCACTAACAACATACGTTGCTGTAAAAACTTCGCCGTTATTATCAGTAAGTGTCACAGAGTAAGAACCTGCAAATAAACCTGTAAGATCTTCAGTTGTAGCCCCATTACTCCATGAAAATGAAATTGGATCTGCGCAACCATTGACGGTAAGATTTATGGCTCCAGTAGCCTGACCAAAACATTCAACATTGGTTATAATCTCTGATGCATTACACGATCCACCGATAGAATAAGGTCCAAATTCTTGAATACAGCCTGTATTAGAATCAGTAATAGTAACTGAATAAGATCCTGCACATTGATTAATAATGTTTTGCGTAGATTGACCATTTGACCATAGATAAGTAAAACTACCTGAGCCTCCAGTCACTGTTAAATTAATTCCACCATCACATCCATTTACGTCATTAATAATTTGAGGCGTTACGGTCAAGCCAGTAGCACCTGGAAGTGTGTAAGTTTGTTGTGTCGTAGCGTTTGTTGCATCTGTCAAAGTAACAGTGTATGTTCCAGCAGGAACATTTAATAAATCTTCATTTGTTGTTCCATTACTCCAAGACCAAGTATAAGGCTCTGAGCCACCACAAGGTTCTACAAATATATTTCCATTGCCTCCAACACAATCAGGCGCATCTAAATCTTCTAGTTCAATGGATAAAGAACCTCCAGCTCCACCGCAACAATCAATAGTGATGGATCCATTATCTAAAACTGGACTAACTAATCCAACAAGATCAGAAAATTCCATAGCTAAAGGTGTACTTGAAAAGTTGATATCTTGAACAGAGCCGCAACCCTCAATTACTTCAAAACATAGTTTATATATTATTTGATTATCTGCAGCGTTGGTCCCTGTCAGATTTGGGTCTGTCCATACTACAGTTAATTGGCCTGGGTTTACTCCGGGCGCCGAAGGATCACCAAAATTACTAGAAGTAAGACCAGGCAAATTCAATCCATCTACTTGACTAAACATGAGTTTGGATGGATCCCAATTTACACTATGCTGCATACTAATCATATTGGAGAAACCTAAAACTGAAACATCTGCACAAACTACTTCGCCTGGCATTCCAGTTGCATCACCAATTATAATTGAAAGATCGCCACCACTCGATTCTTGGTTGATATTGATTCTTCCTGAAGAACCAGTGAATGGTACAACTTCACCAGCACCATCATTTACTTCAATAACAAGTGGGCTGTTTGTGAAATCAAAGGCAGAAGATTGGCCTCCTGCACCGACTAGATCAAAACAAGCTTCAAAAATCACCGTTCCATCGGGGACTGTAACTCCTGTAGTAGCTGGATCCGTCCATACAAAGGTTATATTTCCATTTGAAACATTGGTTGTGCCAAAGTTTCCTGCGTTCAATCCTGTTAGATTAAAATTTTGCACTTGGTTAAATTGTACGATAAGGGGACTAAAATTCATGGATAATTGAACAGAAGCAATTTCCTCAAATCCCTGAACACTTACTGCTACACACTGCGTTGTACCTTGATCTCCACTAACTGTACTTCCTAAAAATGTTAAATTTCCTCCAGTACCTCCACAGTCAACTCCTGGTACCATAAACATTCCAGGATTCACGTTGAGACCCACATTAACTTCATTAGCGTCCGCGACTTCAATTGGAGAAGGCGAACCACTTATTGTTATTTCTGATTCTGAACATGGTGCACCTATGATATCAAATACTATTGAATACATAAGAGAACCATTGGAGAGTGTTGCAGGGTTTAGATTGCTCTCTACCCAAGAAAAGGTAATGTTTCCATTATCTACATTACTAGGGTTTGTACCAAAACTACCTGCACTTAAACCAGCAAGGTCAGTCGTTATGTTAGTTATGGAGTTAAAATCGAGTACAGTCTCATCAAAATTAATCGTGTATTGCGCACTTATTAGATTGGCGAAATTATCAACATTAAAATTGATAGTAATAGTACTACCTGCGTTTCCGGTTCCACCAGATATATTAAATGTTGGTTGGGAAAAAGCATAAGTACAAAATAATAGGGCGACTAAACAGAGTTTGAACTTTTTAAACATCATCTGATTTTAAAATTTGGAGAGCATTAATAATTTAACTACCGTATAACGACAAAGGTAATATTAGCGTTGCTATTACTTAACATATAAGGGAATTATTTAATATACTCTTTGGAAGGTTTGTAAGCAGAAACTATTCCAAAAAATCTCAGGTAGGGAATTCGAATACAAATTTAATAAAAAAAGCTAATGCTGACGTGCTGTCAACATTAGCTTTTATTTATTTAACAATAAGATTAAATCTTATTTTAAAATTGTCATTTTTCTAGATGCAGTAAACTCACCAGTTGAAATTTGGTAAACGATAATTCCGCTAAGATTTTCACCTAAGTCAGAAACTTTAACGTCTACTTCATTCATTCCTTTTGCAAAATATTGCTCAAGTTCATAAACTTTCATTCCTGCAGTGTTATAGAATTCGATGTTAACATCGGACTCATTAGGCAAGAAGAAAGAAATGGTAGTTGTTTCTACAAATGGATTAGGACTGTTACCATATAATGCAAAGTCACCATCTACAACTGAAGTTGTTTCAAGGTTTACTGCATTTATTGTAATGTCATTATTCTCAACTGTATACAATTCTGCTTCCAATGCTGCATCAACTAAGTTTAAGCTAGAAGCTTTACCAGTTGCATTCATTGTAAATATTACATCTCCTTCACTCAATTGAGTAGCTATTGCATCATTCCATGAGAAGGTCATTAAACCATTATCAATATGGAAGTTGCTGCTATTCAAGTCAATTAAGTTAGAAGAAAGATCATTGATATTAATTCCAGTTACATCTAAAGCGAACTGTAATCCAATCATATTGTCAAAATCATTCGTTGCTACAAAATCAATAGCTCCGTCTCTTTCAACAGTTTTGATTGTCAATGAACTTCTGTCTTCAAGTTCAGTTGAAGTGAACAATTGAGCTGAACCATTAAGGTCTCCAACTTTAACACCGTTAAAGTCTAGTGCCATTTGATTCACTACAGTGTATGTATTTAAGTTAATCTCTTCTTGACAAAGACCAGGATAAGTTTGATTCGCAGGTACACATTCTGGATCAATAAATCTCCATGATTCGTTGTTAGGGAATTCAACATAGATTCCTAAGATCAACTTTCTTAATTCAACAATATCAATCGCACTAACTGTTTCAGATAAGTTTATATCAGCAGCTACAAATTTGTCAAACTCTGTAAATGGTGTAATACCAAGTAAGTGTTTTTGAATTGCAACTAAATCCAGTGTAGAAACTCCGTTCATTGGATCGTGGTTTCTAATAGGATTGATTACGTAATCTGAACTATGGTGTACACCTGCAAAAGAATAGAATCCATTTGCATCGGTAGTAGCTTCATAAGCAACACCAGTTAAGTTATCAGTTAAGTATACATCAACTTCAGATATTCCTTGATTAGGACTCATTAATTCAATAGTACCACCTACAGTGATGCTATTTGAAATACCATTACATACTGAGTCATTGTCATCAATGATGATGAAAGTCTCACAGTAATCTTGATTTCCGAATTCATCAGTAACCCAAATCTGAACTAAGTTAGTTCCTATATCATCACATGTAAAAGTCATTCCAGTTTCACTAGTGTTACTAGAGAATGAGAAAAGAAGATCTTCATGTGCAGTACAGTTATCAAAACTACTTCCTGTTTCAAAGTCATTTGCCCAGATTGTAACTTCTCCTGTTGAAGGCATTACTACTGAAGACAATCCACTAATACAAACTGGAGTCGGTTTCTTACAATCAGCAATGGTAAAGTTAGCAGAACAAGTAGTTTCATTACCACATTGATCAGCAACAGTCCATGTTATGATGTGATTACCAATTGGGTATGAACCATTTGCATCATTTCCATTACCGAAAATATCGAACACACCATCACTGAATGCATCAATTGCATATGAATATGTAATGTTTTCACCATCACAATCATCAACAGCTACGATGTTAAGTCCTTCTGTAACAGCTGCAGAACAATCGTCGTCGTAGCTACAGATAGAAATATCTGTGCATCCTTCTGTGATTGTAGGAGCCGTATTATTTTCAACTTTTATTACTTGTACATAAGTCCAAATTCCGCTTGCACCTGGGTTTGATTGATCAAATTGGCACCAGTCAATTACTGACCATGTTCTTAAGATCTTTGCACAAACACCATCTACATATTGGAAGAAGTCATCTTCATAAGTAACACCAATCAAACTACATGATACTTGGTTGAATGAAGGAGCATCGAAACCAGAAGGTAAATCTTCAGGATCTGTTCCGTCCATACACCCTACATCATAGTTACCTGGCCATACGATAGAGTTTCCGTTAAATGGATTATTATTTGTTACTGTAATTGTTTGAGTGGCTGTCGTTGAACCGTTTCCATCAGCAGCAGTGAATGTTCTGAAGTAAACACCTGTTCCACAATCATCTGCTGAACCACCTGCAGTAACTGTAATTGTTGGATCACAATTATCAGAAACAGTAGGAGAACCATATACAGAAGAATTAACTACTTCTAGATCTGAAAGATCAACATCAACAGTACAGTCGATAGTAATGTTTGGAGGTGCGACAAGTACTGGAGCAATTTTATCTTGAACATCAACTAAAACCATACAGTCATTATAATGTCCATATAAATCTCCACCTGGCTCCATTCTACTATTGAATACAAAACCAGGACCTGGATCAACGTCAAATACTCTTAAAATAACTTGAATATCCCCTAGATCAACATCATCACAACAGAATGTTGCAACGTCATCGTAAGTACCGTAGTTAAAATCACAACTTGTAAAATTCATTCTTCTCACTTTGAAGAATACATCATTACAATTGTCATAAGAACCATCATCAAATACTGTAGCAGGTACATCAGTTGTACCTGTAGTAGTCAATGAAACAACTGTATGCTCATCACAAACTGGAATTGGAGGTGTGTTATCTTCAACTGTAATATCTACTTCGCAAGAAGTTGTATTACCACATCCGTCATCAGCTGTGTAAACAATAGTGTGCGTTCCAATAGGTAAATTAGATAATAGATATAATCCTGAACCAGGATTAAAAGCTATTGCTGCTCCTGCAACAGAACCAGAAAAGTCTACTGAGTAGGAAGTTCCTGAAGTTGCACAAACATCATAATATTGTAAAGCAGGTAATAAAAGGTCCGCATTACACTCACTATCAGCTGCATCAACTGTAAAATCAGCTGGACAAGTAACAATAGGTCCTGCATCATCTTCAACCTTAATAACCTGAATAAATACTAAAGGATTGGTACCTGAATTTGATGGAATACACCAGTCAAAAACAGTCCATGTTCTTAATACCTTATAAGCGCCTCCGCATAAAGGAAGGATTTGATCTTCATAAACGATATTAAGTGAACAAAAACCTGCACCAGTGAAAATAGGCTCACCATCAATAGTAGGATATCCAGTTTCTTCAGGATCGGGATAACCATTCCCGTTTGTATCCCAGCTAGTATCGCTACAAGATAGAAATGCTGATTGAAAACCATCAGCGTTCAATGGCGGTTCTACGTTTGCAAGATCTGTGCGCTCATAGTATACAACTTGAACACATGGATCAGAAACATTGCCACTTGCATCTTCTGAAACAAACTGTAAAGTTCTGATAGCTGCCCAAGGGGAGCCACAGTCCTGAACTTCCGTTTCATCACTAAGGATGTAAAGGATTGGATTTGGATCACAATTATCCACTAATCCTGGATCAGGAATACCGTTATAATCAGAATTACAAGCAACAGTAATATCACCGTCACAAGTAAAAGTAGGAGCTAGTTTATCTTCAACTAGCAAATTTCCCCAGCAAGAGTTGTTACCAACATATACGGAAACTGTTAAAAGCATTCCGACATGCGAGCCATCAACTCTATCTCCAATGACATTGCCATCAGCATCAGTTATTTCAACCACATAAGGACAAGCTGGATCGTAGTCCTCAATAACCATGTCTGGTGTGATAATCGCTTCGCAGTTTTCATCTAATGACACATTAACCTGTCCATTACAGGCTAGCGGACATTGAGCACTTACGGAACTCATCCCAACAAACATGAACATAACCAAACAAACTAAACTAAAGCTCAGATTTCCCAGAGCTAGGTAGGATCTTTTCATGAGATATTTATTTAACAATACATTTTATTATAATGAGGAATCCAAAATAAATAAATACCAAAAAAACCAATTTTGCCACACTCTGGGGGAGAGTAAATTCTGCAAGTTGGAATTATTGAAATTTTATCAATTTTAGACGACCCAATAAATTCGTCTATTTATAATCCTAGCAAAGATAATTGAAATTATAGAATCTATATACCACGAAATGGGTAAATTTAATATATAAGAAATATGTAATATGTAAGTGTCGGAATTACTTAAATGATAGAGTTATCTAGCGCGAATTTTATCAATCCTGCTGTATTGCTTGCCCCTATTTTTCTCATGATATTTTTACGATGTACACTAACCGTTTGATCGCTGATATAGAGCTCGTTAGCGATCTGTTTGTTATTCATAGCGCGTGAAATCATGACTAGGATTTCAACCTCTCTTCGAGTCAAATTTTTCTTCTTTAAATAGGGGTCTTCAAACATGCCATTCATCTGCATGCTCCCATTTTTGTGCTCTTTCTTAGGAAAGATTTTTAATCCTTCATTTAAGTAGCTATTTCCTTTTGAGACTTCTGTAATAGCTTTACTCAATTCTGTCCATCCTGACGATTTCAAAACATATCCATATGCTCCCTGCACAAAAGCGGATTTAATAAAATTCGGCAATTGATACATGCTTACAATAATAACTTTCAAATCAGGAGCCACTTTTATTAGTTCGGGCAGCAGAGATAGTCCGTCTTGTCCTGGAAGATTTAAATCTAATAACAGAATATCAGGAATGGACTTTTCAATAGCTTTCATTGCATTGAAAGCATCATGAGCCACCCACAACAGTTTTAGTTTGTGATCCTCATTAGATTTAAATAATTGAGATAATGCTTCGGTATAAAGTTTATGATCGTCTACTAAAGCGATTTTCATTCGACGGAATTTCTAAAATTTTTAAAATCGGTTATTGTATAAAGGAGGCTGCAAATTTAGTTTTTGTTTCGGGCTTAAACAAAGTATATTCAAATCCTTTTTGAATACTGTGTGCACCAAACCTTCCATTCTTGTCTAAAGCTACATATCCGACTTGAATATTTTCCTCAGATTTAAGCTTCCTATGTATTCGTGAGACTGCTTCTTCACAAGCTTCTTGGGGGCTTTTTCCTTGTCTCATTAGTTCAACTACTAAAAAAGAGCCAAGTGTTGTTAAGACTTTTTCGCCCACACCAGTTGCAGCAGCAGCTCCTACTTCATTATCCACAAACATTCCAGCACCTATAATAGGGCTGTCTCCTACTCTACCTTGCATTTTATAAGCCATCCCACTCGTTGTGCATGCACCAGCCAAATTACCTTTTTGATCAATGGCTAAGATTCCAATAGTGTCATGTTGATCTCTATTGCCTTCTGGACGATAGTTTTTTTCTTTCAACCAATCCAACCATTTCTCTTTAGCTTGATCACTTAATAGGTTTTCTTTTTCAAATCCTTGTTCTAAAGCAAAGGCCAAAGCTCCATCACCAGCCAATATTACATGAGGTGTTTCTTCCATTACTTTCCTAGCAACTGAAATAGGATGTTTTATATTTTTTAGATAACAAACTGATCCTGCATTACCCAAATGATCCATGATGCAAGCATCAAGACTTACATTACCTTCCCTATCAGGAAGTCCGCCGTAGCCTACTGATTGATCATTGGGATCAGCTTCTGGTATTCTTGCACCTGCCTCAACGGCATCAAGAGCAGAGCCTCCATTTTGAAGCACTTCCCAAGCAGCTTCATTTGCTTTGTAATTATTCCAAGTTGCTATTACTAAAGGTTTGTTTAATGCATCCTTATTGTAATTTGGTGTGCATGCCAATTGAACTGGACTCAGTCCAACTAAGGCAGTACCGCCAAAAAGTTTAAGAAATTTTCTTCGCGAATCCAATAAATTTAATTTTACGACCTTTGTAAGAAGCAGCATATTGACTACTGCTCAAAAGTAATATATCTAAGCAATTTAGCAATGAAGTACCTACAGTTTTTATTTTTTCGAATGCTTTGTGGGATTCTGACTTTCTTGCCTTTAAGCAGATTAAGCTATTTAAAACACTTCACTTACTTCCTCCTTTCTAAAGTATTAAAATATAGATCAAAGGTAATAGATATCAACTTAAACATGGCTTTTCCAAATAAATCTGATAGTCAGAAAAGCTCTATTAAAAGCAAGTTCTACCAATACTTATCTTCTAATATCGTGGAAAGTGTTAAAGGTCTAGCCGATCCCAGTGCCATCAATAAAGAACAATTTGTCATACGGAATCCAGAAATATTTGATCCATATTTGAATAGCGGAAAAAGTGTATTGGTAGTATCTGCACATTTCCAGAATTGGGAATGGGGTTTCTTGGCATCTGCTCCACAATTTAATCACGAAGTAGTAATTATCTACAAAAAGTCAAAAAACCCGCATTTTGAAAATTTCATCAAACAACGCAGATCTTCAAAAGGTGTAAGACCATTGGAGATGAATTTATTTACTTCATTTTTATCTGAACATAAAGATCAAGCCAAGATTTATATTTTAATGTCTGACCAAAACCCATCAAATAAAAAATCTAGCATCCAAGTTGATTTCTTTGGTCAAGAAACTATTTGCTTAAAGGGACCAGAACTCATTAGTAAAAGATATAAAATGCCACTATTCCTTTTTGAAACAGAAAAAATGAAGGAATTGTCGTACGCAGTAAGTATTAAGTTAATTGAAGAAAGATTTGAAGGCGCTCGAGGGTTGCTAACTCAAAAATACATGTCTGCTATTGAAGAAATGATACGAAAAACACCGAATGCTTGGCTTTGGTCTCATAAACGATGGAAAAACATAAGTTCTTATTGATTGGCTAAACCATCGACCAAAGAATAGACTTAATAATTTAAGCTAAATAAATTCGTTTCTAAGAACTAGCACAAAATAATATTGAGGCTCCATTATCTTATATCAGTTATCATCATTTGTTCTTGCTCAAATCTTATTGGGCAGACTGACGATTTAAGCCTTCAAAGGTCCCAAATGGTAGTTATCACAGAACAATTTCAACTCATTGACAGCCTTTCAATTTTAACTAATTCATTAAAGGTTACACATAAAGGAGAAAGTAAAAATAATCAATGTTTAGATATATCTAATAATTATGTTAGACTAAGCAAAATAAATGATTGCAGTATATCTAAACAAGATACCTTATTCATTGAATATCAAGTAATTCCAATAAATTTTAAAAAAGAAATACGTCATTTAGACAGCAGTTATTTGGTCCAAAAACCTGATGAAATTATTAGTGGAGCTTACTTAAATCCGTACCAATTAAATGACGACATATTAGACTTTGGCAAAATAGATTATGATGGGAGTTTTGCTCGGGGTATCTCTGTTGGAAATGCGCAAAGTTTGATCCTTAATTCTGATTTAAACTTACAATTATCTGGGTTTTTAGGAGACGGAATCGAATTGTCAGCAGCGATTTCTGATAGAAATATTCCTATCCAACCAGAGGGTAATACTCAACAGATTCAAGAATTTGACAAAATTTATATCAAACTAAAGCAAGGTTCAAATGCCTTAATAGCTGGAGATTTCGATTTACTCAGACCCAATAGTTACTTTGTAAATTACTTTAAAAAATTGCAGGGAATCCGAGCTGAGAGCTCGATTCAAAAGGAAAATGGGAGGACTTTTGGCACAAATGTAAGTGCAGCAATAACTCGTGGTAAATTTTCAAGAAATGAAATTAATGCCACAGAAGGAAACCAAGGTCCTTATAGATTAACTGGAGCACAGGGAGAAAAATTCATTATAGTACTCGCAGGAAGTGAAAAGCTATATGTAGATGGAATATTGCTAAAAAGAGGTGAATTAAACGATTACATCATCGACTATAATAGGGCAGAAATACGGTTTACTAATAAACGCATTATTACGAAAGACCTCAGAATTATTATTGAGTTTGAATATTCAGACCAAAACTATCTCCGCTCCCTTATTGCAGGAAACGCCAATTATCAATATAATTCATGGATTTTTGGCTTTCACTTTTATAATGAACAAGACAGCAGAAACACTACCGGAACTATAGAATTATCAGCAGAAGACAGAAGCATACTTTCTCAAAGTGGAGATAATTTTGACAATACTTTCAAAAGTAGTATTGTGATTCCTGAAGATGGCTTTAACATCAATTTAATCATGTATCAAATGATTGATACATTAGGTTATTCTGATGTTTTACAATATAGTACAGATCCCGAAAAAGCTATGTATACTGCCAGTTTTAATGATGTAGGACCCAATAAAGGCAACTATATTCTATCTTCTCAGAATTCAGCAAATGGAAGGATTTTCGAGTGGATTGCTCCTGATCCTAACACGCAACAAGCCCAAGGAAACTATGAACCTATATTTAAATTAGTACCTCCAGAGCAAAGAAGCATTATGGCTGGCTCGGCTGTTTATAATTTCAAAAATAAGGGTCAAATTGGCGCAGAGCTTTCTGTGAGTAGTACTGACCTAAATAGACTTTCTGAAATCGATGACGGCGATAACTCAGGCACAGCTGTGAGACTCTTTTTTGAAAAACAATTCTCCCTCGGCAAAAAAGAAGATAGTTGGGATTTAAACACTTCTGCGGATTATGAAATAAAAGGCGCTCAGTTTAGTGCATTAAATCCTTATAGAAATCCGGAGTTCAAAAGAGATTGGAATGTGGAAACTTCAAATCTTTTCATGGAACAACTTTCTTCAGCCAAGCTTCGATTTACGAAAAGCCAAATAGGCCATATTCAATACGACCTGAACGGTTTTAATCAACGAACAAATTACAATGGATTTATAAACAGATTTAACACTCAACTCAAATGGAAAGGATTTAAATTTTCTAGCAATTCTAGTTGGTTGTCGAGCACAAGCACATTTGAAAATTCTAGTTTTTCCCGTCCTAATTTTGAGTTATCTCGAGGCTTTGAAAAACTGGCTGACCTATCAATAGGTGTTAGAGGGTCTCGGGAAAAAAATAGCAGGATGGATCTTCAAACTGACACTTTAAATCTATCGAGCTTCTACTTCGATACTTGGGGGAGTTTCCTAAAATTACCTGTAAATGAAAACTACGGCTTCCAATTAAGTTATGATCAAAGAATAGATTACAAGGCTCAACAGCAGCGTTTCGAAGCTTTTTCTTTTGCTGAAGACTTTTTAATTGGCACCAATTTTAGCATTAAAAAACACTCAAAACTCAATGCTAACGTAGGTATTAGGAACTTAGAAATTGATGAACAGCTGGAGGAGACTTTACAGGATCAGCGCACCTATATCGCAAAAATAGACTATAGTCTAAAAGCTTTAGATAATGCTATTATTGCCAATAGTTTTTATGAAATTGGGTCAGGGCAAGAACCCTTAATTGAGTACAAATATTTAAACGTTCCAGCTGGTGAAGGATTTTATATTTGGAATGATAATGGAGATAGCATACAGCAAATTCAAGAGTTTCAAATTGCTCCGTTTCCTGATCAAGCAAATTATGTTAGAATATCAGTTTTTAATGATCAATTCATTAGAGTTAATTATAATGCATTTAATCAAAGCGTTCGGACCGATTGGAAAAAAAAGTTTTACGATAATGATAACTGGACAAAATTCTTCGCAAAATTCTCAAGTCTAAGCACTTTAAAAATTAATCGGAGGGTAAAGATTTCTGAACAGTTAAATATTTGGAACCCATTTGAATTGAATATTGACAATGAGTCCTTAGTTTCGATTCAATCCATTATGAATCACATCTTGTATTTTAATAGAGGCGATTCAAAATATGACATTCAGTTTGCGCATAATAATACCATTAATAAGATTCAATTGAGTTCTGGCTTTGAGTCTAAAAGTTCTCAAGAAACTTATGCTAGGATGAGAATTACTTTGGCAAAAAAGTTGAGTTCGATTAGTCGGTATGCTATTGGAAATCAAAACAATGATTCCCAATTTTTTGACGATAATGATTATCAAATTAGGTTTAATACCATTCAAACTGAGCTTAACTGGATTCCTTCTCCAAGCATAAGATTGAAGTGTGCTTACAGCTATAAACAAAGTAACAATAAGGAATCTTTGGGAGGAGAAATGGCAAGATTTCACGATATAAAATTGGAATCTAACTTTAGAGAAATAGCCAAAACTTCGCTTAGACTGAGTGGTTCTCTTGTTCAATTAAAATATGATGGCGTGGCCAATTCACCTATTTCATTTGCCATGCTCCAGGGCCTACAAAATGGTCAAAACTTTCTTTGGTCTGCTATTGCAGAAAGACAGATTGCAAAAAACATACAGTTAGATATAAGTTATGAAGGCAGAAAAACTGGTGATGCTCGAATAGTCCATGTAGGAAGGGCACAAATTCGCGCCTTATTTTAGTCTCATGCCTTACATTGTTAGAAATGAGTCCAATAATTGGATATAGAATACAACATTAGCTTAGTTAAGATTGTATATTTATAGTTCTTAAAAAATACGATTAATGTATAAATTTTTAGCTTTTTTAATTTTTGTTTGCTCAACAAATATTGTTAATGCTCAGAGCAAAAATTTTTGGAAACCTGTTGATAAATCATCTGTAGAACTAAGAAATTTTCAAGATTTACAGACTGAAAGGTATCAGAGTTATGAATTAGATATTGTGCTTTTAAAGGCGCACATACTTTCCAATCCGAAGTCAACAATAATTCTTC
Organism: uncultured Saprospiraceae bacterium; assembly: GCA_937961455.1. Classification (GTDB taxonomy): domain Bacteria; phylum Bacteroidota; class Bacteroidia; order Chitinophagales; family Saprospiraceae; genus CALGNN01. The sequence continues at coordinate 48,673 of CALGNN010000033.1, forward strand.
CAGACCCCAATGGAGATTTCATTGAATTCACTTATGAAACTTCTTCAAATATGGAAGAGGGTTTGCAGAAAAAGTATCCGGAAATCACTTCATATAAAGGAAGATCAAAGGATGGAAAATATGTAAGATTTACCTTATCGAAAAAGGGGTTGAATGCCATTTTTCAAACTAAAAATGGTACATCTAAAATTGCTGTAGCTGATCAAATTGAGCAAAATTATATAAGCTACTTTTTTGCAGATCACTATCATCCTGATCAATTTTATTGTGGAGTGACGGAGTTCGCAAAAGAACTTGAATACGAACAACTAGCTTCTGCCAACAAGGGATTGGTTTTAGAAGAACTTATAAACTACAGAATGGCTATTGCCTCAACGGCAGAGTTTAGTAATAAATATGGAGGAACTGTATCAACAGTTTTGACTAAAATAAATGATGTATTGAATGATCTCAATTTCTATTACGAACTAGAAGTTGCCATTCACTTCAATCTGGTTGAGCAAAATGATGTTATCATCTTTTTTGATTCTGCAACTGACGGTTACAATAACAATAATCTCGGTGTAATGCTAGGTCAAAACCAGGTACAACTCACAGAATTAATTGGAACTGATAATTATGATGTAGGCCATGTCTTTGGAACATCTGGTAGTGGAGGTGCCATTGGTATCGCAGCCTTATCTAGTGCATGTAATCCGCAGAATAAAGCAAGAGGTGCTTCCAGTGATGTAGGGAATATGGTTAGAACTTTCTTACATGAAGTTGGACATCAATTTAGTGCGAATCACACGTTTAATTACTGCAATGAAGATGATGCAACTGGCGGAGGAAATGCAAATTCAGCCACTTCTTATGAACCAGGTGGAGGATCAACTATTATGGCATATGCCACTGCTTGTGGAAGCAATGCTTATTCACAAGCTGAAGATTATTTTCATGTTAATTCACTCTTATCTATCTACGCTCATTCAAGAAACCAAAGCTGTGGAGCAATAAGTGTTACTGACAATAATAAACCAGAAATCACATTTAGTTATCCAAGCAATTTTTCTATACCAAAGAATACCCCATTTAAATTAACTGGAGATGCTGAAGATGAAGATTCAGAAGATTTTCTGTTGTATACCTGGGAGCAATATAATATTGGACCAGCTACACCTTTAGGAACCGTATTTGGAAATGCGGCTGCGTTTAGATCCTACAGCCCAAGCGTGCAGAAAACCAGAGTATTTCCAAGAATGGCTGATTTAGCGAATGGTACAGACTACATCGCAGAGATCCTGCCTAATTATGCAAGGGACTTCAATTTTATTTTTACAGCTAGAGATGGTTCTGAAGGTCATGGATCCATTGCAACTTATGAAGTAAAATTTAAATCCATCAATGAATCAGGACCATTTGTTGTTGAATATCCAAACGGTTTTGAAAGCTTTGAGTATGGGGACTATGTGAAGGTAGAATGGGATGTTGCAAATACCTTTAGTTCTGCTGTCAATTGCAAAAAAGTAAATATTAAGCTTTCTACCAATTCTGGAAATGACTACCCTTATGACCTTGTTATTGGTACACCGAATGACGGCGAAGCTTGGGTATTTATGCCAGAGATTGCTACAAACAATGCTAGGATAATGGTTGAAGCAGCCGACAATATCTTTTTTGATATTGGGGATCAAAACTTTACAATAAAAGCCCCAACTGATCCTAAGTATACACTTGATTTAGTCGTATCAGATCCGCTTACTTGTTTACCTAGTGATTTGGTACTTGATGTTTCGACAAAAAGCTACTTAGATTATTCAGGAGACGTTAGCTTGGAATTTATTTCAGGCTTACCAGCAGGCACTGAAATCAATTATTCAGCAAATCCCATTCCATCTGGCGAAGATGGAAACATATCATTATCATTTCCTGATGATGTGGCTAATGGTGACTACAGTGTGTTATTTAGGGCGATAGGGGCAAATAATGATACAACTTTGAGGTACTTTGACTTTTCTGTTCTCTCAAGTGATTTTAGTCAATTAGAAACGCTTAGCCCAGTAGATGGTTTGGCAACATCTTCAACCATTCCTGTTTTCGAATGGGTAGGTGCTGATGATGCAGCTTATTATCTGTTAGAAATTGCTAACTCACCAAGTTTCGATAGTGAATCCATTATTTATATTTCGGAGGAACTTACTGAGACCAGCCACTCAGCTACAGTATTTCTAGAACAAACCAAAGTTTATTATTATAGAGTGACTGCATATAACGATTGTACCGATGGAATATCGACTATACCCAAAGGCTTTCAAACTGCTGCATTTAGTTGCAATACTTTCGAAGCAAATGACTTACCAAAAAATATCAGTGCTACGGGCGCTCCTACAATAAACTCTGTAATTTCAATAAATCAGGACAGTAAAGTAGGAGACGTTAACATCCCTAAACTTAGAGGATTTCATAGTTACATTTCAAATCTTGAGGTTCATCTCATTGCACCTTCTGGCAAGGAAGTTTTGCTATTTAATAATCGATGCTTAAATGGGAGTAACTTTAATCTTGGCTTCGATGATGAATCTCCTTTAGATTTAAGTTGTCCTTTAACATCACAGCAAATACAAAAACCTCAGGGTAATTTAGCTGACTTTATGAATGAAGAAGCAAAAGGTGATTGGACATTAAGGGTAAAGGATAATCTTGGTGGTGATGGAGGAAGTTTGGAAGAGTTTTTTGTAGAATTATGCACGAGTGTTGAAGTCAGTCATCCAACAAAAATCAGCAATGACACCATCTTTTTAAATAGAGGTGCTTTTGCCGGAATCCGAAATTCGAGTTTAAAATATGTGGATGAAGACAACACAAGTGATGAATTAATATACACCATTGTCGAAAATGTGAGTAATGGACAACTCTTATTTAATACAACAACTGAATTAAAAATAGGTGATCAGTTTACGCAAAGAGATATCAATCAAAGTCGAATTAAATTTAAACACGATAGCACAGCCACTGAGTCTGATTATTTTACTTTCACCATTACGGATCAGGAAGGTGGATTTGTTGGCACTCCAAGAGTAAATTTTGTGATTGGAGAAAGTCTTTTAGTTGACATCGACCATCTTGAAGAAGATCAGCGCATTTTTGCTTTTCCTAACCCTGCAAGTGAATCCATCTTTCTAGAATCAGATGCTTTGCAAAATCAAACTGCTAAAGTTTCTATTTTACAGCTTGATGGCAAACAGGTTTATGGAGGCATTCACGATTTTAATAATCGTATTCAAATAGATGTTAATGATTTAGCTCCGGCAATGTATTTATTGAAGGTTGAAAATGCTTCGACCTCTCATGCTCAAAAGATTTTAATAATTCCTAATTAATTTTCAGTCGATACTTCCAAAAATAAGCCCCTTGGAATATTCCTCTGAGTAATAAAAATAAAGTGAAGGCCAGCCATATACCATGGTTGGCCATTTTATTTTCTAGTATGAATAATATGACCAAGAAAATAGCGAAGGCAAACAGCATAGCATTTCTCATGGTTATAGTGGCAGTCAAACCAATGTAAATGCCATCCCAAATATAAGCTGCAAAAGCGCAGATAGGTGTGATCACTACCCAGAATAAATATTCATTGCCCAGTGATAAGACAGCTGTATCCTCTGTAAATATTCCAAATATTTGCTTCCCTGCAAAGGCAAAAAGGCCGGTGTAAAATAGCGCCAACACCAAGCCCCAAATGAAAAGGAGTTTTATAGCTTTCATCACTTTACGCTCGTCTTTAGCCCCTTTGTATTTACCCACAATGCTTTCGGCCGCATAAGCAAACCCATCTATTCCATATGACATCCAATTTATGAATTGTAACAATACGACATTAACTGCAAGCAATTGGGCTCCTAAGAGGGTCGATCGGCTATAGAAAATGCCAAATGCAAGTGTTAAAGCGACTGTTCGAATGAATAGATTACCATTTACTTGAAGAAATTCATTGTAAGATTTCAATCCTTCCCACTTTGATTTCAAAAAGGCACCCAAGAAGTAAGCTCGATATTTGAAAAGCATAAAAATAATGGCGAGGAAAAGAGCAAAATATTGGGCTAATACAGTACCCCAAGCCACTCCAGCAACATCCCAGTTTAGATGAACCACAAAGTAATAGCTAAAAACAATATTTACGAGATTAGTTAAAATAGTAATGACGAGTGGTATCACAGCATTTTGCATTCCAAAAAACCAACCAAGCAAAACGAACAATAATAAACTTGCAGGAGCAGCTAAAATCCTAATTTTGAAATAAGTACTTCCGTAATCCAAGAGAAGACCTTCAGCATTCATTAAGTTAAGGCTTATGCGAGCTATAGGCTTTTGTAAAAGCAATAATAGGATTGCCAGTCCAAGGGCAAGAAAAATGGCTTTAAATAGAATATCAGTTAGCTTTTTATCGTTTTTAGCTCCAATGGCCTGCGCGGTCATTCCTGTAGTACCCATTCTTAAGAATCCAAAGTTCCAGTAAATAAAATTAAAAATCATGGAACCGATTCCTACAGCTCCTAGATGAATAGCTGAGAGATTTCCCATTAGCATTGTATCCACCGTACTTAAAAGTGGGATGCTAATATTGCTAATGATATTAGGTATGGCCAGTCTAATTATTTCTCTATTCAATTTACATAGAATTGAAGATCAATATATAACGAATTAATTTAATATATTTGGTGGGTAATCCTGCCTTTTAATAACTATTCAATGAGCAAGGCAAAAGCGGAAAGCGAAAAAAACATATTATCAAAAATATATTCCTGGACTTTCGGGAATGTCATTTTCAGGAATATCGTCTTGATAGGTCTATTCCTATTGCTTTTATTGTTTCTAACATTTAAATGGTTAGACTTCTATACCGATCATGGCAAAGAACTTGTCATGCCTGAATATGTGGGGATGGATGTTAAAACCGCTAGTTCTCAAGCAAAAGAGAAATCATTTAAAATTGTGGTTTCAGATTCCATTCATATCGTTGGAAAGGATGGTGGAATCATCTTAAAACAAAATCCAGAAAAAGGTGATCTCGTTAAAGAGAATCGGAAAGTCTATACAACGATTACAAAACACCTTGCAGATTTGATTCCCTTGGGACGACTTCCAGATTTATACGGAAAAAATTATTCTCGCAAAAAGTACGAGTTAGAAAATAGTTTTGAGATTAATTGTAAAATCGTTGGAAGACGATTTGATCCAGGTGCAGAGGATCATATTCTTGCCGTTATATATAAAGGAGATACTATTGTATCTGCAGCTTCAAGAAAAGAAGACATTAAAATTGAAAAAGGCTCGGAACTAGGTTTTATCATTTCTGAAAAAGGAGGTGGTATTGTTCCAGTCCCTGACTTAATCTGTATGACCACAGATGCAGCACTATTTATCCTTGAGTCCTATGGTTTAGTTTTAGGCTCTGAACTTTCAGATGGGTCTGTGGGCTCAGGAGAACTAGCGTATATATATAGACAATTTCCCTCTCCAGGAAGTCAAAATCTCGTTCAAGGCTCTACGGTCGATATCTTTATTACTAAACTGCAACCTCCAAATTGCATAGAAGAAGACGAGGAAGAGTAAAAATTTTAAGCTTCTTTCAAACTTTCAATTTATAGGTGTTGAAATTTTAATACTTTCTTCAAAAAATGTTAAGAAATTATTAAAAAATCTGTGACCTACCTCTCTTTTTGCAGTCCAAACAGCATATTTAATAATCTCAACTTAAAATAAATAACAAATAACATGGAAGAAGCAACTAACGTGGTATCATCGATACAGCTAGCCTTACAAAACACATGGAGTACAATCGCAGGATTTGTTCCTACATTAATTAGTGCATTAATTATTTGGATCATAGGTTGGTTCATCGCAAGATCTCTTAAATGGGCTGCAACCAAAGTATTAAAAGCTGTTCAATTTGATGACTTAGCTGATAGATTAGGAATCAATGAGTTTTTAGGTAAAGGAGGAATGAAGCACAAAGCTTCAAGCTTAATTGCTACATTAATTTATTGGATCGTGATGTTTACTGTTTTAGTAATGGTATTCAATACACTTGGATTAGAAGTTGTATCTGACTTACTAAACAAGGTGATTCTATTTATTCCTAATATTATCGTTGCTTGCATCCTTCTAGTTGTAGGTATGTACCTAGCAGAGTTTGTTAGCGGTCTTGTTGCAGGAGCATTGAAAGGTGGAAACTTTTCAAACCCTGACATGGTTGCAAAAATAGCTTACTACGCAGTTATGTTTTTAACGGTAACACTAGCACTTAATCAATTAAATATTGGAGACGGTATCATTGATAACATCGTACAAATCGTACTTGGTGCATTAGGAATTGCTTTAGCATTAGCGTTTGGACTTGGAGGTAGAGATTGGGCTAAGAAGCAGATAGATAATTACTTATAGGTAAAGAAAATATCCTAATATATATTGAAGGTCAGATGTTCCACATCTGGCCTTTCTTATTTTCCGCTATAGCTAATATTGGGTTTTAGTCTAATTGAATTAAAACTTATTTTTCCACATCATAGATTCAACAGGGTAAATGGTACGCTGATTGTACTTTGCATTAGACTTGGTGTTATACATTCTTTCAATATCACCTTGTACTTGAAAATAGATAAGTTGGCCAATAGGCATGCTTGCATAAACCCGCACAGGTTTAACACATGAAATTTCTAGTGTCCATGTATTACAAAAGCCTACATCTCCTTTTCCCGCTGTTGCGTGGATGTCTATTCCCAGTCTTCCAATAGAAGATTTACCTTCTAAAAAGGGTACAGCGTTGTGTGTCTCCGTATATTCCTCTGTTACACCTAAATAAAGCTCACCTGGAAGCAAAACAAATCCTTCAGGAGGTATTTCAAAATGATCTACTTGATTGTGTTTCTTAGCGTCTAATTCAGTTTCTTTATAGACGGCTAAGTGTTTACCTAGATGTACATCATAAGAATTGGTACCTAATTTTTCTCGATCAAAGGGTTCAATAATGATCTCTCCATTTTCTATCCCTTCAAGGATTTTAACATCCGACAATATCATATCTTATCTTTATTTAGTTTTTTTTCATATATATGGATTGCGAATATAAACAATTAGCTAATTTGATAGAGCACGATTACTTATGCCATTGTTAAAAAGAGTAAAAACGACATCCGGTGAATGGGGCGTTTGGGAAATTAAAGAGGAAGAATCATGGTTCTTAGAGAACTTGGAGCTCTATCCCAGCGAAAAAAAAGAACTTGAAGGTATCAAGGGCAATCGTCGTATCGAATGGCTTGCAGCGCGTTATTTGGTGCATCAGCTTTCAGATCAAAGTATTAGAGAAGAATGTCTAAAAGATGAATTTGGCAAACCCTATTTGCAAAGGGAATCTGCTTATATTTCTATGAGTCATTCGCATGATAGAGTTGCAGTTATCCTTGACCAAGAGAAAAATGTTGGTATTGATATTCAAAAACGCGTTAATAAGATTACACGCATTAAAGACAAGTTTATCGCAGCAGAAGAGTGGGATTTCATGAACAACACATGGGAAGAATTAGATTTTCTTCATGTAATATGGGGCATCAAAGAATCTTTATATAAAGCCTTTGGCAGAAGAGAAATTGACTTCAGAAAGCATTTAAAAATCAAAGAATTAAGTGCGAATGATGCCCTAGCCTCTGTAGAAAAAGATTCATTCAACGCAAATTATCAAGCCTACCATGAAATAAATGAGGATTATGTACTCGTTTATTTAATAGAACTCAATTCATGAATCGATTATATTTATTCATATGCATATGCTCCCTTTTTATCTTGTCCTGCGTTCAACAAAAAGAAGAACTTACTAAACAAGAAGAAATTCCAGATGCTTCTGTAGAATTGAGCGATGAATTCCTGGAATTTTATGCGAAATTTCACGCAGATAGTATCTTCCAATTTTCTCACATACAGTTTCCACTTCAAACCAAAGGAGCAGATCCTTCTGGCAATCTGACCATCGCAAAAGAAGATTGGATCATAAATAAACCGATAGATCTTTCTGAGGGCTTCTTTGAACAACAATTTGTTCCAATAGGTGATAATCTATTAATAGAATATATCAATCATACAAGCGCACCATTATATATGGAAAGAAGGTTTGCAAAACTTAAAACAGAGTGGATGCTTATTTACTACACAGACCTACGTCAATACAACTAAACGATTTCCCCCGTTTGTAAATAATTAACCGCATAGTCTAAGACACCTTCTTCAATGGTTTTAAATTTACAAGGATGACCAGCTAAAGATAATTTGTCCATTTTAGCTTCAGTAAAATATTGATATTGATTTCTAAGATGTTCTGGAGTATCTATGTATTCGATTTTAGCTTCCAGATCCAAAGCACTAAAAAGTGCCATAACCAAACTTTTAAAACTTCGCGCTTTACCCGTTCCTAAATTGTAAATATTATTTGCGAAGTCCTTTTGGTAAAAATCTATTAAAACCTGACAGACGTCCTTCACATAAATAAAATCTCTACTTTGGGCTCCATCTGCATAATCGGGATGATGCGACTTAAATAGTTTTACTACACCTGTCTCTTGGATTTGACGATGTGCGTGTAGCACCACAGATGCCATTCTAGCTTTATGATACTCATTGGGACCATATACATTGAAAAATTTAAATCCTGCCCAATGTTCTGGTTTATCCTGTTTTTGCAACCAAAGATCAAAAGCTTGTTTTGACCTTGCATATGAATTGAGCGGCTTAAGTAATGAAGCATCTTTCATATTGTCATCGAAACCCAATGAACCATCTCCATAAGTTGCCGCTGAGGAAGCATAATAAAATTGCACTTTATGCTTTGTACTTATTTCCCACAGTCGTTTACTATAATTCAGATTAAGTCGCTCAAACAATTGCTCTTCTTTGCTAATCGTATCTGTGCGTGCGCCTAAATGAAACACTACATCTACTTGTGCGGCATTTCTTTCAAACCAAAAAATAAACTCATCTCTATGAATCAGCGAATGAACCTTCTTGCCACCTAAATTGTAATTTTTGTCTATTCGATTGAAATCATCGACTGCTATGATTTGATCATATCCTGCCTCGTTTAAAAGACCTATTTGTACACTGCCAATAAAACCAGCCGCTCCAGTAACAACTATCATGAATTAGGAAGTTTGAACTTCCTCTTCATAGCTGCTTATATCTGGGCAAGTGCATATAAGATTCCTATCTCCAACAGCGTTATTTACTCTTGAAACAGAAGGCCAAAATTTGAAAACTTCTTTTTGATAGTTAGAAGGGAATACCGCTTTTTCCAGTGAATAAGCGTGCTCCCAATCTCCGAGTAAATCTTGTTGTGTATGAGGGGCGTTTACTAAGACATTATCATCTTTCGGATAATTACCTTGCTCGATTTCCCTTATCTCTTCACGAATAATTTTCATAGTTTCAATGAATCGATCAATCTCATCTTTATCCTCACTTTCTGTTGGCTCGATCATGATAGTACCGGGCACAGGAAACGAAAGTGTCGGTGGGTGAAATCCGAAATCAATAATTCTCTTAGCCACATCTTCTGCGGATACAAATTCTTTGAAGGGTCTCACATCAATAATCAACTCATGTGCAACTCTAGATTTCTCATTGGTGTATAGGATCTCATAATCAGACCTTAGACATTCAGCAATATAATTGGCATTTAATATGGCATAGCGACTTGCGTCTTTCACACCTTTTGAACCTAGTAATCTTATATAGGCATAAGAAATAAGTAAAATAGAAGCAGATCCCCAAGGTGCTGCTGAGATCGCATTGATCCCATGCACTCCTCCAACTTTGACCGATGGATGGCTTGGAAGAAAATCTTTTAATTTATCATTGACACAGATAGGTCCCATTCCTGGTCCGCCTCCTCCATGTGGTATGCTAAAGGTCTTATGTAAATTCAAGTGGCAAACATCAGCTCCAATAATACCCGGATTGGTCAAACCTACTTGTGCATTCATGTTTGCTCCATCCATATATACCAGTCCTCCATTATCATGCACAATCTTACATATTTCGATGATCTCTTCTTCAAACACCCCATGTGTAGATGGGTAAGTAATCATAAGTGAAGCCAGTTGAGCGGTATGCAAAGCTGCTTTCTCTCTTAGGTCAGCTACATCGATATTTCCTTGCTCATCGCATTTTACTACAACAACCTTCATACCTGCCATCACTGCACTGGCAGGATTAGTCCCATGTGCCGAAGCCGGAATTAATGCAACGACTCTATCGTCATTACCATTAGCCTCATGATAGGCTTTAATGCACATAAGCCCAGCATATTCTCCTTGTGCTCCGCTATTAGGTTGTAGAGAGCAAGCTGTAAATCCTGTAATCTCAGCTAGATAGTTTTCTAACTCCTCTATTATTTGAGCATAGGCTCCAGTTTGTTCCGCTGGAGCAAAGGGGTGCATGGTAGAAAATTCACTCCAGCTAACTGGAATCAACTGCGTTGCCGCATTTAATTTCATAGTACACGATCCAAGTGGAATCATGGCATGGGTTAAGGAAAGGTCTTTATTTTCTAGACGTTTCAAATACCTCATCATTCTGGTTTCTGTATGATAGGTATTAAATACTGGATGTGTCAAAATCTCATCTGATCTAAATAAATCAGGTGTCAGTGACAGTGATTCTGTTCTTACACCATTCAAAGATGCGATTACTCCAGCTTCAAGTAATATTCTTATAATTTCTGCAACATCACTTGCATTATGTGTTTCATCAAAACTCATCTGCACCGTATCCTTTCCATAGTAGAAATTATAACCCGCTGCTTCTGAAAGTTCTTTTAAGCTTCCAAATGAAGAGGCATCCACATTGATACAAATGGTATCAAAAACCTCTTGGTGTTTCACCTCACATTTATGGTTTTTTAATTCTCTTATCAGCTTGTAAGCTAGCTGGTTAATCTGACTTGCAATATTTTTCAATCTTTCTGGACCATGATACACAGCGTACATTCCAGCCATCGTAGCAAGTAATGCCTGAGCTGTACAAATATTACTCGTGGCCCTTTCTCTTTTGATATGCTGCTCTCTAGTCTGAAGCGCCATCCTTAATGCTGGGTTTTCTTTTTTATCAACAGAAACCCCAATAATCCTTCCCGGTATTTTTCTTTTAAATTCTTCTTTGGTTGCAAAGTAGGCAGCATGTGGTCCTCCGTATCCCATGGGTACACCAAAGCGTTGCGTATTCCCAACAACCGCATCTGCACCCCACTCAGCTGGTGACTTTAATAATATTAAACTCATTAAGTCTGCAGCTGCAGTGACATAAATGTTTTTAGACTTTGCTTCAGCGGCTAATCCACTATAATCCCTAACACAACCTTCAGCATCTGGATATTGCAATAAGACACCGAACACCTTCTCATCGAGTGTAATATCTTCAACTGCTTCTATTCTCACACTTATTCCAAATCCCTTAGCACGCGTCTTTATGACATCTATGGTTTGATCAAATACTTCAGAAGCCACAATAAATTCTTTGCGTTCTTCTGCCTTAGATGACTTATTAGCCAAACCATAAAACATGATCATGGCCTCTGCTGCCGCAGTACCTTCATCCAATAACGAAGCATTAGCCAAAGGCATCCCAGTAAGGTCACAAAGCATGGTTTGAAAATTCAACAATGCCTCTAATCTTCCTTGGGAAATTTCCGCTTGGTAAGGTGTATACTGCGTATACCAGCCTGGATTTTGAAATATATTTCTTAGAAGGACACTTGGTGTTATCGTTCCATAATATCCTTGACCAATCATGGATTTCATTACCCTGTTTTTTGATGCTACTTCAGCCAGGGTATTTAAATATTCAAATTCAGATTGGGCGACTGGAATATTTAATTCTTCAGTCATGCGGATGGAAGCTGGAATGGTTTCATCCAATAGTTGATCCAAAGTATTTAGACCTATCTTTTGAAGCATAGATTGCTCTTGTGCCTCATCGATACCGATATGTCTTGAAACAAAACCTTGGGAGGAAGGCTGTTTTGCCATATTTATAAAGTATTACTTAATCTTAAATGCTTTTTTAACCTTGTCTACGTAATCTAATTTTTCCCAGGTAAAAGTTTCAACTTTCATCTTCTTCACCTTACCTGATCCATCCTTAAAGCTTAAATTCTTTATCTGAGGTTTTCTACCCATATGCCCGTATGCAGCTGTTTCGCTATAGATTGGATTTCTCAATTTCAATCTTTGCTCAATTGCATAAGGAGTCATGTCAAATACCTTAGTGATCTTGTCAGCAATTTGACTATCTGTCATATCTACTTTTGCACTTCCATATGTTTGGATGTAGATGTTCGTTGGTTTAGCAACTCCGATTGCATAGGACACTTGAACTAAGACTTCTCCACATACACCAGCAGCAACAAGATTTTTTGCGATATGTCTAGTTGCATATGCAGCAGATCTATCTACTTTACTTGGATCTTTACCTGAAAATGCTCCACCACCGTGAGCTCCTTTACCACCGTAAGTATCCACGATGATTTTTCTACCCGTAAGACCTGTATCGCCATGAGGACCGCCAATTACAAACTTTCCCGTTGGGTTTACATGGTACGTGATATTCTTGTTGAATAGATTCTTGATCTTAGCTGGCAATTTTTTCATTACTCGAGGAATCACATAATTGATGACATCCTTCTTTATGGTAGCAAGCATCTTTTTCTCTGCAGCAAAATCATCATGTTGTGTCGAAACCACAATAGAGTCAATTCTGATAGGTTTATTATCATCAGAATATTCAATAGTAACTTGCGACTTAGAATCAGGTCTAAGATAGGTCATCTTCTTACCGTCTTTTCTGATAGCAGCTAGTTCTTCTAAAATTTTATGTGACAGGTCTAATGCCAAAGGCATGTAATTTGATGTTTCATTTGTTGCATATCCAAACATCATCCCTTGATCACCTGCTCCTTGATCTTTTTTTGATTTTCTATCTACTCCTCGGTTAATATCAGGTGATTGCTCATGTATAGACGACAATACTCCACAAGAATTTGCTTCAAACATATATTCGGACTTTGTATATCCAATCTTTCTAATAACATTTCTTGAAATTTCTTGAACGTCAAGGTAGGCAGTCGATTTTACTTCTCCAGCCAATACGACTTGACCCGTCGTCACTAAGGTTTCACAAGCAACTTTAGAATTAGGATCGAAGGCCAAAAAATGGTCTACTAATGCATCTGATATCTGATCTGATACTTTATCTGGATGTCCTTCAGACACTGACTCAGAAGTAAATAAATAAGGCATATATATAAAATTTTATTAATGTATGATTTTAATACGCAAAATTAGAAATACTTATGGTTTAACAACTATAAAATATTACTATTTTATTTCGCACATGAAGACTTTTTGATCTGCTAAATACCCTACTAATTCGTCACCAATTTGCAAAGGGCCGACTCCTTCAGGTGTACCTGTGAAAATCAAGTCACCGATATTCAGTTTAAAAAATTGAGATACATAAGAAATGATATAGTCAAAATTGAAAATCATATCTTTAGAATTACCTGCTTGCACAATCACACCGTTTTTTTCCAAACGAAATGGAATGTCATCTTTCTTAAAATCCTCAATGGCATAAAATTGATTTATCACAGCAGAATGATCGAATGATTTAGCCTTTTCCCAAGGCAGGCCTTTTTCTTTACATGCTCTTTGCACATCCCTCGCTGTAAGATCTATACCGAGGCCTATTTCGTTGTAGTAATTAGATGCAAATTCTTTTTCAATCGATCTACCATGCTTACAAATTTTGATGACCAATTCTACTTCATGATGCAAGTCTTTGGTAAATGAAGGGTAATAGAAAGGATCATTGTTATGTAATATGGCGGTAGAAGGTTTCATGAAAACAACAGGCTCTGTTGGCACAGGACTGTTCATTTCCTTTGCATGATTTACGTAATTCCTACCAATGCAGATAATCTTCAATCTTAAATGTTTTTTGCTGTTTGCATAATTCCAGTCAACTCCTTTACTTCTGAAAGGGTTTTCATGGCCTTCTTTCTAATTTCTGCTGTGCTTTGTTTTATCGCGTACTTAATATCTTTCTTATTTGCTTTAATATCTTCCAAACGCTCTCTCATAGGCTTCACCAAATCAACAACTGCTTGAGCCACTTCCATTTTAAAATCTCCATAACGGAGTTCACCTTTATTATAACTTTCTAACAATGAATCATAATTCGCCCCACCGCAAGCCTTAAGCAAGCTAAATAGATTTTCAATTCCTGGGCTCATAGTACCTGGAGCTTGATCACCTGCATCTGTTACGGCAGATTTTATTTGCTTGATTATTCTCGCATCATCACCGAAGAGATCGATGAAGTGTTTCTCACCTTTGCTAGCGCTCATCTTTATCGTGGGATCAGCTGTTGACATCACTTTAGGTACTTCTGTAAATAGTGTTTCTGGAGACACAAAATATTCTTTACCAACAACATGATTGAATCGCTGAGCAATATTCCTAGTCAATTCTAAATGTTGTTCCTGATCCTTCCCCACTGGCACATAATCCGCATTATAGATTAGGATATCAGCAGCTTGTAATACAGGATAAGTAAATAAACCTGCAGACACAAAAGCATCTTTATCTGTATCTTTTACCTGTTGCGTTTTATCCTTAAATTGGGTCATCCTAGACAACTCTCCATAGCTACAAACTGTACCTAATATCCATGCCAATTCTCCATGCTCTGGAATCATAGATTGGACAAAAATATTTTCTTTTTCAATCCCGGATGCAATAAGATTGTAAATCAATTCCCAGCTAGCTTCACGCAATTTTTTGGGGGAGTATGGCATCGTCATTGCATGTAGGTCGACGATTCCATATATACAATCATAAGAAGATTGAAGGTCTACCCAGTTTTTGACAGCACCAAAATATCTACCAAGATGTAATTTGCCAGTAGGCTGTATGCAAGAGAGTACTTGTTTCATATTATTTGCTTGCGATTACGGAAATTTCAATATTGACAAATTTTGGCAGATTGGCTACTTCTACAAGCTCTCTCGCTGGAGCAGTATCCTCATCAAAATATTCTGCGTAAACTGCATTGATTCTGCTGTATAAATTCATATCACTTACAAAAACTGAAGCCTTTAAAACATTTTCAAAATTCATTTCAGCCTGAGCTAATACTGCTTTGAGATTTTTCATGACCTGATGTGTTTCTGTCTCAATATCATTTGTTAAGAGATTGCCTGTAGCAGGATCCAATGCGATTTGACCAGACACAAAAAGAAGATCTCCAAATTTTGTTGCTTGATTATAAGGACCTACTGGTGCAGGTGCATCTGTTGTATTAATAATTTCCTTCATCAGTTTAATTTATATAAAAAAAGCTCCTCATCTAAGGATGGGAGCTTTACATAAAATTATTTATTTCTTATTTAGTCTTCAAGATCGTCTGCTTGAATTACCAATTGCCCCTTATAGTACATATTCCCTTCATGCCAATAAGCATTGTGATAGATATGTGACTCTCCTGTAGTCTTACAGATAGCAATAGGTTTAGAGCTCAACTTTTGGTGAGTTCTTCTTTTTCTTTTTCGCTGTTTTGAAATACGGCTCTTTGGATGTGCCATAACTATGTTATTTTTCTTTACTAAATTTTTTCAATTCATCCCAAAGCGATTGCTCTGCTTCAGGTGTGTTTTCATCTTTACTTTCAAGATGTTTTAAAATGTCCAAATCACATGGTGGAATGTCTTCTTGCTCACATGCATATATCTTAGCATGAGGAATGGACAACAATATATAATCATATATATGTGATGCCAAAAGAAGCTTTTCCGTCTTGCTGGATATGGTTAACACTTCATCATTCAATGAGGCTTCTTCACCGTATTTTACAAGAAGTTGATATTTACTTTCTATAGGCAGTGCGATGGGTACAAGGCATCTGTCACAAGAAGTATTGGTAAATCCTTTGATGTTAA
Organism: uncultured Saprospiraceae bacterium; assembly: GCA_937961455.1. Taxonomy (GTDB): domain Bacteria; phylum Bacteroidota; class Bacteroidia; order Chitinophagales; family Saprospiraceae; genus CALGNN01. The sequence goes on from CALGNN010000033.1 coordinate 64,691, forward strand.
AATCAAGCGTCATCATTCCAGGACGCTTATCACATACTACCACTACATCAAATTCACCTTGTAATTCGGCTTCTTCGTTGTAGCTTTTAAAGAATTCGTTATCAACTCGAAAGTTAAATGATCGGACACCATCTCCCATACCAGTTATGGGCAAGGAAATGTAATCCAATGAATCCATGACAAAGAACTTTTTTCTTAAATGGGCGGCAAATATATAGAATTTAGTTTGTTGCACAAAACAATTCTACTTCAATTAGTCAAAGAGTTATAAAATAAAATGTCACCAATTTAGCCTTAAAAGCCCGTTATAGCTTAAATATCCCCCTTTTCGGTGATAGACTTAACCCTTTGATTTAAGTAGATTTGGAAGTCTTGTTAAAAGAAACAGATAATATTTGATAAACTCCACGGAGTTTCGTCATTTTCTAATGTATGTAAGTAAAAAAAGACCCTTGTTTTCACAGGGGTCTTTTATTTTTTCATATCATCTTTTCTGGACGCACCCATTCAGTAAATTCTTTGTCCGTAAGATATTCAAGTGCAATCGCTGCTTGCCTTAAAGAAGTCCCCTCTTTATAAGCCTTTTTAGCAATCTCGGCAGCCTTATCGTAACCGATTTTGGTATTCAAAGCTGTTACGAGCATGAGTGAATTTTCAAGATGCTCCTTGATCTTTTTCGTGTTCGGTTTAAGACCCGCCACACAATTATCACAGAAGCTCACACATGCATCACCTATTAATTGAGCAGACATTAAGAAATTAAAAATTATCACCGGCTTGAATACATTCAATTCAAATTGTCCAGTCATTCCTCCGACATTAATACTAACATCATTTCCAATTACTTGTGCCATGGCCATGGTCAAAGCTTCTGCCTGAGTTGGATTTACTTTCCCTGGCATGATACTCGAACCTGGTTCATTTGCTGGTATAATGATTTCGCCAATTCCTGATCTGGGACCAGAAGCTAGCATTCGAATGTCGTTCCCAATTTTCATTAAGGAGACTGCAGCAGTTTTCAAAGCGCCATGTGTTTCTACAATGGCATCATGCGAGGCTAAGGCTTCAAATTTATTAGGGGCAGTTTTAAATTTTATTTTCGTTAAGGAAGCAATTTTTGCTGCTACTTTTTTATCATAATTCTTGGGTGTATTTAAGCCTGTCCCAACAGCGGTTCCACCTAGTGCCAATTCCGATAAATGCGTAGTGCTATTTTTGATGGCTTTGATTGCATGATCCAACTGAGCTTCATAACCAGATAATTCTTGCCCTAAGGTCACAGGTGTAGCATCCATGAAATGGGTTCTACCAATCTTCACCACCTTCATGTATTGCTTTGATTTTTTCGCTAGCATTTTTCTTAACTTCTCTAAACCTGGAAGTGTCAATTCCTTTAGCATTTGAAAGGCTGCAATATTCATTGCGGTTGGGAACGTGTCATTCGAAGATTGAGACTTATTGACGTCATCATTTGGATGAAGATATTTATTTGCATCACTCAACTTACCACCATTCATAACATGCCCTCTATTAGCAATCACCTCATTCAGATTCATGTTCGTCTGGGTGCCACTTCCTGTCTGCCAAACAACTAGAGGAAATTGATCATCTAATTTGCCTTCACTAATTTCATCACAAACCTTCGCAATAAGTACTGCTTTCTTTTTACTCAATACTCCAAGATCCGCATTAGTAGCGGCTGCAGCTTTCTTTAAAATCGCATAGGCTCTAATTATTTCTATAGGCATAGTTTGGGCGCCTATTTTAAAATTTTGAATAGACCTCTGAGTCTGTGCCCCCCAGTATTTATCAGCAGGAACATTTACAAATCCAATACTATCTTTTTCCTTTCTAAATTTCATTTTTCGATTTTTTTATAAACAATCCTTTCGCTACTGTATTAATATATAACACAGTTTACTTAAAAGTGATCGGCGTTTCGTCAACAAAAATGATAAAAACTAAGCTATTGGCAAGACTTTTGTCTTAGCATATTTATATATTGAGAATATTATAATATAATTAAACAAATTAAATTCTAATTTATGGCATTCAAACTTCCAAAACTACCCTATGATTATAAGGCGCTTCAGCCACATATCGATGGAAGAACGATGAAAATTCATCACACCAAACATCACCAAGGATACACCAACAAACTTAATGCAGCCATTGCTGGTACTAAGTTTGAAAAAATGAAAATCGAAGATATCCTTAAGAAGGTTTCTAAAGCTCCAGCGGGTGCTCGAAATAATGGTGGAGGATTTTACAATCACAATTTATTTTGGTCTGTGATGAGTCCAGATGGTGGTGGAGCCCCAAGTAAGACAAGCGCCATTGGAAAAGCAATTAATAAGAGCTTCGGTTCTTTTGATAAATTCAAAGAACAATTTGCTGCCGCAGCTGCTACTAGATTTGGTTCAGGATGGGCATGGTTATGTGTAAATAGATCTGGAAATTTATTCATTACTTCGACTCCAAATCAAGATAACCCCTTAATGGATGTAGCTGAGAAAAAAGGAACACCCATCTTAGGTCTTGATGTATGGGAACATGCCTACTATTTAAAATATCAAAATAAAAGAGGAGATTATGTTCAAGCCTTTTTTGATGTAGTAAATTGGTCTGCTGTCGGTAGAAAATTTAGCGCAGCTAAAAAATAAACAAACAAAAAATAAGAGCTGAAGTAGTGCTCAGCTCTTATTTTACAAATTAAGTTTTACCCAAAATTTATCAATTAGTCTCACCCATAAAACTAATGCGATGATTATACTAACAATTACCCTGCTTACCCTACTTTTTATATTAAGTCAGTTTAAGATTGACCCTTCAATTAGGCCTAGCAATAAATAGTTGAATTCTATTTAACTGCTGCATACATTCTTTCAACATCTTCAAGTACAAATGTACCAATGAGGCCTGTCTGAAATATGTATTCCTTGTCACCCATTATTTTTACGTAACGAAATCCATAGTTGTAATTGGTACTATCAATGAGTGTCTCATAGATAAAACCCTCCGATGATTCACTAACTATTTTCGAAAAGAATGGATTATTTTTCACCTCAGTTAACAAGGCGTTTTTTACTTTTTCTGCATCAGTGCCAGACGCATCAGATTGAAATATTTGTACATTGTAGTGATCCCCCTTTTTAACCCAAATATCTTTTTGGACTAAAAGGTCCATGGTTTTAATTTCTGGATCCGAAGGTGCTTTAATGCTTATGGGCATGTCATATTCGAGCAAGTCCAACTTCTGCCAGTCATTGATGTCTGCGCCTCCACAGGCCACAAAAAACAAAACGATACCCAACAAGGCTACTACACTTTTCATGAATTTAAAATAAAGTGAAAGAGCATTATCTCCTGAAGGAATTAATGCTCTTTCTGATTAAATGATTAGGCTTTTTTCTTAATAGAACATCCAACTGCTTTAGTTGAACTAGGATTTGGTTTTTCTCCTTTCATCAATGCATCAATCGCATCTGCAAGATAGGTCTCTGAAACAGCGGAAGCATCTCTAGAATTATCATCAATAGCTCCCATGTATTTAACTACAAGGTTTTTATCTAGCAAAAACACGTGTGGCGTTTTGGTCGCTCCATAGGCAGGATATACTTTTTGCTTTTCATCAAACAAGTACAAAAAAGGAAATGACTTTTCTTCTGCTCTTACAATCATTTCATCAAAACTGTCTCCAGGCTTAACATCTGGATCGTTTGGATTGATTGCAATTACAGGATATCCTTTATCTGCATATTTATTATGAAGGTCAATGATGCGATCTTCATACATTACCGCTACTGGACAAGTATTACAAGTAAATGTGATGATGTATCCTTTTACCTCGTCCATATCTTTAAGTGAGTAATATTCACCATCAATATTTTTTAAGGAAAAATCTGGAGCTTTATCGCCTATGTGTAAACCACTGTGGTCTGTCACGCTAAAAAAAGCAAAATATAAAAGGCTAATGAGAGAGATAGAAAAAAATCGATTCATTACTATTATTTTTTATGGTAAAAATGATTCAACAAGAATTTTAAGTTCTTCAAAGTTAGCAAATTGTTTTTCGTGAAACTCACGTTTATCGTCTTTATAAATAATTGATGCAGGAATAGCCCCAGACCAAGAAGGATCAATTTTGTCAATCCAATAGTTCGCCCTACCGTCATCCAACACGAGCACCTCTGATTTTAATTGATTTTTTTCTAGAAATGGTTTTAATACCGTATCAAAATCCTTTGGGAAATCCAAGCTCACCAACTGCACCTCTAGTTGATCCTCGCTAAAATGTTCATGAAGTTTCTCAAAGTAAGGCAATTCTTCAACACAGGGTTTACACCATGTTGCCCAAAAATTTATTACATGTATTTTCCCGTCTTTCTGATGAAATATAGGAGCCATTTCATCATAGTCGAAAATCTTAAGTGCTGTTGACTTAAGTTCTTCATTCGAATCCTGATGTTCTTTAGTTGTTTCGTTTTGGCAAGCCAAACAAAAGCAAAACAAAAAACATATACTTATCAATCGAGAAATCATCCTTTATCTTAAACAGCTAATAAACGCACAGATCACTCATTTTTGTATCTATCAATTCAATTTATATTCAAGACCCATTTCAGTTAAGGCATGGATAAAGTCTTCTGAAGCATTTACTCTTTTGCCTGCAGCGAGTGTTACGATTGAAACATCTTCTTCTGTATCCTGTATATATAACTTTAATCGATGTTTGCCTGCAAAATTTTCAATAAGATCTTGCAATTCTTTTGTCATGGATTCATCCAGTTGACTTAGCTTCATTCGCACCGTAATGGATTTGGTTTTTGACTCAGCTATAGAATCTAAAACCTTGACATCCGAAACATTGAATTGCATTTCTCCATTCCCTCTTCTACTCTCTGTATAACTCCCTTCCATATAGATGATATTACCTACAAAGAAATGCTCCTTAAATTTTAAATAATTATCCGTAAACATCAGGAGTTCGAGTGAATCATTATAATCTTGGACGGTATATCGACCATAGCCTGTCCCCTTCTTACTTATTAAATGTCCTGCACTTGTGACTATGCCTGCTATACTTACCTTTTGATTTTGATAGGCTGGCAATTGATCGATGGAGCATTTCACATAATTCTCAATTTCAAGTCGGTAATCATCGAGTGGGTGTCCACTAAGATAAATCCCAGCCACTTCTTTTTCTCTTGTGAGTAACTCTAGCAAAGACCATTTTTCTACTTCTGGAAATTGTGGCTCATCTACAGCCGAACTCATCGTCTCTCCGAAAAGCGAATTTTGCTGGGTGTTTTCATATTTGTGATGTGCTTGAGCAAACTTCACCAAGTGCTCAATAAAACTGGGATACTTTCCAGATATAGCAAAATATTGACTGCGATACTTATCATGCAATGAGTCCAACGCGCCACCGGTAACCAAGGTTTCCAAAGTCTTCTTATTCATGGCTTTAGAACTCAATCGCTTTAACATATCATACACATTTTGGAAAGGACCATTTGCGATTCTTTCGTCAAGTATTTCTTGAGAAGGACCCTCTCCTATTCCTTTAAGTGCAGATAATCCAAATCGAATATCCCCATCTTTATTTACAGCAAAATTGATCTTACTCTCATTCACATCAGGACCCAATACTTTTAATTTCATCCTCTTGCATTCCCGCAAAAACATATTCAAGGTCTTGATGTCATTCTTATTGTGCGAAAGAATAGAGGCCATAAATTCTGCAGGATGATGTGCCTTTAGATAGGTAGTCTGAAAAGCCAAGATAGAATAAGCAGCAGCATGTGATCTATTAAAACCATATGAAGCAAATTTTTCCATGATGGAAAATATCTCTTCGGCTTTTTCCTTCTCAATTCCCTTGGCTTCAGCTCCCTCGACAAAGATGATTTTCTGGGCATCCATCTCCTTCTTCTTCTTCTTTCCCATCGCCCGTCTGAGTACATCTGCTTTACCCAAACTAAATCCACCAATGATTTGCGCACATTGCATGATTTGCTCTTGATAAACCATAATCCCGTAGGTAGGTTTCAGAAGATCCGTAAGCATTTCGTGAGGATACTCAATCTTTGCTTTTCCGTGTTTTCTTGAAATAAAGAGTGGGATGTAGTCCATCGGCCCAGGACGATACAAAGCATTCATTGCAATGATGTCCTCAATATTCGTTGGCTTTAAGGCATGCATATGCTTCCGCATCCCAGTACTCTCAAACTGAAATATTCCAATGGTTTCTCCTCGTTGAAATAGTTCATAAGTCTTCTCATCATCAAGTGGTATTTCATCCGGATCAATCCGTGCTTCCTCTCCATGAGAATCAACAACATTTAGAATGGCATCTCTAATGATGCTGAGCGTTTTCAATCCAAGAAAATCCATCTTTAGCATTCCTGCTCTTTCGATCACATCACCATCAAATTGGGTGATTAGCAAATTGGATTCCTTAGAGGTACAAACAGGAATATGATTTTTGATATCACTAGGAGCAATGATCACTCCGGCGGCATGGATTCCTGTACTTCTTACTGCGCCTTCAATCCGCTCTGACATCGAAAGCAATTCTCCGTCTTTTCCACCTGCTCCTCTTAACTGTCTGAGTAATTGTATGTTTTTTAAATCATCTCCATTCCAATCTTCCTTTATTTCTTTTTCAGACTGATTGAAGACTTTATTCAAACTTTTTATTCCTCGGGTCGGGACAAGATTCGCTAGTCGATCTCCTTCAGAAATAGGCAAATCATTAACCCTTACAATATCCCTAATAGAGGACTTGGCTTTTATTTTCCCAAATGTTACAATCTGCGCAACTTGTTCTTGTCCGTACTTATCAACTACATAGTCGATCACTTTTTGCCTTCCCGTATCATCAAAGTCAATATCAATATCAGGCATGCTGATTCGCTCAGGATTCAAAAATCGCTCAAAGAGCAAATTGTATTTTATCGGATCCACATTGGTAATCGTCAAACAAAAAGCAACTGCTGAACCAGCTGCAGAACCTCTACCAGGACCAACAGCAACTCCTAAATCTCTGGCCGCGCAAACAAAATCTTGGGTAATTAAAAAATAACCATTGAAACCCATATCATCGATGATCTTCAATTCATAATTGAGTCGTTCTTCAACAATAGCGGTAATCTCTTTATACTTTACTTTGGCGCCTTCAAAAACTTGATGACGCAGATAATCCTTTTGATTTTTAAATGCTTCAGGTAAAGGAAAATTGGGAAGCAATATATCTTGTTCAAGTTCTGGTGCTGTAATTTTATCGTATACTTCAATGGTATTGTCTAATGCTTCAGGGATATCTTTAAATACCAACTGCATCTCAGACTTCGTCTTGAAATAATAATCACTGCTAGAAAATTTAAATCTATTTTCTTCTTGAACTTTTCGCTGAGTATTGATACAAAGGAGAATATCATGTGGTGTATAATCTTCTTCGTTTAAATAGTGCGCATCATTTGTTGCGATGATCTTCAGATCAAACTTACGAGCCAATCTTATCAAGGCTTGATTCACATCTTCTTGTGAAATCCCAAGTTGATCGATATTTTCTAATCCTTTTTGCCTTTGTATTTCAATGTAAAAATCATCCCCAAAAAGATCGATCCACCATTTTATTTTTTCTTCTGCTGCAGCCTCTCCTTGATGAATAATCGTTTGAGGTAGCTCCGCTCCAATACAACAAGAGGTTGCAATTAAGCCTTCTGAATATTGCAATAAAAGTTCTTTATCAATCCGTGGAAACTTATCATAGAGTCCTTCAATAAATCCTAAGGAACAAAGCTTAGATAAGTTCTTATAACCTTCAGGATTTTTAGCCAGCAAAAGTTGATGATACCTTCTATCTCTTTCGCCCTTGGATCTCAAGAAAGATCTCTTATGTCGATCTTCTACTAGATAAAATTCACAGCCGACTAAGGGTTTAACATTGTGCTTCTTAGCTTCAGCTACAAATTGGAATACACCAAACATGTTTCCATGATCGGTAATGGCGACACCTTTTTGCCCGTCAGCTGCAGCTTTCTCCATCAATGATGGAATGTGATTTGCTCCGTCTAATAAAGAATATTGTGTATGGCAGTGTAGATGTAAAAAGTCCAAATTGAGCTTAGCTTTTAAAAATTCGAAAAGAGGAACAATTTAGCTTTTTTTATATATAAAAAGTAATGCCTCTAGCTATTTCAATAAGAAGCATGCTTGAATATTTATAGACTCAAAATACGAACTAGGCTCGCAAGCCTCTCGCCTATTTTTTTAGCAGCCTAGAATACTACCTACGATAAATTGAAAATTTTGCAAGATTTTCTGACCTTGAAAATTCTCAGCAGGATTCCATGATGGCATTTTGTTTATTGCTTCTAGCAATATTTCATCAATGGCAGGATCTCCACAAGACATTTCCACACTGCTATTTGAGACATTTCCACTTTTATCAATACTAAATCTTATAATGGAATTTCGAATGACCTCTTGATCTAATGCAGCTATTTTTTCGACACCATTTTCCCAAAGAAATTCTTTGAGTTTATCATAACCTAATGGATAGGCAGCCTTCTTCGCAGGAACGATCGAATAGTTAAAACTAATTTCTCTAATGTCATCTTCATCATTAATAATTGTATCAGGATTATACATGACACTAACTATTATTTCGCTACCCATGTCTGCCTTCTTTAGCAAATTTTTTTGAGCTACGTTGAGATTATCATCAACTCCTTTTGCACTTTGGAGCTCGCCATTAATTCTGACCCAAAGTTCGACTGATTCATAATAGTTTATCCATGAAGAAGGAAAACCAGGATTAAGGTCCTTTAAACTGTTTGCAGCGATTAATTTTTCTTTATCTATTCCCTTAGCATTCCCATCATAAATCTCATAGCTCAATTCCTGTGCTGAAGCAGTGATAGCAAATAGGATAAGCATGAATGCAGATATAAAGTTTCTCATAATATCTTATACAAAATTTATGTCTTTTAAATATAAGCTTATTCGTGCAACTTAATCCAATCAACCTTTTGATCATTTGTTAATTTTATCACGAGTGTTCTTGTATGCAGGGGCCAAACTCCCAAGCGTTTTTGTGCTATCATATAATATAGATGTCCTTCATTTATTCTATCAGGTTTTCCGAGTGTTGCAATGATTTGATTTTTATTCAGGCTGCGAATGGTATCATTATAAAGAACGTCATGCACCATTTGTGAGCGATAAATGTAGTCGCCATCTTCTTTGAATAGCCAATGGGCTTTTTCAAATGCCATGGGATATTGTACTTCTTCAGTGCTTACACAAGAACTCATTAAGCAACTTAGTATTAGAATAAATAATATGAAATTGTTTAGTGAGCATATATTTTTAGTCGCCATGATTCAACAAGTATAAATCTTTTGCATCAATTCATTCTTGTTCTTTGCTGGATTTACCAAATTCAAAATTGTGGAATTTATCACGGCATTGTTCACAAATCACCAAGTGCGCTGTTATCTTTTTTCGTTCTTTTTCATTCAAACGATTTAACATAAACAAGCGAATCGAAGAGTCATCTAAGCACCTTCGTTCATTGATAATTTGCATCAAGACTTTTATGACCGCAAATGAAGCAACTATGAGAAAAATAGTAAACATATTACTTGGCTGATATTAATACTAAAAGCGAATTAAACTTAATTAATGATAACATCAAAATGCCTTAATTGAATATCACTTATCCTAAAAACTCCGACTCATTTTTTAAAGAGATATTGTAATCAACAAAAAGGCGCACTCAAAACTAATTGAGTACGCCAGTTCACGCTTTTACGCAAAACAATCAAATAAGCCAGTTATCATGTGCAATCAACACAATGCGATGATAGCGGCTTTGTAAATTGTGGAATTATTGTACAATGATTTGTTTAACTGCGATTTTATCATCATACTCCCACATTAGTAAATATAAGCCTGGCGACAATGTCTTAACATTGATTTGCTCGGCTATAAAACTGCCATTTCCTTGCATTTTTTTACCCATTAATGTTCGACCAAAAACATCTTTAATAGCAATAGAATATTCTGTATCAATGCTGCTTTCAAACTCCAAATGAATCACTTCATTTGCAGGATTTGGAAACACCTTAAGCATATCATTTTCATCTGCCTTAAGAAGTTCTTCTCTCTGATGAGCAATTGTTTTCTTTTGAGTCA